>NZ_JAGYGU010000002.1:0-273624 GCF_018991255.1 Lactiplantibacillus sp. 30.2.29 | reverse complement strand
TAATATAAAAAACGTCGAAGCTAATTGGCAAATGTTAGCTGGTTTGACAAGTTTACAAACACTGGTGCTCGGACCGGGACTTGATTTCAGTCGCCACGGCAATCAACCGCTCGTCGATTTACCGGATGTTCCCAAGAATAACACCTATACGGGAAAGTGGGTCAATATTGATGATCCATCGCAAACACTAACGAGTACTGAATTGTTGGCCTTGTACGCTGGTAAATCAGCGCCAAAAGCAACCTTTGTTTGGGAGACGAAATCCGCAGCGTCGATTACGGCCAAAGATAGTGAGATTTTTGTTAATCAGTCCTGGGATTGGTCACAAAATGTGACACAGCTAATCGATGCGAATGGTCAAACTGTCGATGTTAGCACGTTATTGAGCACCAATCCGCAAGCAGTGTCAGTCAGTGGCGATACCGTCGACACAAGCAAACCGGGGACTTATCAGGTGACGCTGACCTATGCTGGCCATCAAACGACTGTAACGGTCACCGTTAAAGAGAATCAAAGTCAACTGAATCTTCAAGCGAGTGACGTGACGGTTGAAATCGATTCGTCAACGGGAACCGCCGTGTGGCAACCACAAGATAATTTTACCAATGCCACCGATTCGGATGGCCAGTCAGTTGATTGGTCAGGCATCACGGTCATTGGAACCCCAGACCTAACCACAGCCGGCAGCTATGAAGTGGTCTACCAATTCACGGATATGACTGGACAATTGGTCAGTGCCACGGTGACCGTGACGGTGGCTGAAAATGAGGCTGATACGGGTGACGGGGACGGCGAGGAGCCTGGTGAACCAGAAGTGCCAGGAGAACCCGAGGAGCCAGAAGTACCTGGTGAACCTGAGGAACCAGAAGTGCCGGGAGAACCAGAAGAGCCGGAAGTACCGGGGGAACCGGAAGAACCAGAAGTACCAGAAGTGCCGGGTGAACCAGAGCAACCAGGAGAACCAGAACATCCCGAAGCTCCGGAACGCCCGGAAGTACCAGAGCGCCCTGAAATGCCAGAACATCCAGAAGTTCCAGAACGCCCAGAAGCACCAACGCAGCCGTCCCAACCAAGTGGCCCAACTGCTGACACCGATGCGGGACATCAAGAATCAATACGGCAACGACCGAACGTTACCGGACCTAGTTTAGCGACTACAAGCGGTCTGAACAGGGATGCTAGTCAGAAGATTTCGTCCGAACAAGTTGATCAGCAACGGGAAAAATCTGCTTTGGTGCGTTCAGACCAGGAGACTGCAGTCGTAACCCCGCTACAGGAACGGGTTACAACGGATGCAATTCGAACAACTGCGAGTGAAAGCTTGCCGCAAACAGGTGAACAGTCTAACCACCTTGGATTGATGGGATTAATGATCTTGATGGCGACGGGTTTGGCGAGTGTACTGGGAATTAAACGTCGGCGAGGCTAATTAGATTAAGGAGTGGATGACAAATGAGAGAACAAGCAAAACGGTATAAAATGTACAAAAGTGGTAAAATTTGGGTATTTGCTGGAATAACGCTGATTACCTTAAACCTGACCATGATTAATGGGCGCGCGGATGACACTGATGCGGCCCCGGTGACGGATACTGCAACCCAAGTTTTACCAACCGAGCAGCAACCCGAGCTGACACTGAACAAGACTGAACAAACATCTGGCGATAATGCAGCCAGAGCAGAAATCAGTGATGCACCGGCAAGTGCTGAAGCCGTGACAACCGACTCACAAGCGGCGGACACTGTCCAGGAATCCATGGTGGCAGCGCCCGCTGAAAGTCATGCTGATGCTTCAGTGCAAGTTTCTACTGAACAACCAAATCAGTCAGTGGTTTCCGACCAAGGTGTTGAAGCTCCCGCTGCAGATGGACAACTGCCTGTTGAGCCAGCGCCGGATGTTGTGGTCGATCATGATAGTTCATCAGTACACTCTGATTCAGGACAAGTTGCGGATCATGAGGCTGATGAAGCGACTGAGATACCAGATAGTTTGCTTGTTGGCCCCGATGTCACTGCAACGGCCAATGAACAACCTGTGTTAACGGAATCAAAAGACATGGTGCGTCGCCAGGAACCACGTGCTAACGAATTAGAACGTGGCATTCAAGACACGCGAAGAACAGAAGTAACAGGTAACATTGGTGTTAACTGGTGGTTTGATGGTGAAACCGGCGTGTTATCACTAGGTGGGGGAAAACTAAAGCCGTGGCATAGTATGAGCAGCCCTTGGGAATGGTATACGTGGTTTGAACAAGTAACTAAAGTGGTTATCACGGATACGATAGTTGCGGATAAAAATATGGCTGGACTGTTTTCCGACTTAAAAAATGTGAAAAGCTATGTTGGCTTGGATAAAATTGATACCAGTGAGGTTGTCAGCATGCGGGGACTCTTTATGGACAATCTAAATTTGACGACCTTAGACCTGAGCAGCTGGAATACAAGCAAACTTGAAGAGATGAGACTGATATTTGGAGTCGCAATTTATGATAGGCCTAAATTTTCTAAGTTGACGAGTATCAACTTAGCTGGTTGGGATACGAGCCATGTGACTGATCTATCCGGTGCGTTTTTATACTGCGGTAGCCTCAGAACAGTGATTGGATTGGAACAATTTAATACTGAAAAAGTCACAGATATGACCGCCGTGTTTTATGGTACAGCATTCAGCAGTTTGGATGTCTCTAATTTTTCTAGTGAAAGTTTGACAGAAATGTTGTGGATGTTCGGTGGAATGCGTAATGTGACAAGTATCAAACTTGGTTCCAAGTTTGACGCAGCATTAGTTCAGAATTTCCGTGCTTTATTTGTGTATAGTCCCAAATTAGAAGTGTTGGATATTTCCGGTCTAGACATGTCACGGGTTACAGAGAACAATGGTATGTTTCTGGGTGATTTTAGTCTTAAAAAGCTAACGCTAGGTCCCAACACTAATTTATCTAAACTTCTCGAGGCGCCTTCAGTTGGTTTACCCGGCCCCTATCTGTCCGAAAAATATAGCGGCCGTTGGGTCAACCTTGACGACCCAAATGACACTTTGACCACTCAAGAGCTGATTGCGCGCTATTCCGGCAACGGTGCTGCTATGGCGACGTACATCTGGGAGGCCAATCGGGCGATCATCGACTTACATGATGTGACCATCGATGCCGGTGACGATTGGAATTGGTCCAACAGTATCGACAGGCTAGTTGACCAGTTTGGCAATCCGGTCGATGTGCAAGCCCTGTATGCCGCCAATCCCAAGGCGGTCAAACTGCGCGGGGACCGCGTGAACACGAAACGTCCAGGCACGTATCAAGTGACGTTTAAGTATGCGGGGAAAACGGTGACGGCTTTGGTGATCGTCAAAGCCGACCAAACTAGTCTAAACGTTCATGATACTGACTTGCATGCCGGTGGGACTTGGCAACCACAGGATGCGTTTGACGGCGCAACGGACAAGGATGGTCAGCCAATTGATTTTAGCAACGTTACGGTGACCGGCGACGTCAACTCGGCAGTACCCGGGGAGTATCAAGTGACCTACACGGTTGGCAATCAGAGTCAGACTATCACGGTGACGGTCAAAGAAAATCAGGCAAGTTTGAATCTTCACCAACACCACGTGACGGTGCATACGGATGGGCAGGGTGGCAGTACTTGGCAGCCACAAACCAACTTCCATAATGCGACGGATGTTGATGGGCAGCCCGTTGACTGGTCCGCAATCGAAGTTATCGGGATGCCTGATTGGACGACTGCTGGCGACTATCAAGTCACATATCAGTTTAAAAACCAGCATGGCAAATTAGTTGCGGCAACGGTAACGATTACCGTCGTGATTGAAGAAGATGACGAACAGGGCGAGTCACAGAGCGCACTCCAAGTTCAAGATTCAACGCTGCAAGTTGGCGATACCTGGCAGCCGGAAGCAAACGTGGTCGTTGTGATGGACGTGAATGGCGACACCGTACCGTTTGATAAACTGCTGGTGACCGGAACCGTGGATACCACGAAGGCCGGCGTCTACGAAATCACCTACCAATATACCGATGCGAGCGGTAAAGTATTTACCGAAGTCGTGACGGTGACGGTCGTCGAAGCTGACGATGGTGATGCGAACGGTGAGCAGCCGGATGACGGTGATGACACGGATGAATCTGAACAACCTGGCGATGGATCGAATACTGAACAACCTGGCGACGGTGATGCCAACGAACCGGATGAATCGGAACAGCCGGATGCCGGAGAACAGCCAGCTCGGCCGGACGATGGCGATGATATTGACGGTTCTGATGAACAAGGCCAATCTGGTAATGGCAGTCAGACTGAACAGCCTAGTGAACAACCACAAACTGGTGACACGGGTAGCCATGGTAAGCCAGGCGGGAACAATGCGGGCAAACCGGGTACTTTAGGCGCTAACAATCAGGGGACTAATGGTAAGGTCCCAGGCAAAACTGGTGTCAATCATGGTTCAAACAATCATTCGAGCGATGTTAACGGTGCAACTCAAACGGTTCTTGCTGATTTATCAGCAGGAACGGATGGGCAATCACGCACCGGCCTGAATGTTCGCGACCAAACAACGAAGCAACTTGGCCAAGCTTCACCATCCAGCTCTGTTCAGCCAGCTACTGCTAAAATCGGAGCGGATTACTTACCACAAACGAGTGAACAAGCAAGCCATTCCGGTGTCTGGGGTGCCTTACTGCTGGGCTTGACGGTATGTGGTGGCTGGTTGGGATTACGCCGCAAACAGTAGGTCGCATCACTAACTTGGCCAATAACACGTTAGAATTTTCAAATGGGCCAGCTAGTAAGTGGACTAACTGTGTACGAACAGTCTTCGTGTGTACCAGGTGACAATTCCCAATCCACACAAAAACAGGTCGCAGTTTCCAATCGGAAGCTGCGGCCTGTTTTGCTGGTTAAAAATTATTGCACCTTGGCAACTAGTTGTTCAGTGAACGCATCCAGTGCCTTGACGTCATCCGCTTCAGGAGCAAGGTTAACGAACACATCCTTGGCTCCCTGAGTCGCGCCAGCTTTTTTGAACGCCTGACTGAAATCGGTGACGGCTTTACAGTAATCGTCATCGTAGAACGTATCTCCGGAACCGGCGCAACCGTAGATTTTGCCGGTCAAATCGAGATCTTGTAAGTCTTCGTAGAAATCGAGCCCTTCTTCAGGGAGCGCGCCTTCATCGTAGGTATAAGGGACCACGACGCAAATATCGACATCGTTGAATTCCGTGGCGTCGGCTTGCGAGATTTCTTCTTTGGCAACATCGACTCCAAGTTTTTCAAATTTTTCAGTAATAATATCGGCAACGTCCTCATTATTACCGGTAATTGTGGCAAAAATAACTTTAGCAGTGGCCATGTGAACTCCTCGCTTTCAAATATCTTGATAAGCTGATTATAGCAGAGTTTTCATGTGAAATTAAGGTATTGCGGCGTTATTCACAAAACCAGTTGGTCGAGTGTTTCTCAGCAGTGAATTCCATGCTATAATTTAACTATTAATGGTTATTTTACCGAAAATAAATTAATTTTTGGTCGGCGCTTAACCAGAGACTGAATAAATTATAAATTGGCGAGGAGCGTTGGTTTTGTCTAAAAAGAAGAAAAAAGAAGGGTTGGGTAGACGGCTGTGGAATTCCATTACGGAGCCGATTCCTGACGACGATAACGATGAACAAGATAGTGAACAAATTCCTTTAGCCTACGATCTAAAGGATTCAGCGGCGGCAAAATCAGACGATCCCGAAGCAAAATCAACGGTCAATATCCCTCGTTCCAAGGCGGATGCCGAGGATAGTAAACAACCCGTTGATGCAGTGATTGAACCTGAAAAAGTGGCCAAAAAAGCACAGCAGCATGGGGACACTAAAGCGGCCGCTACAAGCAAAGCAAGTTCGACAGCCGCTAAGTCAGACAAGGCCGACAAAGCGGACACGGCCAAGCATGCGGCAACTAGCGCGACCATGTCGAAGGATGCGCAACGGCGAGCACAAGCGGCCAAACAAGCTGCGAGTCAGACCAAGCAAGGCGCTAATTCAGCTGAATCAGCCAAAACAGCAGGTTCGGCTGCGAAGGCGACCACTAAGCATGCTAAGGACGAAACGTCGCAAGCAACTAAGGCGACGCAATCACAGCCGGCTGCAGCGAAGAATGCCCAATCAGCAAAAGCTGCCACTAGCCAGGCAACATCCGCGGACCAACAGTCGGCAGAACCGACGACCCGAACGGCTAAGCACGCGGCACAAGCCAAGTCTGCGGCTCAGGGGAGTCAATCAGCGGCTGCGGAGACACCAGCTAGCCAAGCAACGAATCAGCAAGCGACGGGCAGCCAATCAGGCTCACAAGCCGGCGATACGACGGCAGAACCGATGACCCGGACGGCTCGGCATGCACGGCAAGCTGCAGCTAAACGGAGCCAACAAAAGACAGAAAATTCGGCAACCAGCCAAGCTGCTACTAGTTCGGCAACCGCTAAGTCGACCAATGATTCAACAGCAACTTCTACGAACGCAACTAAGCAAGGCGCGAAGGCGGCTGCGGCTCAATCAGCCACTGCTCAGGGTGCAGTTGCCAAATCGGCTGCCACATCAACCGCGGCCAAGTCGACTGGTTCGCAGGCCCAGACTTCGGCGGCAACTAAGGCAAACTCGGCAGCTTCAACCAAAGCCAAGGGGCAATCGTCCCAGGCGAACAAGGCTAAGTCGGCGGCAACGCAATCGACAACCGCTAACACGACACAAGCGAAGTCTGAAGCCCCACAACAACCAAAAGTTGCGCGGCGGATTCCTGCCGACCACATCCCACCGGTTGCGCGTAAGCAACAGCCGAAGATTGCGGTCAAGGGGACGGAACAGCCTGAAGATGAGGTACAACCAGAATTACCACTGTCACGTGAAGAATTATATGGGGACCAACAACCAAATGGCGGCAAGCAACCTAAAAAGACGAGTATGTCGCGGGTCGCTCGTCATGAAGAACACATCACGGCTGATGACTTGGAAGCTGAGAATCAGGACGCATCCAGACTTGAAAACGATGACCAAAATCCACATCTGAAGCGGAAATCCCGGCATTACAACTGGAAACTGATGCTGACCGGGGTGGCTATCTTAGTGGTCGCTGCAGGTGGCGCCTTATTCATGTGGAACCATGCGCAAACGACGCAGGCCGAAGCACGGACCAGTGCCGAACGGATCGTCGACCAAGTTTACACGTCATCAGCGCAACGCGATTTACGCAGTAGTGCAACGAGTGCGACATTGGCGAAGTTACAAACTAATATTGATAATATGAAGGATTCGAGCGAGAAGACGAGCTTGCAGAAGCAACATGACACTGCAGCCAAAATGCTCAAGGTCCGGACGAACTATCAAGATTTGCGTAATGCTCAAGGGCGTATCAAGGCGGATGTCACCATGGATACGATCACCAAGAATCAGCAACGGTTGACCAGTACTGGTTTGACGACGAACAAGGCTTATTTTGCTAAGAAGTATGATAAGTTGTTTGAAAAGACCGGTAAGACCGTCAAAAAGGTGGTCAGCTATGACACGGCCTTCCAGAAACTCTATAACAAGAAGAACAAGTTGAAGGCCTCGACCCCGTCAACGACGGTTGATAAAGTGGCCGCAAACTTAAAGGCCTACCGCAAAAAATCACAGTTAGCCGAAAACGACTACGTGAAGTTAGTGGCTGATCGTAAGAAGTTGGCGAAGGCTAACAAGGCATCCGCATCATCTTCAAGCTCCAGCACCTATAGCTACAGTTACAGCGAACCAGAATCATCCTCGAGTTCTTCGTCGTCAGTTTATAGCGACAGTAGCTCATCGGACGATACTTATAGTTATAGTAATGATACGGATACGAGTTCGGCAACTTCCAGCTCAAAGGCTTCTAGTTATAGCTATAGTTATAGTGCGGCCGATAGTAGCAGTTCGACGACTGACTATGGCACCACGTCATCATCAAGCACTACTGGAACGAGTTCAAGTACCACTTCGACCACGTATGGTGATGGGACGGGCACTAATTAAGCTGACTAGTTCGATCCGCAATTAAATACGCACGACTGAGACACTTGTCTTTAGTCATCAGTTACGTTGATTAAACGTCTCGTGACCACCCGCAAACAATTTTGTGACGGGCGGTCGCGAGGCATTTTTGCTTAAATGATGACGGCTGTTCATTTTGACTGCTGATACTTATCTGGGTGCGCAATGACGCCTGAACTACTGCAGAAATGATTCAACCAACTAAGCAGCTATCCAGGTGATTGGAACGGCAGAAGCATGATTCCCCTATCGGAAGATAATTAATGCTATGATAATCGTACTGAAATATTTATTAAAAATAATATGGGAGTGGATAGACGATGCAAATTACAATTTTTGGTAAGGGTAATATGGGACAAGCTATTGGGCACAACTTTGAAGCAGCTGGTCAAACGGTGACTTATTACAGTTCTAAAGATCAAGCGACGACATTTGGTGACCTGATCGTAATGGCAGTGCCATACCCAGCCCTAGCAGCCCTTGCAAAGCAGTATGCGACTGAATTGAAGGGTAAAATCGTCATTGATATTACGAATCCATTGAACTTTGATACTTGGGACAGCCTGGTGGTGCCTGCCGATAGTTCTGCGGCGCAGGAGCTGCAGAAGCAATTGCCTGACAGCAAGGTGCTCAAAGCGTTCAACACGACCTTCGCTGCCACCTTGCAAAGTGGACAGGTCAATGGCAAAGAACCCACGACCGTGCTAGTTGCCGGTGATGATGACGATGCCAAACACCAATTAGCACAAGCGTTAGCCGGAAGCCCGCTACAAGTCAAGGACGCCGGTAAGCTCAAGCGCGCTCGTGAATTGGAAGCAGTTGGCTTCTTGCAGATGACGTTAGCAGCTAGTGAACAAATTGGCTGGGACGGCGGCTTTGCGGTCATCAAGTAGCATCAGCGACGACTAGGTTGAACGGTGTTGGACGTGCTAAATCAGCCGTTCAGCTTTGGGCACGTGGTCTAAATGGTCTTTGAATTTGATCTTTGGCGATTATCTCAAAGGCTGACCGTTGATTTTTGAGGATGAAACAGGTAGTGGAACGGTAATCCGGACTTAGCTACCTGTTTTTTGATACTCAAAATGGTGGCATAATTGGTGCACTAGCCATGAATATGAGGCAAACATGGTATTAGATACAACAAGTCGTGTTCAGTTTGAACTATCGGGTGACTGAACAAAGCCACGGCACAACTGAACAAAACTGAACAGCCGGCAGCTTGCTGCTTTAAGCGAATTAGGACAGTTTTCAGATCAAGTAGTGGTATCATTGAGCATGAGAATAAAGAAGAAATGGGGTCATGAGTATGCCAATCGTTTTAATGGCGCAGGCAACGAAACCAGAGCAACGGCAACAGTTGCAGGAACAGTATCCGGGGTGGCAATTTAAGGATGCCGACGCGATAACGCCAGCGGACTATGATGAAGTGGAAGTGTTGTACGGCAATCACCCGCTACTCAAGACATTATTAGCGCGGCCCACCAATCAGCTGAAATTCGTGCAAGTGATTTCGGCTGGTGTGGACTACCTGCCACTGAAAGATCTACAAGCGGCGGGTGTCCTGGTTGCGAACACCAGCGGCATTCATGCGGATGCCATCAGTGAATCCGTTTTGGCAGCGATGCTAACAGTCGTTCGTGGCTACCATGCGGCCTGGTTGAATCAACAAGGGCAGCGTGCTTGGCAATTACCAATGACGACTTCGACATTGACTGGCCAACAGTTATTGATATATGGGACTGGTCAAATTGGGCAATCCTTGGCAGCTAAGGCCAGTGCACTGGGTATGCATGTGATTGGCGTGAATACGACCGGTCATCCAGCTGAACATTTTCATGAAACGGTTGCTTTTACGGCGACGGAACCAGTGTTGGCGACGGCTAATTTTATCGTTAACGCCTTGCCATTGACGCCGACGACGCATCACCTATTTAATGCCGCGCTCTTTGCACAGACGAAACAGGCGCCTATGTTGATCAATATTGGTCGTGGACCCGCAGTCGATACGACTGATTTAATGGCGGCCTTGGACCAGCACCAGTTAAGCATGGCGGCCCTTGATGTGACGGAACCCGAACCATTACCGGCGGATCATCCGCTCTGGCAACGCGATGACGTGTTGATTACACCACATATTTCCGGCCAGATTGCCCATTTTCGTGCGACAGTCTTTCCAATTTTTGCCGCAAACTTTGCGCAGTTCGTTAAGGATGGCACGCTTGTCCGCAACCAAGTTGATCTTGACCGTGGTTATTAGCCCAGTTATTGCTGGCTAGCCAGACGCAGGGTCATTACTGAACGGCGTGTTCAGTTTGAATGAAAAATGCAAAAAATCCGATAATACGCAATTCATTATTGAAATGCGCGTTATCGGATTTTTGAGCTTAAATAAGTCAGTGTTCAGATTCCTTGAAATTTTCAGCGGTACGGTCATTGGGACCCTGCCCAATTGCGAGAATGAAGACGGTGCTAATGATGAGTATGCTGCCAAGAATGTCGAGCCAGCCAAAGCTGACGCCCAGTAAAACGACGGCAATGACGGTCGCTGACAGTGGCTCGAAAGCATCAAGCAAACTCACGACGGTTGGGCGGATGTATTGCAGACTTTGCAGGAAGAATAGAAAGGCTAGCAACGTTCCGAACAAAATAACAAAGACCAGTTTGCTGATGTTCAGTGCCGTCAACGGTATATGGATCGACCAGACTGGTTGAACGAGGTTAAATAGAATCCCGCCCAGTAGCATCGACCAGGTATTGACGGTCATCGGATCGTATTTGGTAAGTAGCTTGGTCGGCAATAAAGTATTAGTTGCCGAGGAGACCCCGGATAACAGTCCCCAAATCAAGGCCCAGACGGAGATGACCAGTGTGCCAGGATTGCCGTGGGTCACTAGTAAAAATGACCCTAATAAGGCGCAAATAATGGCAAGTCCCTCGGCGCGGGTCGGCAATTGACGGTGCGCCACTAACATCCAGAGGGCGATGAATACTGGTCCCATGAACTGTAAAATGGTTCCCGTAGCGGCGTTACTCGCTTCAACCGCCAAGAAATACGTGAACTGTACTGGCATCAGCCCGAGCAACGTGTAAGCTGCGATTTGTAGCAAGTCACGGGGCTGTCGCCAAATTGACCACAAATCAACGTGCGTCACTAAACTGACGAGGAACAACGCAATTCCGGCTCCCAGCATGCGAATCCCAGTGAGCCAAATTGAGTTAATATCGGTCGTGTCGAAAAGGGTTTGCGCCACGGCACCAGAGACGCCCCAAAAAGTCACGCTGATACTGGCCAGAAAAATCCCCTTAAATTCCCGACTGAACTGCATGATATACCGCCTCCCTGTATCAATCACTTAACTTCCATTGTACATGATTTTACCCTGAAAAGGGGCGGGGGAGTTTAGTTGTTCAGGAATTAGCATGCCGCTAGCAACTAAACGCGCGTGTTCAGCATGTCGCCAACTGCAGGGCGGTTCTAGATTTTGGGTGGTCTGTTCACCAATGCAGGTCATCAACGAATTAAGGACGACCAGTCTCACAACATCCAAACAAAACGGCTTCCCGATACTTACACGGCATTGATCATCGTGCGCAAGTATTAGGAAGCCAAAGTAATCGAACCCTATTAATCACCAACAACCATTAGTCGCCAGCAACTATCAGTCACCGACAATCATTAATAATTGACCATCGTTAGGATCTGGGTATCAGCGGTAATCGGGCCCTATTAGCGACGTTTGACGCCCTGACGACAGCTTAGGCGCTCGCTTGTTCTGTAGCTGAAGTTGTCGCCGTTGCATCTGCTTGTTCAGTCTTTTGTTCAGTCTTTTCAGCGGCTTGACGCGTCGTTTCAGCCAAGTGGACGAGGTGAGTTAGGAATGCGTGGGTTTTAGCCTGATACTGGTGCTTTTGGCCTAATTTAACTAAGTAGCCGTTGATGTAATCCACTTCGGTTGGCCGGTTGTGCGACATATCTTGGTACATCGATGGGTAGTGGAGCGGATTGGCGACTTTACTGACGTAGTTGACCGAGGCTAATTCTTCAGCCCGCGTATTGAGCATCGTAATGCCGTCGCGTTCACAGACATCGTACGCTTCATCGATGAGCTGGCGGCTGAGTTCATCGGCACCAGGATAAGCGGCAAATTCGCCCATCGTGATTTCGAATAACGTGCAGAGGGTGTTGACTACGGAATTGAAGACGACTTTAGCCAAGAGGGTGCCGCGGAAATTAGTCGTTAAGTTCGGATGAAACTGACATTTGTCCAATTCAGCAATGATTTTGTGAGTCATCTCGTCTGGTTGTTCCGTATAATTAGCCAGATTCATCGTGCCAGCACCACGCGCACCAATAAAGTCGACGTCGCCAGGGCCGTTTAAGACCGTTGCGACTAATGCGGTTCCTGCTAATAATTTGTCAGGCTTGAAGTATTGTAATAATTTTTCAACGTGTCCCATGCCGTTCATACAAGTGAGGACGTACTGTTCGTCGTTGAATGCGTGGGCGGTGCGAGTCAAAAAGTCGGCAAGCTGCATCTGTTTAGTGAAAACGACCCAGACATCCGGATTATCATGATAGTCTTCTGGTGTCGAGACTTTGACGGGAACTAAGTGGCGATTTTGATGGTCGCGGGAGACGTACACGCCACCTTGCCGATGAATTTGATCCACATTTTTCTGCCAGGTATCCACAAAATCGACCTGATTGCCTGCTTCTTGTAATAACACACCGTAACGTAATCCCATGGCGCCTGCGCCGAGTACTGTAAAATGCATATGTATGACCATCCTTTAATATGATTTAATTAATAAATGAAAAATAAAACGTCCGACAGACTCGTAAGCCTGCCGGACGCAAACGCGTGTTACCACCGGTATTCATCAGCAATTCACATTCCTGACCTTCAGCACATCGCTGTCAATGTGCGACACGGTAATGAGTGTCAAACCAGCACGAGTTACTTCGATTCACTCGCACGCTCACAGTTGATGTTCATTGTCCGTTGACAGGTCTGCTTACACCATCTCAGACTCGCTTGGGCTGCATAACGGCAATTACTGGACTGTTCAAAGTTTTTATCATCGTTTATTAATTGTTCTTTAATTTAGTGGTTTGGCGGTAGAAAGTCAAGTGATGGTGGAAAGACTTTGGGATATTAGGTCATAGGTGGGAAAATAGGAACCATCCTGGCATCTAAACTTAAGATTATTTAGTCAGTTGAATCAGTCGCAAACCAAAAATGTTGGTATTTAAGGATGCGTGTTGGCATTTCTAGCCCGAGCAGCCTGCCGGAATGGTGCAAAAGGGAAAATTGGGCGTGAATCATGGTGTCAGGTAAGACGTGTTGGTGCGTCGGCAATGAATGAATCTGCTGTCTTAATCATGAAAATGCGGTATGTTCAGTAATTTTGAAAGCGATTTCCATTCTGTGAAAGAATAGCGTACAATTGTAAGTGTAAATTACGTAGGAGGAGTCACTTATGCCAAAATATTTAGTTTTTATGGATATTGACGGGACGCTCTTGACTGAACATCAATACGTTTCAGAGCGGACCAGAGCGACGATTGAACGCTTACAGAAGCAGGACGTGCTATTTTATATTGCCACGGGGCGGATGTATGAATTGGCTAAAATCGTCCGTAACAAACTCAATCCGGATGTGCGGTTGGTTACCTCGAATGGGGCGGTCTTTGACGGTGCTCAGGGTCGTGAGCTGACTAAACTGGGGGGCGCTGCCGTAGAGTTGGCCTATCTGATTGCGCGGCGTGATAATTTGCCAATGATGTTATTTACACCTGATATGGCTTATTACACCGAACAGATTCCGCGGTTTGTTGCTCGGAACGCGGCCAATTTTGATGCGGATGAAGTTTCAATCGGCTATGAAGAAGTTAAGAGTTTTACACAATTGGCAACCATCGAGGACCAAATCACGAATGGCGTAATCCTCAGTCGCGAGGATATGTCACGTTTAGATTCTGCACGTGAAAAGTTGACCAACAGTAAGTTATTGCGGTTGTCGTCATCTAATCCGAATAACATTGAAATGATTCCGCTCAACACGGATAAGGGGACGGCCGTTAAACAAATCCAACGGGAACAGCACGTTGATGCCGCCCATACCTTCGTCTTTGGCGATGGGTTAAATGACGTGGGCATGATGGCCGAAGCAGATTTATCAGTCGCGATGGGCAACGCGTTACCACAAGTGAAAACCATTGCAAACTACGTGACGGATACCAACTATAACGATGGGTTGGCGCTGTTCTTAGAACGCTATTTTGCCGAGCATCCGTTAGCAGACGTTAAGTAAAGATAGTTTACAATCGGCCGGTTAGTGACCTAGTCGCAATGATTGATAGCGTCAAACGACATTCAAGGCGATCTCCAGAAATATCCCCGGAGGTCGCCTTTTTGTGGTAAGATTAATATTTCACAAAGACTCAAGTAGTGTTGTTTGACATTTGCGTCAAATTTGGCACACTTAGTAATGAAGTGTTTTTAGGAAGTGATAACTGTTGAAAATTGAAATTTTACCGACGACCACCGCGGAGATTCCGCTAGCCATTTTGTCGATGACCAACCTTGATAACCGTGAGCTGAACCCGGCAATTGAAAAGCAATTAACGACTCAGCAGATTCCTGTCGCGCAACCACAGAGTGCCTTAGCCGACCTGATTCAAGTGATTCATGCGCATCATCCGGTGGCCATCAACGCGTGGGATATGAATGCGCTGGGCACTGATGAAGTGCAGCTACAAGTGACGGCACAGGGGGCTCAGCTTGCCACGACGAGCGCGTTAGCACCCAATCTTGATAGTAAGAGTAGTCGAATTCTGGTCGTGATTGGTGATACGACGGACAGTGCGGAATCGGTGCACGCGACTGGTCAAGAACTCCAACGTAAAATCAAGGCCTTCTTCGGCATTCAAGCTCGGTTACAATTCCCAAGTTGTACTGCGGAACCGGTCAGTCTAGAAACGACTAGGCCCGCTTCTTAGGGGTAACGTTGATGTCGATTAAGTCAAACTGACGATCTTGGTAGTCGACGCGACTTACGCTGGTGTTTTTGAGCAAGCGTGTCGGCAGTTCACCAGGACTGATTTGATATAAGAAGGCACTTAGGACGAGTCCGTGCGAGACGATTAAAATGTTCTTATCGTGGTCGCCATGTTGTGATTCGTATAAACAGATGCGTCGCAGGGTGCGACTGATCCGGTCCGTAACACCGACGAGGGTCTCAGCTGCCCGTGTCTGGTCAAGAGAATTGAAGACCCAGAGCAGCGTCGCAAACCGTTCACGGCTCAGCATGAGCTTGATGAAGGTCCCAATGCCCAATTGTTTGCGGACTTGCTTAACGATCCACATGTTACGGGTGCCTTCTAGTCCACCAAAATTAAATTCGCGTAAGCCGACGTCGATCGTCGGCTTTTTAATTTCGGGATGGTGCGCCAGAATAATGCGACTGGTTTGTTGGGCTCGACCTAGATCACTCGTATAGGCGGCGTCAAAATGGGTATCGGCGAGCATCCGTGCCAACCGTTCCGCATCGCGCACGCCGTTATGTGTCAATTCTGAATCGTAAATGCCTTGTAGGCGGCCGGCCGCGTTGAGTTTTGTTTGGCCATGTCGAACTAAGTATAAGTGAATCGTTGCCATTGCTGACCCTCCCTTGCAGTTTGATGAACATAATCCAATTGTAAGGCCTGGCCTAAGATTCAACAAGCCTTTAATTGTTAATGGAAACTTTATTTTGATACAAGCCGTGTACCAAACAAGCGATAAAGCTGTTGGCCCTGTCTTGACAACCTTTTGATTTCAAATCTAACGCGGCAGGTAACAAACATATTGTGTGAGTCAATTTGTCACGAATTATGATTAAAAATGCTAAGTTGGATTGCTGTTCGTCAGCGGAAGCGCGCCCTATTCCGACCTCCGGGGCTGGCTGACAACGCTGGAACAGGGCGGACATCGATTTGAACTCACGCAGAACCCCACTGCGCAATTTCAAATACGAGTCTTCTTCTAGCCCGGGAAAACCGCCCGGACAAGAAGAATTTCGCCCTTGAGCATTGTCAGCCAGCCCCTACAGTCGGGAAGCCGTTCGAATGGCGGATGAACGGCCACCTATTTGGGTGCAATTGAACGTTGAACATTAGGTGACTGGTTCTTCGGGCGAGCTTATAAGCGGCATTGATGATGACTTCTGGTATTTAATTACTGAGAAAATCACCTGAATATTATTCACTCATCTTAATGCCACTAATTTCAATGGTAAGTAATCTTGTATTTGTTCGATAAAATTACCTTCGCTTAGAAGCCGAGATTTCGCTATCTCAAACTACTAGAGAAACTCATTGAAGTTGCTTATCTGACAGCATGTGTAAGGAGCCTTAGCTATCATTAAAACCCAGTCTGACAGTTGAATGTAAAAATGACTGTGTACCAAGGAACCAACGACAAATCCAACAAAATGTTGGTCCGCACATGTCTGCCTTTCGAATACCATCCCGGCTGGAAGGTGTTTCTGACAATGCTCAGCGATGAAATTCCACTTAGCAAGCGTTGTGTGCTTGGTTAGTGGAAGGCCAGTATTTAAGACGTGGGTTTCGGCTTAAATCTGTGTCCATCGCGTTCCAGCGTTGTCATAAATGCCTGGAAGCCAAACTAGGAAGCATCCACCACAGCAAGTTTACGGTAACTCGCACTGTTTCCAGCGGGTCTCAGCTGGCTGTCTTTGAACTTAAGAACTGGCATTTCAATCATGATTCATGCCAGAAAATAACGGCGATCATCATACATATAGTGATCAGCTAAAACAAAAGACGTCCCAAATAAGGGACGTCTTAAGCTTATTGATTATTCCAATCTTCATTCAGAACTTGCTTTTTTTCCTGCTTGAGAATCTTCATCATTTTGCGACGGGCAACGAAGAACGGAATGCCGATATGTGCGAGGTTGCTCCGGAAGCGCCAACGGTAATGGTAAGTCCGATCCGGTACGTATTCGGAGGACTGTACGTAGTTGGCGTAGCGGAAGGCAAACAGTTGGTCTTCCAGAAAGTTGATATCTTCGTTGAAGGTCAGGTGGTGGGTGGTAATAATCTCGCGAATGAATGCTTTATTCCACGAAAAACCGCCGACGGTCCCAAAATTGATGTTGGCAATCAAATCTTTTTGACTGTAAGTTTTAGCGGGACTAGGAACAGCTAAGTAACCATAGTGCCCACAGACAACGAGTTGCGTATTCGGGGCTGCTTGATAGGCGGCTAGGAAGGTGGCCAGAAAATCTGGTTCGACCCAGTCGTCGCCGTCAACAAAACAAAGGTACTTGCCCTTGGCAGCAGCCATACCGGAATTACGAGCTGCGGAGACGCCCCGGTTAGTCGTGTGGGTAATCACGTGGAACCGGTCATCACCTTTGATTAACGCGGCAATTTGTTCGCCAGTGTCGTCAGTCGAGCAATCGTCAACCACATAGACTTCGAAGTCGGTCAGGGTTTGGCGTTGCAGACTAGTCAAGCAGCTGTCTATAAATTTATGCTGGTTGTAAGCTGGTACAACCACTGAAAAAAGGGGTGCTGACACGCTAATTCCTCCATCGTAAATTTGAATACTATTACTAGTATACCCATAAATTGTGATGAATTTGTAGTCAAATCCCCTTTTTTAGCCATAAATTAATTATTTGCCAAATTGGTGGTATGGAAATAGAGCGCTAAGTCGGGATAAACGAAGACGGTGTGTGAGAAATCAAGCAATCCATTATTTTTATAATAATTGGATGAATCGAGGGCCAAATAAGTATCACCGTGCCCGAGGTCCATCAGCTCGGCCTCTTCCTTACTCAAGTTGGTGAGAGACAGGTAGTCATCACTATTGGCGATGCCGATGCCGTATGCTTCGTTGATGAAATCCCATATCGAGCTATTGACGGCCTCCGTGGAGAGGTAGGGGACGACCGAACGTAGATAGTACGCTTTTTCCAGGCAGTAGAGTTGGTCGTGCCAGTAGCGCAGACGAATGATGCGGTACAGTTCTTCGTCGATTGGAATTCCAAGTTGGTGACTCAATGCACTGTCACCCTTGACGGTATCAAAGGTGAGCACTTTGGACTTCAGGTTGCGCGGATGCAGATTACTATTGAAGAGTGAGCGAGCCGACAAGTTGACGACCGTTTTATGTTGTAACTGGATATTGGTAATGTAATAGCCACTCCCTTGAACCCGGCGGAGTAAGCCCTGTTGGTAGATTAAATCGATGGCTTTACGAATCGTATTCCGACTCGCATGGTAGCGTTCCATTAATTGTGCTTCGGTGGGTAATTTGACAGTAAAAACACCGTCTTGAATGGCGGCGACGAGCTTGGTCGCAATCTCACGATACATAGAAACCACTTCTTTCAAAGTTAATGTCATAGTTTAATTTGTGGGTACAAATTAAATAAATTGAAGATATCTGATTAATAACGCTTGTCAAATTTGTACCCATGACTTATAATTCTAATTGTAATGAAAGCGGTTTATTAAAGCAACCGCTGTAACATATAAATTTAAAACGATCTAGGAGCGTGTTTATTATGGCTGAAAGAACAATTATGTTGGTATGTGCCGCTGGGATGTCAACGTCATTATTAGTATCCAAGATGCAAAAGGCTGCTGAAGCAGAAGGTATCGATGCAGATATTTTTGCAACCGCTGCCAGTGACGCCGATGCTAAGTTGGCTGAAAAGAATCCTGACATTTTAATGCTTGGACCACAAGTTCGTTACATGTTAAGTGATTTCCAGAAGCGCGTGGATATTCCAGTTGAAGTAATCAACATGCAAGACTACGGGATGATGAACGGCGAAAAAGTTTTGAAGGAAGCCGAAGCATCAATTGCAAAAGCTAACTAATCAATGAATTATCGATGCGACCATGCCACGGTAGTTTTACCGGGCGTGGTGGCATTTTGATTGTCACGCACACGAAAAAAACGCTAAAAGGATGAGGGCAATGGCAGAAGAACAAACTAAAGAAGTTGAAGCAAGTCTTGAAACTATCATGGGACTGATCGTTAATGGTGGTAATGCAAAGAGTTCCGCTTTCGAAGCAATTAAAGCTGCTAAGGAAGGCGATTTTGAAACTGCGGATGCGAAGTTGAAGGAAGCCGATAACTTCTTGACGGAAGCACACAATTCACAAACTTCGATGCTGACCGCAGAAGCACAGGGTGAACATACCCACGTCTCATTATTACTCGTACATTCACAAGATCATATCATGAATGCCATTACTTTCCGGGATTTAGCTGGTGAAGTCGTGGACGTTTATCGTCGCTTAGCTGCTGACGAAGCAAAGTAATTAATTAATTGGAGCCTAGGCAAATACCTGCTGGTGTTGGTCTGGGCTTGTTTTTTCATTCATGCCGTAGTCAAAGATGATGACGGGTGCTTAACGCGTGGACGTGGCGGTTACGCGGCCAATGTTTGTTAAGCTTACGAAGACTGTAACTCAGGCTAACTGAGCAGCATTAATGGAGGGAATTAGTTCATGACAAAAGGATACAAAATGCCGAAAGATTTTCTGTGGGGTGGCGCGGTCGCGGCCCATCAATTAGAGGGTGGCTGGCAAGCTGGCGGTAAAGGGGTCAGCATTGCTGATGTCATGACGGCCGGGCGCAATGGCGTTCCCCGCAAGGTCACGGATGGCGTCAAGGAAGGGGAAATCTACCCGAACCATTGGGGCAATGACTTCTACCACCGTTATCCAGAAGATGACCAATTATTTGCCGAAATGGGCTTTAAATGTTTCCGGACATCGATTGCCTGGACCCGAATCTTCCCGAATGGTGATGAAGCTGAGCCAAATGAAGCAGGGTTGAAATTCTATGACGACTTATTTGATGACTTGCTATCACACGGCATTCAGCCGGTCGTGACGCTATCCCACTTTGAAATGCCTTATCACCTCGTTAAGGCGTATGGTGGCTTTAGCAATCGGAAGATGATCGACTTCTTCTTGCACTTTGCGAAGGTCGTATTTGAACGTTATCAAGATAAGGTCAAGTATTGGATG
This sequence comes from Lactiplantibacillus sp. 30.2.29, assembly GCF_018991255.1. Taxonomy (NCBI): domain Bacteria; kingdom Bacillati; phylum Bacillota; class Bacilli; order Lactobacillales; family Lactobacillaceae; genus Lactiplantibacillus; species Lactiplantibacillus sp. 30.2.29. Next base: position 253,506 of record NZ_JAGYGU010000002.1, on the reverse strand, counting down.
ACCTTTAATGAAATCAATAATCAGACGGCGTGGAGCGACCCCCATCCGTTATTACAAAACTCCGGGTTACAACTCGGTAAGGATGACAACTGGGAACAAGCGATGTATCAAGCTGCCCACTATGAACTCGTGGCGAGCGCGCTGGCCGTTCAGGCGGGACATGCGATTAATCCGGACTTCCAGATTGGTTGTATGGTGGCGATGTGCCCAATCTATCCACTGACGGCCAAACCAGCGGATATCATGATGGCCGAACGGGCAATGCAGAAACGTTACTGGTTCGGCGATGTCCACTGCTTAGGCGAGTATCCAAAGTGGTTACCGAAGTATTTTGAACGTAAAGGCTTTGATATGGATATTACGGCGGCTGATTTGGCAACGTTAAAAGCCGGCACGGTCGATTACGTTGGCTTCAGCTACTACATGTCGTTTGTGACCAAGGGCCATGATGGTGACTCGGACTACGACTTCAAGGAACCGGATGATTTTGTTGACAATCCGTACGTTGAAAAGTCGGACTGGGGCTGGCAGATCGACCCAACTGGGCTGCGCTACGCGATGAACTGGATGCAGGATCGTTGGCACTTGCCACAATTCATCGTTGAAAATGGTTTTGGTGCATATGATAAGAAGGAAGCCGATGGCAGTGTCCATGACGATTATCGTATCAGCTACTTCCGTGATCACATTTTAGCGATGGAAGAAGCGGTTGCCTTAGACGGCGTCGACCTCATTGGTTACACGCCATGGGGCTGCATTGATTTGGTCTCGGCAAGTACCGGTGAAATGGCCAAACGCTATGGTTTCATCTACGTTGACGCGGATGACGATGGCCATGGTAGTTTTGACCGCTCGAAGAAGGACTCCTTTGACTGGTTCCAGAAGGTCATTGCGAGTGATGGTGAAGATTTATAGCGAAAGGATGAAGTAGTATGGCAGAGACAAGTGGATTACGTTCGGACTTTTTATGGGGTGGCGCGGTTGCCGCCCATCAATTAGAAGGCGGTTGGCAAGCTGGCGGTAAAGGGGTCAGTGTCGCTGACGTCATGACCGCTGGTGCCAATGGGGTGCCACGTGAAATTACTGATGGCGTGATTGCCGGTAAAAATTATCCCAACCATGAAGGCATTGATTTTTATCATCACTATAAGGAAGATATTAAGTTATTTGCCGAAATGGGCTTTAAGTGTTTCCGGACATCGATTGCCTGGACGCGGATTTTCCCGAATGGCGACGAAACGGAACCAAATGAGGAAGGTTTGAAGTTTTACGACGACATGTTTGATACTTGTCACCAGTACGGCATCGAACCGGTCATCACCTTAGCGCACTTCGAAATGCCATACCACTTAGTCAAAGAATACGGTGGTTGGCGTTCGCGCAAGGTCATCGACTTCTTTGTACACTACGCTGAAACGGTCTTCAAGCGTTACAAGAACAAAGTGAAGTACTGGATGACGTTTAACGAAATCAACAATCAAACGAACTATACCAATCAATTCTTGATGGCAACTGATTCCGGCTTGGTCCTCAAACCAGATGACCCTGATGCAGAAGCTTTGATGTATCAAGCCGCCCATTACGAAGTGGTTGCGAGTGCCTTGGCAGTTAAAATTGGGCATGCGATCAACCCAGATTTCCAGATTGGGAACATGATCAACATGACGCCAATTTACCCAGCAACGGCTAAGCCACAAGATATCATGCAAGCTGAAAAAGCCATGCAACGGCGCTACTGGTTTGCGGATGTGCAATCATGGGGCTACTATCCAAATAACATGGAAGCCTACTTCAAGCGGACTGGCTTCCGGCCTGACATCACGGCGGAAGACCGGCAAGTCTTGAAGGAAGGCACCGTGGATTATATTGGGTTCAGTTACTACAACTCCAACACGGTCGCTGCTCAAGATGACAACCCAGATTATCGTTATGTCGGTCCAGAAGCGGTCGATAATCCATATCTGAAGACGAGTGAATGGGATTGGCCAATTGACCCAGAAGGCCTACGCTATTCCTTGAACTGGTTGCAAGACCGTTACAACAAGCCAATGATGATCGTTGAAAACGGGCTGGGTGCTCGCGATAAGGTCGAAGCCGATGGCAGTATCCACGATCCATACCGGATTGACTATCTACGCGCGCACATCAGTGAGATGATCAAAGCGGTCAATGAAGACGGTGTCGACCTGATTGGCTACACGCCATGGGGTTGCATTGACTTGGTCTCCGCTGGGACTGGTCAGATGTCGAAACGTTACGGCTTCATTTACGTCGACAAAGACGATGAAGGCCAGGGGACACTAGACCGTTCCAAGAAGGACTCATTCTACTGGTATCAAAAAGTCATCCGGACTAACGGTGCAGACTTGAAATAGGGTTCTCGGATGCGATGTACCGGTTATACTCAACTGAGCAGTTAGTTTACTAAAGTTAACAATGAATCAGCAAACGGTATTTAAAGCGAATGGGCTTTGAACGCCGTTTTTGAATTTGGGATTAAAAAGGATTAAGTACATGCCAATTTCTCGTTCAAAGAAAGCCAGCTAAGACCCGCTGGAAACAAAGCAAGTTAGTATAAAATTGCAGTGATAGACACATCCTACTACGGCTTCCAGGCATTCTGGACAATGGCCGTGACGTAGTGGACACAGATTTAAGCCGACAAACCACGTCTTAAATACTGGTCTTTCATGTTAACTGTGATATGGATAAAATGTGCTCGAGTCAGACTGGGACTTCCGGTTAGCTACGCCAGAACGCCAAGCGGAAGTTCACCGCTTAACGCTCCAGCTAGGCTAATCCTCAGTCCAAACCTGTCTGAACCTCACAGGCTGAAAGACACTGGGCCTTGCCCAGAATACCTCCATCCGGGATGGTATTCGGAAGGCAAATATATGCGAACTCAATATTTGATGGACTGATCGCTAAGTTTGAATTAACAGTCGTTTTGACATTCAACGTAAGCCTAGTTATTGGTAATATTTTAGCTACTTGCCCATATTTTGAGACTATGAATCATGAGCATCGGCGAACATTGGTGAATTTTCTCACGTCAACTCAGATACTAGAGCCTTGAATTTTACATGAATGGTAATTTTATCGTCTGTTCGTAAGCCTAAGAATCATACAATAATCATTAGGCAGTCTTGCCAGAGTACGAATACTATAGATGTTGATTCGCAGTTCGCATGAAGGGCCAGTCGCTTAATGTTCAGCGGTCAATTGCACCCAGATAGGTGGCCGTTCATCTGCCATTCGAGTGGCTTCCCGACTGTAGGGGCTGGCTGACAATGCTCAGTAGCCAAATTATTCTTAGTCGGAAGTGGTCTTCTTCCGGCTTAGAATAAGACTCGTATTTGAAATTGCGCAGTGATTTTCTGCGTGAGTTCAAATCGACGTCGGCTTACGTTCCAGCAATTGTCAGCCTGCCCTGGAAGTCGGAATAGGAAGCTCACCGGCTGACGAACAGGAATCCACTAACTAGCACAATGTGTATACGGTCATTCCTTTTGCAGGCTTCCCCGCATGTTGGGTCGCTCAACCAACAATTCAGGTGAATTTGGCGCCAAGGATTGTTAAAGCGGGCTAAGTGTGGTTAAATGATGAACGAAAGTGGTGTCATGTTATCTAACATGAATCAATTAAACGAAAAGGACCTGAAAGTATGGATACAACGGTAATGATTGAAAAGCACCCACAGATCAAGGATTTAATGGCAGAACAGCCGATTGTTTGGCGTAACCCGGATTATGGCGAATCGGCTGAGTTGCCATTGACGCGGGCAGATATTTTTGATGCGGTGGTGCGCTGGGAGCGTTTTGCGCCCTTCTTAGCCGTCGCTTTTCCAGAAACAGCAGCGATGAATGGCGTGATTGAATCGCCACTACTGAAGCTCCAGCATATGCAACCGGCGTGGGAGGCCATTAATCATCAATCTTTGGCAGGGCAATTGTATCTCAAGGCGGACAGTCAGTTACCGATTTCAGGGTCGATCAAGTCACGCGGTGGCATTTATGAAGTGCTGAAATTCGCCGAACAGGTCGCCATGACGCATACGGATTTAACGTACATGGACGATTATAGCGTACTGGCCACGCCCAAGTATCATGACTTGTTCGCACAATATGGTGTGATTGTAGCGTCGACTGGTAATTTAGCACTCAGCGTGGGTATCATGGCCGCAACCTTTGGCTTTAAAACGACGGTGTACATGTCACACGACGCTCGGCAGTGGAAGAAAGATAAGTTACGTGCTAATGGCATCACAGTTGAAGAACTGAACACGGACTTTTCCAGTGTGATTCCAGTCGCACGAGCGGCGGCAGCTAAGGATCCGCATACCCATTTTGTCGATGATGAGGGCTCTCGGGACTTGTTCTTAGCCTATGCGGTGGCCGGTGTGCGTTTGCAGCACCAATTAAAGACGCAGGGCATTCCGTTAGACGACCAACATCCAGTCGTCGTTTATCTGCCAGCCGGCGTCGGTGGTAGTCCGAGTGGCGTGGCGTTCGGGCTGAAGATGATCATGGGCGACGCCATCTATCCGGTCTTTTGCGAACCGACCCACGTGCCATCCGTCACCCTGGGCATGATGACCAAGCTCAATGAAAAAATCGCTGTTCAGGATATCGGTTTAGATGGCTTGACGGCAGCGGATGGACTCGCGGTTAGTCGCCCATCCCGGTTAGCGGGCAAAATCATGCGGACCTTACTATTAGGAACCGCCACCTTTGAAGACAATGAGCTTTATAAGTATTTGACTAAGTTGTTGGACACGGAGCAAGTGATGGTCGAACCATCTGCAACCGCTGGGTTTACCGCCATCGCACCCATCACTAATCAGTTTCCTGAACTCGCTGGCAAAAATGTGACTCACATCGTCTGGGCAACCGGTGGCGACATGATGCCGGAATCCGAACGGCAATTGGATTATGATCTAGGACGGAAATTGTTGTTGGCGGTTGAGGGCGAGTAGGTAGTTCGTTATTACATGAAGATAGTAGAAACTAAATCGGCGGACAACATGTATTAATAATGTGCCTGTTAATAGAGATGTATTGAGACGCAGTAATCAAACGATGCTACGTCTTTTTTGTTGTGTAAGAATAGATTGAAACAATTAAGCTAATAATTTGAACTCAGTGGTCGTAAAATGTTGGCTTAATGGTGAATGCGCTTTCATCTATGATGTATTTGTAAACAAAAGCAAGTCACATTATACGAGGAGTGTCATTTTATGAATAATTGGATTAATTTAACTGGTCGCGTCTACGTGGTAACGGGTGGATCATCTGGTATTGGTGCAGCCATTGTGACGGAATTGTTGAATAACGAAGCAATTGTCTATGATGCTGATTTGAATCAGCCAGAATTAAATCATCCTAATTTACATTTTGTTGAAACGGATGTTACGAATCAGGATGCGGTGACATCACTAGTAAAACAGGTCGTCACGGATCAAGGTAAGCTCGATGGCTTGGTCAATAATGCCGGGATTAATTTACCACGGCTGTTGGCAGACGCGCAAGAACCGTTTGGAAAATATGAGTTTACCCAACAAGATTTTCAAAAAATGTTTGCGGTAAATGTGCAAAGCGTCTTTCTGATGTCACAAGCGGCAACGCATCAATTTGAGAAGCAACAGTATGGTGTCATCGTAAATATGTCCTCCGAAGCGGGACTTGAAGGTTCTCAGGGTCAAAGTGTATACTCTGCAACTAAGGGGGCCATTAATGGTTTCACGCGTTCATGGGCAAAAGAATTAGGTGAGCATCATATCAGAGTTGTTGGTGTGGCACCAGGTATCATGGAAGCAACGGGATTGCGCACCTCAAGTTATGAAGAAGCGCTGGCCTATACTCGGCACAAGACAGTGGCTGATATTCGGGCCGGCTACAAGAGTACAACAACGACGCCATTAGGACGTAGCGGCAAATTATCTGAAGTTGCAGATGCAGTTAATTACTTATTATCAGATCGGGCCAGCTACATTACGGGCGTTACAATCAATGTTGCGGGTGGAAAGAGCCGCGGCTAGAATAGCGTGGTGATAAAATGAACAGACAGAATTTTGAAATGCTAAATTTTTTTATCAATAATGATGCATTAACGCTCAGAGAAATTCGCAATCAGTTCGCGCTTTCGCGGTCAACAATCATTAAGAATGTTCGTGATATTAACGAGTATTTGAATGGGATTGCCAAAATAAATATGAACGGGTCAAAGTTTTATCTGATCATTAACAATTATGCCGAAGTCGCAAAAATTCAAACCTTCTTTTTGAAGCGTGATTTGGATTTTAATGATCCAGATAAGCGGCAGGTGACCATTTTAAAAGAATTAATCAAACACTTATCAAACTATCTTGTGATTGACGATTTGGCGGATTCTTTGGCGGTTAGTCATGGAACATTGACCAATGACCTGAAAGAATTGAAAGCTAAACTAACGCCGTATGGTATTACGATTCAGGCCAAAACTAATCGGGGTATCCGGTTGGCGGCTGCTCGCGATTATGAATTAGCTGCTGTGACCAGAAATTTGGTTGGTAAGTACTATGAATTGGAGTTGACTTGGAAACAACAAACTGATGTGAAATTGGTTAACCTGATCAAGCAGCTTGATGCGAGTGACAATACGGTTAGTATGATTAAACGAAATATTGCGGTGGTCAAGTGGTTACAACAATACGATATCCGTATTGATGATCAGATCAAACATTATACGGTGGTCGTTAATGATTCACAAACCCAACCGCTTCGTGAATTAGTAACGACGATTGTCGGACAGCCACTGACGACTACTGAGTGGGCCTTTATCGCTTATCCGCTTAGTATTAAGAAGCTGGGGATTGATGATCCACAATTAATTACAAGCGGTCTCAGTCAAATAGGCACACTAATGCAAGCTATTTTTCCAAAAATAAAGGCTCATCTCGACGTTCAGCTAGATTTTCAACGATTATTGACCGAATTGCAATATCATTTACTGTTCTTAATCAATCGCGCGGTCTTCCATGTGGAAACTGAAAATTTCATTTCTAATGATATGCTGAATAAATATCCAGTTGCTGCTGAACTGGCTAGTGAGACTGTGGCCGCTTTATCGACGCGATTACAGTTACAAATTAAGCAACAAGAAGTCGGTTATCTAGCCGTCTACTTCCAAATGGAACTGGAAGAATATATGACGACACCAATTATTCATCGCATTGCGTTAGTGAAGCCTTTCAGTGAGAGCATGAAAAAGTTCTTGAGTGAGCAGTTGACTACCATTGTTGATGAAGACTTACAAATTGATGTTTTTAACTCTGAAGAAGCCTTACGGAAGAGCCCTGAAAAATATTTGCTGATTTTCTCCAATCAATTGATTACCGAAAATGAGTTGATCCAGCGTGCGCCGGTCATTCACTTTAATTCAATCCTTAATCAGGGGATTCTCAGACAGCGATTGCAGATTTCGTTGGTTGCAGATGCCATCAGTCAAGGATTATGTCAGTTCACAGTGACGCATTTTAACAAGGCAATCAAGTATATGAATGCCGTTGAACAACTCATTGAGACCGAAATTGATAAAGGCCAATTGCTGCATTCTTTTATTGCCGATTGGAAAGCTCGAGAGCGTAAGTCGAGTAACATTTTCGGTGATGGGGTTGCTTTACCACATGTTATTGATAACTCGGGCTTGAAACGAATTCTAGTGACAGTGGGACTATTTAAGATGCCAACGAGTTTTGATGGTCAGAAGGTTAGGGTTGTCTTTTTAGTCGCAATTCCGAAGCAACTGGATGCAAATTTGAGTCGCGTGTTGTCCCAAGTTTATGATTTAATAAGAAGTATTGCAGCGAATGGCAATATTTATAATAATTTGAAGAATTATGATAGTACGCGCTCAATTATTCAGTTAATGGAGGCAATATAATGTTAATTTATTTCGGGATATTATTAGTTGGGGCATTTTTATTGCAGGGATTGTTAGGATTACATCAAATTAATAGTTTTTCACGAACTTTTCACCACCTGCGAACCTTAGCACCGGTCGCAATTGGTAAAAAGCCCAAAAAGTTTCGTTCTGGCACATTAATCTTAATTGCTGTGAACTCACAAGGGACCATTTTGGAAGCGCAGATGATGAAGGGTGTGACTATTTTTGCCACGTTCAAAGAGATTAAATCTCTGAAAAATCAGAATTTAGCAGAAGTTGCGGCATCCTATTCAACATTACGTGAATTTGATAAATTGACCCGCGCTTGTATCTTAGATGCCTATAAGAATTTCATCAACTACCGGACGAAGCAATTGGCGCCAAGTGAATTCGATTCGTCAATCAAGATTTGGAGCCTACCAATGGTTGAAAAAGCGAAGTCGATTTTTTATAAACTGACGATGGCTCGTCGGCATAAACAAATGAATGATTGAGGTGAACATAATGAAAATAATTACTGATCTCGCATCCGGTTTTATGGGACTTTTTCAGAGTGGTGGTAAGACGTTCGTTGGCTGGATGTCCTCCATCATTCCAGTTGTCCTGTTACTGTTAGTCTTAATGAATGCCATCATTGCCTTCATCGGGGATAAACGAATGGCTAAGTTGGCGAAAGCGTCATCCAAGAATCCAGTGACACGATATTTGATTTTACCATTTGTTTCAGCGTTCATGTTAGGAAATCCAATGGCCCACTCAATGGGACGCTTCTTACCGGAATATTATAAGCCAAGTTGGTATGCAGCAATTGCGCAATTCTGTCATACCAGTAATGGTGTTTTTCCACACATTAATCCCTCAGAATATTTTATTTGGTTAGGAATTGCACAGGGGGTTCAAAAACTAGGCTTAAATACGATGGACTTAGCTGTTCGGTATTTGTTGGTCGGGCTTGTGATGAACTTTATTGGTGGATGGATCACCGACTTTACAACGGCCTATGTTTGTAAACAACAAGGGATTACACTGTCTAAGACTGTCGATTTAGATGGATAAGTGAGGGATAGATGATGAGTAAAGAATATCATAGCATTCGAGTTGTTAAAGGTGCAGGTGGCTGGGGCGGCCCACTTACGATCACACCAACTGCTGACAAAAACAAATTTATTTATGTTACCGGTGGTAATCGACCTGCAATCGTCGATAAAATTGCCAAATTGACTGGGATGGAAGCAGTCGATGGCTTTAAAACGGCGATTCCAGATGAAGAGACTGCACTGGCAATTGTTGATTGTGGTGGAACCTTGCGTTGTGGGATTTATCCTAAAAAAGGAATTCCGACGATCAACGTCTTACCAACTGGGAAAAGTGGCCCATTAGCACAGTTTATGCGTGAAGATAATTATGTTTCGAACGTGGACGTGGATCAAATCACGTTGTTAGGGACCGAAGATGATGTTCCGGTTCAAACCGTGAAATCAGCTGAACCTGTAGCTGCGGATACTGAGTCACAAACAGCAACAGAAGGTATTGATCAATCAAAAACGTTAACGCAACAGGCTCAGAATCCGGGAGTTTTAACTAAAATCGGGATTGGTGCTGGACGAGTGGTTTCGACGTTCAACCAAGCGGCTAAGGATGCGGTGCAGACCGTTATCAACACGATTATCCCGTTCATGGCGTTTGTGGCACTACTAGTTGGGATTATCAACGGTTCAGGCATTGGGAAAGTATTTGCTAAAGTGATGGAGCCGTTAGCCGGTAACGTGTGGGGCCTTATGATTTTAGGACTGATTTGTTCACTGCCATTCTTATCCCCACTATTAGGCCCTGGCGGTGTTATCGGACAAGTGGTCGGCACTTTGATTGGTGTTGAGATTGGAAAAGGTAATATTCCACCACAATATGCCTTGCCCGCATTGTTTGCGATTAATACGCAAAACGGTTGTGACTTTATTCCCGTTGGATTGGGGTTAGCTGAAGCGGATGCAAAGACGGTTGAAGTTGGGGTTCCATCAGTTTTGTATAGTCGGTTTATTAATGGGGTCCCACGGGTGTTTGTTGCTTGGATCGCTAGTTTTGGACTATATACAAAATAGTATAATTTTTTGAGGTGATTATCATGATGACGAAGAATCAAACGATTTTTGAGACACAAGTATTAGAAGTTGGTGCCGAGACACCAGATTTTGAATCGATTGGTATGGCAATTTTATTTGGTAATGAAGCACCGGACGCGTTGCGACCATCTTGCTTTATTATCAATGTCAAGCCCTTGCAAGACACGATTGAACCAGGCATGAGCTTGATAATCGATAATCAGACATATCAGATTACGGCGGTTGGTAATGAGGTCCAAACCAATCTTGGGCGTCTGGGACATACGGCGGTTTGTTTTACAGGTGAAACGACTGCTAAACTGCCAGGCTCATTGTATGTTGAACAAGCAGACTATCCTGATATCAAGGTTGGCAGCCAAATCAAAATTGTGAAGGCTTAAATGATAGCGCTTGCTATGAGCGACCTATCAACTGTGAAAAAGTGCATTAGTTAGAAAAGACTTTGTCGGCAAGGCAGCTGCAAAGTCTTTTATGCTTTTCGTAATCATTGGATAGATCTGCTACTTCGGCATGCTTGACTTGTCATTCGCGCCTCTCAGTGGAAAGACGCGACCTCTAAAAATGGATAATAGTGGCTACAATTAATTTAGGAAACAAAAGCGTTTTTTCTAGTGAGATGAACTTAGAATGTTGTTGCAATACATAAAAATGAGCGTTCACTCATATTTTCATTGACAGCAAGCTTTAGCGGTTTTATACTAAAGTCAATAAATGAGTGAGTGAACACTCACTTTTGAAAGAAGGGGTTTGAGATGACAACGAATTATGTGGTTGCACAACAAGTTAGCAAGAGTTTTGGGCGACAACAAGTTTTGAATCAAATTGACTTAACACTGCCATCCGGGATGATTTACGGCTTGATTGGGCCATCTGGTGCTGGGAAGACAACCTTGATTAAAAGTATTTTAGGCATGGAAGCGGTGGATTCGGGCACCGTGGATGTGATGGGCACGCGGATGCCTAATCGGGCGGTGATGGCGCAAGTTGGTTATATGGCGCAAAGTGATGCGTTGTATGAAACGCTAACTGCCCGTGAGAATCTGAAGTTCTTCGGCCAGTTGATGTCAGTGCCTAAGCAGAAGTTAGTCCAAATGATTGATTATGCAGCGGGATTGGTCGATTTAACAAGTCAATTGGATCAGCGGGTCAGTGGTTATTCTGGTGGGATGAAACGCCGGTTATCATTAGCAATCGCACTGATCCAAGATCCACGATTGTTGATTTTGGATGAACCGACCGTCGGAATCGATCCGGAATTACGGCAACAAATTTGGGCCGAACTGAACAAGTTGAAAGCCACGGGCAAGTCCATGTTGGTGACGACCCACGTGATGGATGAAGCGGAACGGTGCGATTATTTAATGTTGATTCGTGGTGGGATCGCGTTAGCTCAAGGGACGCCCCATGATTTGAAACAACAGTATGATGTGGCCACAATCGAACAAGTCTTTTTGAAAGCGGGGCGGATGCAAGATGCGAACAATGGCAATCGTTAGACGAGTTTTTAAGCAACTGTTACGAGATAAGCGGACGTTAGCCTTAATGTTTTTGGCACCATTACTGATTATGACGCTGATGTATTTCTTATTTCAAAATAATACGACGCAAGTAGCGAGCTTGGGTGTTCATCATGTTGACCAATCCGTGGTTAACGTGATTGATACCAAAAACGTGACGATTCATCATTATGATAGTTCACAAGCACGGAAAATGATTAAGCAGCATGATTTAGATGGCTATTTGACTCAGAAAAATGGTCAATTGACGATTACTTATTCAAATAGCAATCCAACCAACACGTCTTTAATTAAGGCGAGTTTACAATCAGGATTAGTTAAGTTGAAAATGAAGACGCTGGTGACCGTTACTAAGAAACAGCGCGCGGCCCTCGAATCGCAACAAGCCGCTTTGAAGAAGCTGACAGCAGCTCAGACACAAGCAACGGTGACGAAGCTTAAAACTGCCATTGCACAAGCCCAGGCTCGCGGTGACCAGGCAACTGCTGAAAAATTACAAAAGCAACTCAAGCAGGCCACAGCCGCGACGTCTAATTCGACTCAGTCAGCTAAAGCAACAAATTATACGACTAAGTCTCATTATATTTATGGCAGTAGTGATTCGACCTTTTTTGAAAATTTCCTCCCAATCTTTCTGGGGTTCTTCGTCTTCTTCTTTGTTTTCCTGATCTCGGGAATTTCGCTACTGAATGAACGGACCACTGGCACGCTCAGTCGGTTGTTAGCGACGCCGATTCGGCGCAGCGAGATTATTTGTGGCTATTTGATTGGTTACGGCTGTTTTGCCATCATCCAAACGCTAGTGACGGTCCTATTTGCCATCACGGTCTTTAAGATTCATCTAGTGGGGAGCCTGGGATTGGTCTTCCTGACGAATCTGTTGTTGGCGTTGGTTGCATTGACATTGGGTATTTTTATTTCGACGTTTGCCAATTCAGAATTTCAGATGATTCAATTCATTCCGTTGGTGGTGGTCCCTCAGATTTTCTTTGCGGGATTAATTCCTGTTGACGGCATGGCCAACTGGTTACAAGTGATTGCCCACATTATGCCACTGTACTATGGCGCTGATGCGTTAACGGCAGTCGCAACTAAGGGGGCTGGATTTGCAGACATCGGCCTTGATTTGTTAGTATTAGTAGGATTCATGGTTGTTCTGACGATGTTAAATATCGTTGGAATGAAACGTTATCGAAAGGTGTGAGCGCATGGCACGACCACGGATACGAGATTATTTTCAACAAGACTTAGATCAAAATCAGAATATCACACCTAAGCAACGGGCCATCTTACAAGCTAGCCTGGACTTGTTTGCGGAAAAGGGCTTCGACCAGACGAGCACGAGTGACATCGCACAGCGAGCCGGCGTCGCAGAGGGAACGGTCTATCGCCGTTACAAAACGAAGGCGGCGTTGCGTGATGCGGTGTTAGCACCGATTGCAGCTAAGATTGTACCGATCTTGGCGAGTGATTTTTCTGAAGATGAATTGCATCGGCGCTATCCGAGCTTGCAGGCCTTTTTAACGGCAGTCGTCAACGACCGGATGCAGTTTGTCCAAAATAATCTTAAAGAACTAAAAGTGATTTTTGAGATGGCGGCGTTTGATGCGACACGGCGTGAGCGTATTTTAAGTCAGATTGCGCCGCAAATGGTCCAGCAAGTCGGCAGTGTGCTCGACCAACTCAAAGCTGACAAATTGATGGTTGATTGGCCTAACGACTTAATCATTCAAACACTATTGTCCCAGGTGTTTGGCTATATTGCACGGCTGATGATGGGGTTTCCTGGAACGTCTTTTGACCGCGAACGAACTTACTTGATTGCGGTGCTAACGAAAGTATTGACGCCTGGTGAAAACGACCAGTTAGAAATTGACTAGTGTTTTTGTAACCATCAGCAGATAAAAATTTGAACAAGCGTTGGCGTGCGGACTGTGTTCGAGCGCCAACGCTTGTTTTGTGCTGGTTGGGGAGACGGATGTTGGCAAGGTGGGATTGCCAATCGATGATTTTAAACGTAAATAATGGCATGAGCTTGCAAAATCAACAGCCGAGATACCTCAGTTTTCCCATACTGAAGTATCTCGGCTATTTTGAGCAAAAATATAAGCCGCAGTCCGCTAGTCCGAACCCACCGTCAATTGCGTCAACAACTCAGATTGTAAATGGCTGAGGGTCGTCGTCATGTAGACCGGATAACTGTCCGGATTGACCAATCGCTGGGTTGCGCGTGGTAGTTCGGCGAGTCGGGCCTTCATATTTGCTTGAATGGCTTGGACTGACACGGCCGATGTTGTCGTCAGGTCGACGGGTTCAAGCAATGGTCGGGCCTCAAAATTAGTCAGTTGTTGTTCACGCTCGACACTGACTGGGTCACTATTGACGACCGTTAGTTCAGTTTGTTCGACGATTGCTTCCGAAGTTAGGGCAATCAAATCCGCGAAGGCTTGCTGGGTGCCACGATGATAGAGTCGGTAGACTTGTTTTTGACCCGGAATCGTCAGCTTTTCACGACTGGCACTGACCTTGATTTTGGGTGCGATGTTGCCATCCAGCTCGGTTGCGGCGAGTTTGTAAACACCGCTGAGCACGGGTGATGAGGCGCTAGTAATCAGTTTTTCACCGATACCAAAATTATCGATTGGCGCACCTTCGTGTCGTAATGACGTCAGAATCGCTTCATCGAGGGCGTTAGAAATGGTGATTTTAGCGTCTGGAAAGCCCGCTTCATCTAATTGGGTACGAGCAGCCTGAGAGAGTCTGGTAACATCACCAGAGTCGATTCGAATACCGACGGGTTCATGGCCCGCGGCACGGAGCTCTTTAAAGACGGTGATGGCGTTTGGGAGTCCGGAATTTAAGACATCGTAAGTATCGACGAGTAGCGCGCTATTATCTGGATAACGGTTGGCCCATTGCCGAAAAGCGGTCAATTCATCAGGAAAGGCTTCAATCCAACTATGTGCCATCGTACCGGCTACTGGAATGCCGAATTGTTTGGCAGCCAGAACGTTGGATGTACTACTGGCGCCACCAATCACAGCCGCGCGTGTGCCATAAATGGCACTATCGGGACCTTGTGCACGGCGGGCGCCGAATTCCATAATCGGTCGTCCGGCTGCCGCTTCGCTCAAACGACGGGCCTTGGTCGCAATCAGGGATTGGTGATTGACAATGTTGAGCAGTAAGGTCTCTAATAACTGGGCTTGATACAGTGGGCCGGTCACGGTGAGCAGTGGTTCGCGTGGAAAGACGGGTGTGCCTTCAGGTAACGCCTGTAGTTCGCAAGTAAGTTTGAAATTTGCTAATTCCGTTAAGAATTGCTCATCCCACAGGCCTAATTGGCGGAAGTAGGCCAAGTCATCATCAGAAAATTGTCCATTTTGAAGTGCCTCTATCACTTGCTGTAAGCCGGCAGCAATCACAAAACTACCGTTATCAGGCACCCGACGATAAAAGAGGTCGAAGGTGGCGTTGGTGGTTGGCAAATCGTGATAAAATCCATTGGCCATCGAAAACTCGTATAAGTCAGTTAATAAAGATAAATTGCGCATTATGCATCGATCCCGTTGTTTGAATTTAGGTGTCTTGACACCTATGTGAAGTGAACCTAGTTTAGCATAGTTTGTTAATTGATGAAAGCTATTCTGCAAGTTTTCTGTTAGAATAAGCCTATCGAACTAGTGAGAAGGGTGAGTCATGACAGGAGCAGAACGGCGAGAACAAATTCGCGCAAAATTATCACAAGCACAGTCCCCAATCAGTGCCACGACGTTAGCAAAACAATTCGCAGTTAGTCGGCAGACAATCGTCGGGGATATTTCATTGTTACGGGCTCATGGTGCGGCAATTGCGGCCACCTTACAGGGTTACCAGTTAGAAGCAACCAATCAGCCCACTGCCGTCCTTGTTTGTCGTCATTTTCCTAACGAGGCGACCAAAGAAATGGCACTGATTATTGAAGCCGGTGGCATTATTAAAGACGTCGAAGTGGAACATCCGTTGTATGGCCGCTTACGGGGTGAATTAGAGATTCGTGAAATTGGCGACATTAATTTATTTATGGGGCGACTCAAACAACTACAGGGGCATTTACTGTCTGAATTGACGGATGGTGTGCACAGCCATACGGTTGCTTATCAGACCCCGGAACAGTTAGCGGCCATCAAAAAGGCGTTGCGTGACGCGGGCTATTTATATGAAAATTAATGTCAAGACAAGGTCAATATTACATTGATAATTAAGCTGCGGTGCTCAATTTATTTTTGCAAATAAGTCTGCCATTATTCAACTGGTTCTGACTCATGACAAAAGCCACCCTGGAAATTCAATTTTGAATTTCCAGGGTGGCTTTTTCGTATCCGCTAAGTGGCGTCGTAACTAAGCTAAATCGCCGTTGAGAAACTGAGCTTGACCATCGCCAAAGGACCAATCTTCATAGCTATTCGTCGTAATATTAATCATCACATCTGCTGGCGCAATCCCAAGTTGCTGGTGTAAGTCGTGAACCAGAAGTTGGTAAAACTGCTGCTTATCTTCCACCTTGCGCGGGCTAGAAGTGAGACTGAACATTAAGAAAGCCGAGGTTCGTTCAAAACCCAGGCCGACGTCTTCAATAATCATTTCATCTGGGTCATGTTGCGTGACGATTTGATAACGGTCACGGGGCCGTAAGTGAAGCGCGGTACTAGCTGCGTGGTAAGCAATATCTAAGATTTGTTTGATTTCAGACTGTGAGCGTCCGCGAATCATATCAATGCGCATTAAGGGCATGGTGGGACCTCCTAAAAGTTGATACATCAAGTATACTGCTGATTGGATCGCTGGCGTAGTATCAAAGTGCGATTGGAACAATCTTGAATCACGATATCTGAACTGGGAACAGCGCAAGGCACGACTCAAATTGAGGATGATTGGTCAGTGCGAATCGCCTGATGCAATGGCTTTAGGAGTAGTAACGTGTACCCAATCAACAACAAGCTATTGACGATGAGTACCAGTCCGCCGTGGTGGGTGTTTTGGAAAATAATGGTGAATAATAGCGTCCCAATTGGCATAATCGAGCTATTGACGGTTGTCATGGTTGCCACGACTCGACCCAAGAGCTGGGTAGGGACCGTTTGCTGTAAATAAACTTGAAAGGTGATGTTTAAAATCACGAGTGCCAAAGCTAGGATGCCCATGATGAGACTACCAATAATGGCATAGTTGGCTGCTGATTGTGACGTGCTGAATAGTAATCCTAGTAGACCGATTTGGATATCGATGACTAACACTGGCATCATTAACTTCCAAAAGAGTCGTTTTTGATTACCCGTTGGAAATATGCTCAGCATCAAGCTGCCGAGTAGCATTCCAATGGCACTACCAGTCTCGAGAACACCCACGGGGCCGTTACTGGTATGCAGTTGGGCTTTGAGAATATAGGGTGTGCCAATCGTGACAGCAGTATAAAAGAAGTTCAGGATAACGCTGAGCAGAATCGTGAGTTTAATCATGGTTCGCGATTGCATGTAGGTAATGCCTAAACGAAAGCTTTTCAGTTGATCATGGTGTGATTGCGGTGCGATTTGTTGATTGCGTGGCTGATAGTGGAAATGCATCGTCAACATCACCCCGAAAGCTGCAATCGTTGCGATAATTTCCAAGCCAATAAATCCTGTAAAGCCAACGAAACTATACAGGCCGACGCCCAGTGCCGGTGAAAGAATTGAAGATAAAGAAATGGCGCTTTGTGTCAGTGAGCTCAGCCGCTGAACACTGTGGCGGTTCACAAGTTCGTGGATGGCAGCTGAGTAACACGTATCGTTGAGATTGGTCGAGATGGCGTCGACAATTAAGAATAAGACAATTGGAATTAATTTGTTGTTTCCGATAAAAAAATTAATGCTGATGGCAAATAAAAACAGTGCTGTGATGCGCGCCAACAAGCTCCCCGTCAGCACCGCTTTATGTGGGTAGGTATCTACCAAGTTACCGATGGGCACTAGACAGAGTAGACCAATGACGGGGGTGATCAGCATGTTGAGGCCGAAGCTGATTGCAGAGTGGGTCTCGTCAAGTAACATCAGTCCGAGGCCAAAGGAAAACATCTTACCACTCAAGGAGCTGATGAAATTACTGATAAAGGCTTTGATAATTTGGGCGTTAGATTGGCGATTACTAATCATTGGCACTGATTCGGGACTAGGATTAGACATAGGGACTTCCTTTCAGCCTATTGCGACAATTGCAGACCAGCAAGTTATAGTTTTAATCTAATTCTAATGTTTTTAATCTGATTGTCAATTCTAGTCCTAAAGCGTCGTCCAACCAAAACAATCCGCAACAGTCAGAATACGAACTTCCGACTGTTGCGGATTGTGAATAAAGCTTATTGGATACCGTTTAGTTCAGTCTCACCTTGATGTGGTCATACGCTCCAGCAACAAACTAAGCAACGATGGCCGAGTTTCGCGCCACCAGCTCAGAACAGCTACCTAAAAGTAATCGATCAAGGCAGGTCGCGTCTTAACTAAGCTCGCGTCCAACCGGTCGATGGCGTTCAGGTCGCCCGTCAGTTGGCCATGCAGATAAACCCGTCGCAGTGATTGCGACCCGAACAAGGCGGTGGTGAGTTGTTGAATTGAGAGTTTAATGTCAGCAGTTCCGGTCAGGTCAGTGCTGACGCGATTGAGCGTCACTTGGCCGTTTGCCCGTTGTAGTTCCCAGATGCCTTGATTAGCGGGCAACGTGGTGTCAGTTACGGCAAGGCGAATCGAGGATATGTCGGCGGTAAACGGATAGCGTTTGATGAAGTCATATAAATCAACGATCCGCGCCATCATGTAAGGCTTGATCGTGACCTGCAAGGTATACGGGTCAGCCAACAAGTCGAGGCCGTTCGTCGCACTGGGATCGTCATAACTAAACGTTTCAAAAGTCGTACCGTGTTTCGTGATAAAGTCGGCGAGTCGCTCGAAAGCGGTGGGGGTACTCGTCGACCACTCCTGAATAGCAAAATTAGTGGCTTGGCGTTCGTAAATCAGATAGCCTTCAATGTCGGCGTCGGCATTCCGGTAAATCGCGACTGACCAATCATGCTTCAAGGTCAGATAGTGTTGCCACCAAGTTGGACGAATCAAGCCCCCGCGCTGATTTTGCGCTTGAGCCGCGTAAAAATCATTAATTAAGGCGAGGCCGTCATTGCCGTAGCGTGTAATCGTACCGGTCCAATCGGTTGGTTTGATACGTGGTAGGTCACGTGCGGCCATGACTTGGTGGGCCTGGTCGAAGACGTGCTCGTAGCCAAATCGGCGATAGTAGCCGTATGCGAACGGCGCCAAGTAGGACAGGGTAACGTGCTCAGCTGCCATTTCGTTTAACGCAGCGGTCAATAACTGGCCTGCGCCACCTTGCCCGGCGTATTCGGGGGCACTCATAACGTCGCCGATGCCATTCATCTTGTAGGTCACGCCATGAAAATTAACGGCGAGGGGCAAGCTGTATAAGCCGCTGACCAATTGTCCGTGGTCGTGACGGCCATAAATCCAGCCATGTTGATAACGATCCATGAAGAAGCACCGCCGTTGTGGTGAATCTTGATTGTTAAACGCATATTGATAAAGCTGGTAGAACGCTTCCCGGTCGGCATCACTTGTTAAACGGTAGTCAGTTGTCATTTGAGCACCTCCATCAAAGTTTACGATAGGTTCAATGTTGACTATTCAGCTGCAACAAATTTGAAGTCCGCCCATGGTTGGAGCAACTTCAAACAAGGTAAATCACTCGCAACGACGTGACCAACCACGTTGATACGGCCGGTATTTTCGAGGTCGCGACGGGCAATCTGTAATTCACCCTTGTATTGACCGAATTCATCGTTGTCGATCAAGACGTCGCCGGCGTGGATGGCGTCCAAATGGTGAGCGGGGAAGTCTTCATCTTTGTAAATCACACGCGTTTGTGAAGACCGAATCACGTAATCCGAGAAATCACCACGATACGTTTGTGGTTGCGCAAAGAGCACTTTTTCTTCGACCGCTGATAAGTCGCTGACCGTATCGACGTGTAATAGTGGGTAAGGGCTGAAGAAGACTTCAGCTGCTGCTTTTAATTCGGCTTCGCTAGCGTAGGCGTTCCCAATCAAAACGTCGTCAATTAAGCCGGTCATCTTCAAATGTTGAACTTGAGCGGCAATTGGTAAGCCACGGTGGTCTTCAAGTGTGCACAGCCCATCTTGCATCGGCCATGGCCCATACGTGGCGGCATTCGATGAAACGAAGGCGGCGGTGTTCAGACCGTATTGCCGGTATTGTTCAGAAGTCTGAACAAAGTAATCGTAACCGAGGCCAGTATATTGTTGTGGATAGAAGTTGTGTGACCCCAATAAGTTATCTTTGGCTGGGGAGTAGTCCATA
Source organism: Lactiplantibacillus sp. 30.2.29 (assembly GCF_018991255.1). NCBI lineage: Bacteria > Bacillati > Bacillota > Bacilli > Lactobacillales > Lactobacillaceae > Lactiplantibacillus > Lactiplantibacillus sp. 30.2.29. The sequence goes on along the minus strand of NZ_JAGYGU010000002.1, from coordinate 233,547 downwards.
ATCGTATCGACATAGTGCGTCCCTTTAGACATGTTCACTTCAATCTTGATGCCATATTCATTATGCGTCATCCGGGCTTCTTCTTGACCCGTAAAGCCGAGGTCGAGTCGGACGCCCCAAGCACCTAAGTCATGGAAGAATGAGAGGTCATCATAGGAGACACCGAGTTGTTTGAACAAGTCGGGATTGACGTCGACCATCACTTGCAAGCCCAGTTGGTTCGCATATGAAATCACTTTTTTGAAGTTCGCAACGACCGCGGCTTGATCCCCTTTGATTTCAAGCAGCGAGGTGAAGACCCGCTGATAACCGTATTTGGCTGCCAAGTCCAGGTATGCGGCATCCTTTTCAAAAGTTGAACGTTCGGGATAAACCGAAACACCGAGTTTACTCATTTAAAATTCCTCCAAGTATTAATTAATTTCTGTATTCGTTTACATTATCGCACAAATAATTGGTCTGTACCAGCAAAACAGACAATTTGTTGGTACCAATTTTTGCCTGTCACTTGTTGCGGGATTATGATACGATTTGGGTATTAATAATTGGAGGCAACATGATGACATTTGAAGCAATTTTACCAGAGTTAAAAGCGGGTAAACGGGCAGTACGGACAGGCTGGGAAGGCACGGAATTATTTGTTGAATTGCAAGCGACGACGACCTTTAAAGGCGATCCGTTGAATCCCTACTTTTTGATTAAAACGGCGGATGAAGCCTATAGTATGTGGTCACCAACGGATTGTGATATTTTAGCCACTGACTGGCAATTGGTTGACTAATGCAATTTGAAGAATACGTGGGGCAAACGGTCCTGGTGACGGGTGCGGCATCTGGCATCGGTCTCGCACAGGCCCAAAGTTTTCTAGCGCAGGGCGCACGGGTGATTGCGATTGACCGCCAACCCCAACCCGCAGCTTTAGCAACGACGACAGCCTTGCATTACCAAGTCGCTGACGTGACGGACGCTGACGGTTTGACGGCGGCGATTGCTGCGGGAATTCAAGCCTTGGGCACACCATCAATCGTTTGCAACACCGCCGGCAAGTTGGATGGTTATCAACCAACACTCGCGACGGATTTAGCAACCTGGCAAGAAATCATTGCCACCGACTTGACCAGTCAGTTCATTGTGACTAACGCAGTGTTACCGGAGATGTTGGCAAAGCACCACGGTGTCTTTGTGAACATGGCCTCGATTGCTGGTTTGGTTGGTGGTGGCGGTGGGGCGGCTTACACCGCTGCGAAACACGCCGTGATTGGCTACACCAAACAGCTCGATTTAGATTATGCGAGTCAGGGAATCCGGGCCAATTGTTTGGCACCAGGCGCCATTGATACCCCGATGAACGCCGCTGATTTTGCTGGTGATGGCAAGATGGCGAAGTGGGTGGCGGATGAGACCCCTGCCAAACGGTGGGCCCAGCCGCAAGAAGTTGCGGACTTAACGTTATTTTTAGCGAGTGCCCACGCCGATTATATTCATGGCACCGTCGTTCCGATTGACGGCGGGTGGCTCGCAAAGTAGGGGGTGAACGCGATGGCTTGTATTTTTTGTCAGCCGCAACCGTATGTCTTAGAAAATGAATTAGCGGCGGCCTTTTATGACCTGCATCCGGTGAGCCCGGGACACCTATTGATCATCCCTAAGGCGCACTACGCGACGTATTTTGATGTTCCTGAAACGACACGGACGGCGATGTTAACGTTACTCGACCAAGCGAAAGTCATGCTCGATGAAGCACGGCATCCGGATGGCTATAATATTGGCATCAATGTCGATGCGGCTGCTGGACAAACGGTGATGCACTGCCATATTCATTTGATTCCACGCTACCACGGTGACGTGCCGAATCCAGCTGGGGGCATTCGCAAGATGCTGCCTCACGAGGCGCAGTAACATTAAAACGCTGATTGGATTTTAGTCAGTGGTGCGGTCTAGATTTATCACGAATTAGGAAGTTACCAAATTAAGAAGTTTCCACTTAAGAAGTCAAACAAAGGAGCCACAACAAATGGCAGATATATTTGAAAAGGTCGGTCGGCCCGGCAAAGTCTTGTCGACGACACCAGTCTATCATGGGCCAATTTTTGATTTGGTCAAACAGACGATTGAAACGCCGGATGGCTTGGAAGTCAAACGTGACTTGATTCAACACGGAAATGCCGTGACGATTTTGGCGATTACGGCGGATGACCAGGTCGTGTTAGGCTCAGAATACCGGGTTGGCCGCAACGCGGAGACGATTAGCTTGCCGGCTGGATTAATCAATCCGGGCGAAGATCCTTTAACGGCGGCGAAACGTGAGCTGCAGGAAGAGACGGGCTACGTGGCCCATGACCCGCAAGTGATGACCGAAATCAGTTCTTCAGAAGGCTTCACCAATGAGACGGTCAGTCTGATTTTGACCCACATCGACCCGAATGAACGGGCAGAACGGCATTTTGACGCGGATGAGTACGTCAACACGCAGCTCGTGCCACTGGACAAGGTCATTGATTTACTTCGGCAAGGTCAGATTCACTCGGCTCAAGGCATCTGTGCCTTGACTTGGTACTTGAACTTTATCCGTAAATAGGAGTGTGAACGCGCATGAACTTAGATGAAAAATTTGCTTATATGTCGACTGGCCAACCGTATCGGGATACCGATGATGAGCTGACGGCCATCCGCGACCAAGCGACCTTGACCACGAATGCGGTCAATGCGACGGCCGACTTAGCAACCAAAGAAACACTGCTGCGCCAACTGGTCGGTTCAGCTGGCAAACGACCCTTCGTCAATCCTAATTTTCGGGTGGAGTTTGGGCGCAACATTCATTTAGGCGATGACTTCTACGCCAACTATGACTGTGTCATGCTGGATGGCGCACCGATTACGATTTGCGACCACGTCTTGTTGGGACCTAAAGTCGGGTTGTACACTAGTAACCATCTATTTGATGCGACCGAGCGGGTCAATGGCGGCTGCATCGCAAAGCCAATCACGATTGGCAATGATTGTTGGTTAGCCGCCAACGTGACTGTTTTACCAGGGGTCACGATTGGCGACCATACGATTATCGGTGGCGGTAGTGTGGTCACCCACGATATTCCAGCGAATGTGATTGCGGCCGGTAATCCGTGTCAGGTGATTCGTCCGATTACGGCCGCTGACAAGACCGGTTATGCTGGGAAACAATTTAAATTATCATGATGAAGTCAAAAACAGCCACATTCTTAGGCATGTTCAATGCAGAGAATGTGGCTATTTTTATACAGCTATGACCATCAAATCAAGGCTTGACCTTGATTCCAATCAGAGCAGCGGCCAAATAAGCGGCTTGTGAAGAATTGACGATCATACCGCGGGCTGCGGCAGCGTCAAGTTCGAGACGCTCAAACTTGCAAGTGCTCAGGTCAATATTTTTGAGGGCGGTATCGTTGAAGGCAACTTGGTCCAGGTCGCATTCGTTAAATTTGACGCTCGCCAACCGATTGTTCATAAAGCTGGTACCGTTCAGGCGACAGTTCGTGAAGGTCACGGTTTTGAACCGCATATCGCATAACATGGCTAAGTCGAGTTGACAGTGGTCGAAGGTGACATTATTGAGTGCAGCCTCGTTTAAATCGATGCCGACCAGCTTGCAATCCTTGAACTGAACACGCAGCCAGCTCGCTTTTTCAAACTGACCATTAGAAAAGTCGCAGTTGGTAAAGATGGAATCAGTCAGGTCAAGCCGTTCAAAGCGGCTCGCCGTAAACCGAACTTTTTCAAAACTAACGTGGTCCAGCATTGGGTGCTCGATGCGCTGTTGGCTAACATCTTCTTCACTGACTTGAATATTGCTCAAGCTACGGTCCTCATCTTGTAACAGGTCAAAAAAGGAGCCACGCGTTAAGTCTGCTGGAATAATGCGGGGAGCTTGCATAAAGGACACCTCATTCGTTTGATTTTAGGTATTTTCGCTAAAAAAGAAGCCTGCAAGAGGCTCCTTTTGCGTGTTATTTAAAGTAGTTCTCGAGAAAGACAGCGACCCCGTCTTCGTCATTCGACAACGTGTCAAAATCAGTCGCAGCTTTGACCGCTGGAATTGCATTTGCCATCGCCACGCCGACTTTGGCAGCGGTTAGCATCCCTAAGTCATTTTCTTCATCACCAAAAGCCATGAGATTATCATAGTTTTCATCAAAGTGACCAAGGAGCTGTTTCAACCCACTGGCTTTATCAGTATGTGGTGGCAGAAATTCCAACAACGTTCGCCGCGAAGGGACCACGTGGAAGAAGTCGGTGATTTGACTTGGCAATTGGGCTTGGACGGTTTTGGCATCCTTACCAGCGCTAACGACTTTGCCGAATAAATCATCATCGGGCAGGTCCGCAAAAGTAACGTTTTGAAACGGCATCAGGCCCTTCAAGAAGTCTTCGTACGGTGATTTACCGAGGTCGGTGATGGAATAGACTTGCTTTAAATCGATCACGTCCAAGTAGAAATGGTCGCGTTGGGCTTGTTCAAACAGCGGTTGTAGGTCCTTCTTAGTAACGCTCGTCCGTGCCAACACATCGCCGGTCGTATTCTGTTGCACGAGCCCACCATTAAAAGTGATGGCGTAGTCGCTCGGTTGTGTCAGTTCGAGTTGGGCCAAGTAGGGCTGAATCGCCTTAATTGGCCGGCCAGTACACAGTACGATGCGTTTGCCAGCCGTGTGGAGTTGTTTCAGGACGGCTTCGGTGCGTGGCGAGATCGTCTTGTCAGAAGTGAGCAACGTGTTATCTAAGTCTAAAGCAATTGTCGTAATCATTCTAGTCACACTTTCTAATTGAGATTTAAAATTGATTCGATTGTCGCACCCATTTTATCGACGGCAGCGACCCGATTATGACGAACGGGTGCCGTACGTAACGCGGTGACCGTTGGTGGAATCGGCGTTTGAATCAGGTCATGCAGTTGGTCGACTGCAGTCAGGCCATCGACCGTCGTAGATTCCCCCGTAATCGCGGTCAAAACGGCCTGCGGGAACTTGTACGGACTGGCCGTTGAAACGACTACCATTGGCCGCTGATCCTTAGTCGCATTGCGATACTGCTTGGCAACTGCGGAAGCGACGGCCGTATGTGGGTCAATCGTATAGTGATGGGCGTGATTTAAGTGTTGAATTTCGTCCTGATCCTGATTTTCAGTCACGAAGCCCGCCCAGAAGTCAGCTAAATTGGCGCGCATTTCCGGCGTAATCGTATAGCTACCCTTAGTTTGTAAGTCTTGCATGAGTTGGGCCGTTGCCAGTGGATCCTCACCTGTCAGATAGAAAATCAAGCGTTCCAGATTACTGGAAACCAGGATGTCCATTGAAGGCGAACTCGTCAAATAAAACTCACGATTTTTATCATAAGTCCCGGTGTTGAAAAAGTCTGTCAGGACATTATTACGGTTTGAGGCACACACTAATTTATGAATTGGCGTGCCCAATTGTTTGGCATAGTAGCCAGCTAAGATGTCCCCAAAATTCCCAGTCGGTACACTGAAATTGACGGCATCGCCATTTTTGATGTGACCCTGATGAATCAATTGGGCGTAAGTGTAGACGTAGTACGCCACTTGCGGGAAGAGCCGGCCGATGTTGATCGAATTCGCACTAGAGAATTGATACTGGTGGTCGGCTAAACGTTGGCGCAATTGCGGGTCGTTCAGTAACTGTTTGACCGTCGTTTGCGCTTCATCAAAATTACCGTTGATGGCAACAACGTTCGTATTGTCACCAGTTTGGGTAATCATTTGCTGCTTCTGAATCGCGCTGACCCCGTCCTTAGGGTAGAAGACGATGATCTTCGTCTGGTCGACATCCGCAAAACCAGCCATGGCCGCTTTACCGGTATCCCCAGAAGTCGCTGCTAAAATAACGATTTCGGATTCCAAGTGGTTCTTTTTGACGGCAGTTGTCATTAAATGCGGTAAAATCTGCAGTGCCAGGTCCTTGAAGGCAATCGTTGGTCCATGAAACAATTCAAGGTAATACTGGTTGCCGTGCTTCGTGACCGGCGCGATGGCGGGGGCATCAAATTGATTGCCGTACGCAGCATCGATGCAGGCGTGCAGTTCTTCAGCGGTATAGTCGGTGAAAAAGAGCTTTAGGACCTCGTAAGCCACTTCTTGATAACTCATATTGGCAAGTTGCTCGAAGTCAAAGTCGGCGGTCGGAAGGGTGACCGGAACGAACAAACCACCATCTGGCGTGAGGCCTTGCAAGACGGCCTGTGATGACGTCATAGTGTGGCTTGCAGTTTCCCGGGTACTGCGATAAAGTGTGTTCATAGATAACGTCCTTTCAACTGATTTTGACTAAATCATACACTAAAAATACGACGAACGGGGACGTTTTCACCAAAATCATCAGGATAATTTTAGTGAATTGGTTACAAAATCAGACGTGTTGTGCTGGTTAACTTGTCATGAATTATGATTGAAACGTGCTAAGTTGGATTGCTGTTCGTCGGCGGAGGCGCGTCCTATTCCGACCTCCGGGGCTGGCTGACAACGCTGGAACAGGGCGGACATCGATTTGAACTCACGCAGAAGTTCACTGCGCAATTTCAAATACGAGTCTTCTTCTAGCCCGGGAACCCCACCCGGACAAGAAGAATTTCGCCCTTGAGCATTGTCAGCCAGCCCCTCCAGTCGGGAACCCGCTCGAATGGCGGATGAACGGCCACCTATCTAGGTGCAATTGACCGCTGGATATTAGGTGACCGGCCCTTCATTCATACTTATAATCGGTATCGTTGATGCTTTAAGGCAGTTGAATTCTGTGAAGATTACTTAAATATAAGTCACTTAACTTAACGATATTAGTTTCAATGGCAACTGGTGTTGAACTTAGTCGACAAAATACCTTCGTTTAGAATTCAAGACTTGGTTATCTCAGACGACTAGAGAAGATACTGGTAAATTCAGTAAAACCGCTTGTCGGAAGTCTTTAGCGCTGGTAAAAAGTTTAGTTATTGTTAGAGCCAGTCTAACTGTTGAATATCAAAATTTCCATGTATCAAGGAACCAACGACTAATTCGACAAAAAGTTGATTTCGCACATGTCTGCCTTTCGAATACTATCCCCGGCTGGAAGGCGTTTCTGACAATGCTCAGCGATGAAATTCCACTTAGCAAGCGTCTTTGGCTTGGTTAGTGGAAGACCAGCATTTAAGACGTGGGTTGTCGGCTTAAATCTGTGTCCATCGCGTTCCAGCGTTGTCAGAAATGCCTGGAAGCCGGAATAGGACGCAGCCACAACAGAAAATTTACGCTAGCTCGCACTGTTTCCAGCGGGTCCCAGCTGGCAGCACTTGAACTTGTAAAATAGCACGTTTTAATCATCATTAATGCTAAAGAATAACCAACACAACGCGTAAAATAATGTAAACGATTACAGAAAAGGAGATTTATTCAATATGCAACTAGCTGGAATTAGTCATCGTCCTGAAAGCGAAGATACCGCGGTACTGGCGGACCATCAGTTACAGGTCCGGATTCAAACGGCGCGTGATGACATCGCTCAGGTCGAACTTTTATTTGCGGATTCCTATTTATGGCAGGAAGGGACCACCGACTTGCAGCGGATGGCCTTAGCGCCTGGATTGGCAACGCAGAGTAATCAATATTGGCAAGCCACATTGACCGTTCCGACAAACCGGGTCGTGTATGCCTTCCTATTAACGGATACGGCCGGTCGGACAATCGGTTACGGGGAGGGCGGCTTTTTTGCGGATGATCCCACCAATTGGCAGACGGTCGCCAATTATTTCCACATGCCTTATTTACATGTGAGCGACGCGGAATTACCGCCTGCCTGGGTCAAGGATACTGTCTGGTACCAAATCTTTCCAGAACGCTTCGCGAATGGTGATGCTCACAATGATCCCGCTGGCGTTCAACCCTGGGGCGCGGGGACGGTCAAACGGGACTCGTTTTACGGTGGCGACTTAGCCGGCATTACTGAACACTTGGATGATTTAGCGGCACTGGGTGTCAATGGCCTCTATTTATGCCCGATTTTTGCCTCACCGTCAAATCATAAGTACGATACGATCGACCACTTTGAAATCGACCCGCATTTTGGGACGAAGGCCGACTTTCAAGCACTGGTCGACGGGGCCCACGACCGCGGTATGCGTGTGATGCTAGACGCCGTGTTCAATCATTTTGGCGAACAATCACCACAGTGGCAAGATGTCATCAAACACGGGCAACAGTCGCGCTTTGCTGACTGGTTCCATATTCATGGCTGGCCAGTGGGACGTGATCCGCAGACCCACCAATTGAATTATGAAACGTTTGCAACGGGTGCTGCTATGCCAAAGGTGAACACCCAAAATCCGGCCGTTCAGGCTTATCTAATTGATGTGACCAAGTACTGGGTCGAACAGTTTGGCATCGATGCTTGGCGCTTTGATGTCGCGGATGAGGTCGACCATGGCTTTTGGCGTCAGCTGTGTGGGGCCTTACGGGCAGTCAAACCTGATATTTATCTCTTGGGCGAATCGTGGCACAGCAGTCAAGCGTTGGTCGGCAACGGTCAATTCAATGCGGTGATGAACTATCCGTTGACCCAGCCAATTTTGGCGCTATTTAATGGTAAGTTGAGCTTGGCAGACTATGTTGGCAAGACTAATCTGGAGCTGATGATGTATCGCCAACCCAACCAGCAAGCAATGTTCAACGCACTGGATACGCATGATACGCCGCGGTTGCTGACGACGTTACATGATGATCTCACGAAGTTTAAATCCGCATTGGCACTACTGATGTTATTGCCTGGGAGTCCCTGTGTCTATTATGGGACCGAAGTAGCAATGGCTGGTGGTGCTGATCCGGACAATCGGCGGTGCATGAACTGGCATCCGGATGACCAAGCGCAACAAGTTCGTGAGTTTGTGACCGCACTGATCAAGTTCCGGCGGCAACAGGCGGATTTTTTAGCAACTAGTACGTTAATCTGGTCGATTGAAGACCAGTGCTTGACGTTGACCCGCACGGACGCTGAACAAACGATTACCGGCCACTTTAATCTGGGCACAACGGCCGTGGCCGCAACCACGACGCCTGCATCACTAATGGCGGCGGGCGTCGTTGGTGGTCAGTTGACGGCAGGCGGATTTGAGCTGACTTTGGCCTAAGGTTTGGACTGAGTCGGTTGATCAAAAAACGAGTTGAAAATGGTTTTGCAGGCTGAATTAAGGGCCTCAAGACCATTTTTTTTGCCTTCAACGAGGATAGTTAAGGCTTGGCGGGTGACTGCACTTTAAGACGTAATGGCGAAGCAGATGGTGCCTAATGTTGGGGTGTCACGCCCTTTGGTCAAGTTGACTAAAATTATCTGGTCAGTAGCATGAGCGGTTAAAGGCTGATTAGCACATTTTTGCACAAACCGGTCACTGAAGGGTACGTCTTGCTGATGAGCGCAAAATCGTGTTGAACCAGAGCGGGGTGGGGGTAAAAGTTGGCAATAAAAAACGCCTAGAATGACTTCTAGACGTGACCTGAGTTAACCTTTATTTGGCAGCTTCAGGCTTGATACCGCGGCCTTGAATGAACTCGATGACAATCAAGACCACGTAGCAGATTAAGACGATGCCTAACAGATTAGTCGTCTTAACGGTGCTGGATAACCAGTAATATTGCCAGTCTTGATTATTAAAGACCCACCAAACTAACAGCCCGGCTAAGGCACCTAAGGTATTCATAATTGCAATAAAGAAAATGTTGCCGTTTTGTTTTTGGCTTGCCCAGTAAGCGGAGAGGATGGCCATCCAGACACCCCAGACGATCAGACCAACCACAACGACCCAATAAATCAGTGATGCGATCATGCGTACGCCTTCTTTCTACAAGTTAATAACTTTATTTTACCATGAATCCGTTAACATTGGCACCGTTTCCAGTGATTATTTTCACAATCTACTCTGTGAAGATTAGGGGTGAATTTGTTGGATTACTTGTTATTTGGGAGCGGATTATTTACAATTAGAACATAATAATGTAATTGAGAAAGGGTTGGCAATCAATGACTTCTGCATGGAATTGGATTGGAATCATTGCTTGGATCATCGTGTTGGCGTTAGTTGTGTGGGTCTTTCACCATATTCGCGTCCGGCGCATCAAAATGATCGTAGAGCGTAAGCACACATTTGAATGGGGAAATCTTCTTATTACCGCTGTCGAATTAATCGTCAGTCTAGGATTGCTAGTTGGGATGGGCTACGTGACGTTCAGTAATCAAGTCAACCTCACCGATTCAAAGGATGTCAAAGTTTCATATTCGGTCGAACCACTCGTGTTGCGTGTCGGGACAAACGGCTCGTATTACGTCACGGTTGACCGTGGCACGACCAAGAAGCCGGTTCATATTTACAATTACTGGGTCGATGGCGCCAAGTACACCGTTTCTAGCAATAAAGCAACGGTCGTGACGAATCTGTCACAGGTTAAGGTGGCCGATGCGGGGATTCCGTGGTCGCAGAAGCAATTGGCCAAAGAAGACCGGAAGCATGAAAAAGCCTATGCCATGAAATTGACGGCGACCTATCAACCGTCGTTCTGGAACGGTCTCGGCATGCACGTTGGCCATCAAGCCATGACGCGCTGGTTGATTCGAGTCCCTGCACAGTCGTTCATCAATACCGCGGATGTGCAAACTAATTAATAATCTGATTGAGAAAATGAATCGAACCTTGTGCTTTTTGGTAGCCAAGATTCGATTTTTTTCATACACTTATTAAAAGTTGTTAAATATTCACAACACCACGCTTTTTTTTGGATTCTTATCATAAATGTAGGGTAAAATGAAATTGTTATATTTTTATAGACTAATTAATTTATCTGCTTAATCATATGACTGAGAGAAGGAAAAATTTGATGATTAACGAACCAACAAGTAGTCCACTATTTGTTTGCGGTATCATTGGTGATTCAACGGCCATGGTTCTTAACAAATGCCTAACCGGACCGTTTAAAAATCGTTATGACCTGGTAACGGCGCCAGTGACGACGCGGGCCACATTGAGTGAGTCCGTTAGTCAAATCGCACAATTACAAACTGGATTAAAAACCATTATTTCCAAGCAATTGGGGACCATCCAATTGACGATTCCAGCACTCGCAGCATTAGAACTACCAACAAGCTTGATTAATATTTATTATTTACTAGAACCCGTGGGTGGGCAATTATTGACCAAACGGCCCGCTTATACCGAGGCTGTCTCGGACGGTGCAGTTCGCGTTCCCTTAACAGAATTGACTTGGGCGAATAGTTCGCCGCGGGTCATGCAAGCCAAGCGCTTTTTGCAAACGGGGGCGTTCCCAACTGCTGAACAGCGCTTGGATGGATACGAAGTTGCGAGTGAACCGCAGTTTGAAATCGTCGGTTGACATTTCAGTGGCGACGTTGTAATTTAGTACCAATGTAAAAATGAAATGTTGATGAGAAGAGTAGCCGGTCATGGATGTTCAGCGAGTCAAAGAAGTGGTGAGATTTGACGATCAATGGCTGGTGAAGATGAACTCGGAGTTGGCTAACGGTTGACGCTGTTAGTCCGGATTGACCACCGATAGCCTGGTTGAACGTGACGATTAAGTTGCGCGAGTGACAGGCAGCTGTAATGTAGGTGGTACCGCGGAGTATAAACTTCGTCCTTAGAAGATAAACTAAGGGCGAAGTTTTTTTGATGCATTTTGATGAAAGAAGGACGATGGAATGGATAAGACAGCATTTATTAAGCAATATGCAACGACTCGGCAACATACGGATTCACTCAAATGGGACGCGCTACAAACGCGTTATGGGGATGCGGATCTGTTACCAATGTGGGTCGCAGATATGGAGTTCAAGGTACCCGAAGCAGTCACGCAGGCCTTACAGGAACGAGTCGCGCACGGTGTCTATGGGTACTCGATTACTCCAGATTCATATTATCAAGCCTTGATTGACTGGCAGAAGACCCGCCATGGCGTGACGCTCAAACGGGACTGGATCCGTTTCGGCAGTGGGGTCGTTAATTCACTGTATGCACTGGTCAATATCTTGACACAACCGGGTGATGGCGTCCTGATTTTGACGCCGGTCTACTATCCATTCTTCAACGCTGTCCGGGATAATCATCGTCAACTCGTCACGTCTGAATTACGCAATGACCAGGGCCATTACACGATTGATTTTGACGATGTGGAACGCAAAATCAAAGCCAATGAGGTCCGCTTGTTTATTCAGTGCTCACCGCATAATCCGGTCGGCCGCATCTGGACGGAAGCGGAACAGACACGCTTGTTAGCGTTATGCGAACAATACCATGTCCTCGTCATTTCTGATGAGATTCATCAGGACTTAGAAATTGACCGGGCAGCCCATCCGTTCCAGTCGGCACTGTCCGTTGCGGATGGGCGCTTCAATGACCGGCTAATCGTGGTCAACGCGCCATCAAAGACGTTCAATATTGCGGCACTGTTAAACTCGCACATCATTATTCCAAATTCTGAGTTACGGCAGCGCTACGATGATCAGATTGGCCGTTTCAGTCAGACAGAAATTAGTGTGTTGGGGCAGGTCGCCGGTAAAGCCGCCTACCAGTCTGGCGCCGAGTGGCTAGACCAAGTGTTGGCCATCATCCGCGATAACTATCATTATTTGCAAACGACTTTTGCCGCTCAGGCGCCGAAGTTGGTATTGTCGGAGTTGCAAGGCACCTATCTGACGTGGCTGGATTTACGAGCTTATGTCCAGCCAGAAAATGCTAAAGCCTTTATTCAAGATCGATGTCATATCGCAGTTGATTTTGGGGAATGGTTCAGCCCAGCTGATAAAGGCTTTGTGCGGCTCAATCTGGCCACTGACCCTAAGAACGTTCAGGAAGCGGCCAAACGGATTGTTGCTTGTTTAGCTTAAAGCTTATCAAAAAATTCCGACACCAGCGTGTTGGAATTTTTTTAGCGACTTTTATTAGTGACGGTACGTCGTTTGAGCAATCGGCGTCGATTGACTTCTCGGCGGATGAAGGAGTAAGCAATCAAGCCCAGTGCCAATACGCCGATAATAATTGCAGTCTTCACGAATCCGAAAATCCAGAAAAACACCGCAATAGCAAAGGTACAGTATACGATTAAGAACATGGGGGCCCTCCTTCGATCGAATGGTTAAGTTATTTTATAAAACCATTGTATCGAGAAAAAATAGCTATCCCGTGATTGAAATTTGAATTTTCTGTTAAGGATTGCAAGATTATCCCCAAATTGGCTTGATTTGTGCTGACCATGAGTGATTAGTTAGAATTCTAGTCGAAATGTGAACAAGTCGAGCACACGTGAGCCAGTTAATTGGTCATGAATTATGACCGAGGTAAACCCATAATCAGTCCCGGAAGTGCCGATGCAGCCGCCGTTCGTTGGCCTGGGCTAATTGTTCAGTCGTCAGTTGGTACGTGGTGGCAGCTTGAAGCTTTGCTAATCCGACCTGAATTGCGCCTAACTGGGCGGTATCACTAGCTTGAGGGCCTAACTTTTCCGTGAGGGTCGATAATAGCGTCAGTTCGGGTTGGAGCGTTTCTGCAACTTGCTGGTCGTATTGCGATTGGCTCAGACTGTGGGTTTGCCAACGCGTCACCCGGCTCAGTAAGTTCAGCATTTGATTGGTTAGTAAGTTCAGTAAATAGTCCGTTTCTTGATTCGTTAGGGTCATCAGCAGGACCTCCAATAATAAAGTAAGCTCACTCAAATATTAGCATGAGTAAGGTCAATTTAATTACTATTTTAATAATTTCGGCCGAAATGTGCTGATTTTGAGTTTCAATCGTCTTTTAGTTTGTGAAGCGTGCTACATTATCAGTAATTGAATGAAAGGAGTGAGCAATGATGATTGGGCATATTACAGCAATGCGACCCGATTATGATGTCGGCATCTTGACTGATTTTCACGGTCGGCACTTTAAGTTTCGACTCACGGCGGTTCAACCCGCGAGCGCCTTGCATATTGGTGCGGAGTTTTTCTTTGATCCGCAGTTGACAGCAGCCGGTTTAGTTGCGGTGCAATTACGGTACCAGCACCACGATGGCACTTGCTTGTCAGTGCGGCCACCGACTGAAGTGGATCAGCCAGTCGTCGTCAGAATCGGTGAGTTAGTCTTGAACGTTGATGATATTCAGTACTATGCCTTGACGACTGATCAGGCTGAGATTCGAAACGGGTACGCGTCATCTGCTCGGCATCTCGTCATCAAGATGCGGGGTGGCCGCCAATTCATCTTCTATAATTGGGATGGGGTCAATATTGATGATGTGGTCACAAAGCTAGCGACGTTACATACTGTGCAACGCCAATTTGGTTGAAAGGCAGAAATCAAAAAAAGACGTCCGTTTCATACAGCCAGGGCTGGTGAAATGGGCGTCTTTTGGCGATTCAAGCGTCTCGGTTGCTGGCAATGGTGTGAGCAGTTGATTGCTAGCGAGCGAGACTTTAAACGGCTAGTGTTGGCGGTCTTTAAAAATAAAGAGCTTGCTGAAAAACCAGTTGAGTAACACGATAATAATTTGGTCGATTAATTTCACGAGCAAGCTGTTGCCGTGCAGGACGGAAATCCCGACGATCATAATTCCTTGGTCAACAAAGTAGCTGAGTAGCCGAAAGCCGAAAAACGAGGTCATTTCGGCTAATACCGAGCGAAAGGTGGGTGTGTGTGATTCAAAAACCCACCGTTTGTTGGTCACGTAGGCGAAGAGGACTGATAGTAACCAGGCGATCGTATTGGCAATCCAATACGGCCAGAATTGGTCGAAGATGCCAAAAACGATAAAGTTGATGACGGTGGTTAAGCCCCCGAAAATTAAATAGGACAGCACACTTTGATAGCGCCGCCAGAGTTGTTTGATAAATTGCACCACTAGTAAATTACCCTCACTTTAGCTAATTAATAACTAGCTACCATCCTATCATATAATCCGGTCTGGCGTTGGATAATTTTAGTGTTGAGTGAGCTGGTGGCAGCGCGCTTCAAAGGCGTCATGGGCGGCTGCGAAGTTCGTAAATTGAATCCGTTCAACCGTCAGTGTTCCTAGAGTGGTTGTGGCGCTGACTTTTAATAGAAATAAATGTTGACCAAAGCGCTGCTTGATCAGTTGTAGTTGATATGAAAGGTCATTATTGATCACGATCGTGTGATTTGCCATTAAACCTGGTTGCATTCCCAAAGCAATCATTCAACCCACCCCCAATGATTAATTTTTATTGTAAGCAGTGACTGTAAATATCGAATGTTGTTGCTGTAAATTTTGTGTAAAGTTGGGGTGAGGGAATCAAAGGTTTCTCAGAGTGCGAGGTTCAGACGGGTTGGGACTGAGGATTAGCCTAGCCAGAGCGTTAAGCGGCGCATTTCCGCTTGGCGTTCTGGCGTAGCTAACCGGAAGTCCCAGTCTGACCCGAACACGTTTCATCCATATCGCAGGCAATGTGGAAGACCAGTATTTAAGACGCGGGGTTCTCGGCTTAAATCTGTGTCCACCATGTTCCGACCATTACCCAGAATACTTGCAAGCCGGAGTAGGATGTGACTAGCCATCAGTTTTATGCTAGCTCGCTTTGTTTCCAGCGGGTCTCGGCTGGCTGCTTTTGAACTTAAGAACTGGTGTGTTTTAATCATGATTCACGATAAATAATAACGAGCACAATGCGTAACCGATGAAAAAAACATAGCCAAACACCACTCGCTTTTGAAAATGACAACGCATTCAATGGCGATAAATGTTAAAATAAGGTTAGCAGATGGAAAGGGCGTGACGTAAATGTTACAAGAATATTCGAATATTTTAGTTCCCCTAGATGGTTCAGAGCAAGCGGAAATCGCACTGGATAAAGCGGTGGCGGTTGCTAAGCGGAATGACGCGCACATTGACGTGTTAGCTGTCATTGATCCTGGACAGTTTGGCTATAATTTAGCTGGGCTAGCTGATGGCGATATTACGTATCAGCTCGTCCAAGATTCAGAAGCCTATTTGAAAGAAACGGTCGGTCAAATTAAGAAGGATGGCTTCGATGACATTGACTTTCACATTCGGATGGGCAGCCCCAAGCCAATTATTTCACAGGACTTCGTCAAGGATCATCATAACGATTTGATTATGATGGGTGCGACTGGTCTGAACGCGGTTGAACGGGTGCTTGAAGGTTCTGTGACGACCTATGTGCAACGTAACGCACTGACTGACGTGATCGTTGTTAAAACGGATTTGGAAAACACGCAAGTTGAAAAGTAACCGCTACGTCAATCCGTCATCACTGACCGATAAATCAGTAGTTTATGATCAAAAACAATACTTTTGAATAAATCAAAAAATACCTGAGCTGACTTTTAACAACAAGTCGCTCAGGTATTTTGCGTCACATTTAGTTTCTGATCCGTAATTTACGATTGAACAGGTAAGCCAATGTTCCGATGACGCCACAACCAACTAACATGGTAATCAATGGCATGATCGGGTTGAAATAGCCGGCGTCGGCTGGCCCATGACTGGGGTAACCGACTAGGAATTTCAGGAAGGCTTCCAAACCGGTGTAGCTAAAACTGGATTGATTGCGAACAATCACCACCGTGAGTAACCAAATTGCGATGACGCCTAGAATGGGCGCCCCAATAATCAAGATGGTTTTGGCCCATTTGCCGAATAAAGCGAGCAGGGTACCACAAGCCATGCCGGTCAAACCAGTTCCAATGTAGAAAATCCAGTTAAAGATCAGATTCAAGGCAACGTTAAGCGTGACATTGGAACCAAAAGCGTAGGCGTAAAGCGAGGTCCCCGTCTTTAATAGGGCCTGTTGCGTACTCCAATGCATGTAGGGGGCGTGGAAGGCGAAGAAATGAATTCCACCGATAATCACGCACAACGCACTCATTAAAATCAATGATAGCAGGCGCGCACTGAAGTACGTGCGCCGCGAAATTCCGTTTTGAATGAACAGCTTGAAGTTGTCGTACGTTAAGGCACCAAATATAAAAATCAGTAAGAAGAATAGGGCCCCAAGATTCATGCTAGCAAGATCCTGGAAGAAGGAGTAGTGACTGAGATTACCTGTCAGCAGGTCAACCAACAATGGGAGTACGGCAAATAGCCATATCAGAACGAAAAACGACCAACCAGCTAATTTTAACTGGTCCAACAATAAATAACGGGTGGTCCGTTGTACTTTAGTTGACATGAGTGGCGGCCTCCTCCTTGGTGTTAGTCAGGTTGATAAATAGTTTTTGCAGGTCGAGATGTTCAATCTTGACGGTGTCTGGAATTGGCCGATTATCATCTAAACCACCATAGACATAGTGGGCCGTGATTCCACCCAGTGCGTCTTGACCGATAACGTTGAGGCCGTTCGTGTAGGCGACGACATCCGCCTGTGGCCCCGTGACGGCGTACGATTGCGCGAGGATATCGGAGACATCGCCATCAATCACGATCTGATGCTGGTCGAGCACGAAGACGTGTTCAACGATGTTGGCGATTTCGTCGATCAGATGGGTCGAAATGACGAAGGTCCGCGGGTGCTCACTGTACGTTTCGATAAGTTCTTGGTAGAAAATCTCACGATGATTGGCATCCAGACCGAGGACGGGTTCGTCCAAGAAGATGTAGTCGGCCGGCACACAGAGCGCCACAATCAGTTTAAAAATCGTGCGGTATCCCGTCGACAATTTACCGAAGCGGGTGTTTAGGTCGAGTCCAAATGTCTGGGCTAATTTTTCAGCGTAGGCGAAATCAAAACTGCCGTACAAATAAGCGGTCGTTTTGAAAAGTTGCTTGACGCGTGCTCGGTCAGAATAGAGGTTCACTTCACTCATCAAGTATAGTCTGCCCAAGGTCCGGTCGTTGTCACGCATGGATTCGTCATCCATCGTCACGGTACCACTATCGGCAAAGATGCGATTGCTGATAATGTTCAGCAAGGTGCTTTTCCCCGCGCCATTGCGGCCCAACAGTCCGTAAATCGTGTTAGGTTCGATGGTCAGGTTAAGTTCATCCAGAACGACCTGACTGTGAAAGGCCTGTTTGACGGCCTGAACTTGAATACTCATGATTCAGAAAACCCCCGTTCAATTAATTTTGCTAGTTCAGTCTGAGTGATGTGCAATTTCTGCGCTTCACTGACTAATTTTTTGACGTAATCCGCATAGAATTGGTCGCGCCGTTTATCAACAATGCGCTGTTGCGCACCACTGATGACGAACATCCCGACCCCCCGACGTTTTTCAATCAATTGGGCGTCGACTAGGATGTTCATGCCTTTTAAAACGGTCGCAGGATTGATATGAAATTCTTTAGAAATCTCGGTTGTCGAAGGAATTTGCTCACCTTCAGCGAAGGTTTCAGTAAAGATAGCTTCTTCAATTTGGTCGGCAACCTGCAAGTAAATTGGTTCCGTACTATTAAAGTTGAACTGCATTCTATTCACCTCATTGCAGTGATTGCCCTATTTCGTTGTGACCTTATGCTGCGGCTGGTGCAGTTGTCGTTCGGTACGGTCGATGCGAGCAGCGATCCAACTAGAACCTAGGAGGAGGGTGCCCAGAACGGCTAAGAGCACGTCTTGGTGTTCAAAGACGACCTGGAAGGCAAGTCCGAGGTTGACGCCCAGCCATAAGAGCGGCATGAGCGCGCCTAACCAAAATTGACGACGATTTGCGAGCGCGTAACGGTGTAATGGTGTAATAACGATTAATAAAGCGACTAATCCAAAGTATACCATGATTGTTCCCTCCTCCAAAAGGTTATTCTAAAACGATGCGCCGGTAGATGGTGATGGTCATCAGATAGTACAACAGGTACAGGCCGGCGAAAATTAGAAACGGTAGCCAGATGCCCGTGTAAGGTGACGTGACCATGATGATTTTGAACATTTGTAAGCCGAACAAGACGTGAACGATCCCCACGATACCGGGTAAGATGAACAGTACGGCGATTTCCTTGTTGATAGCCCCGGTCAATTGACGACGGGTCGTGCCGACTTTATCAAGCATGGCATACCGATGTTGGTCAGCGGCGGCCCCAGATAAAATTTTGAACATCAGACAACTAGCTAACATGGCTAAGAAGGCGATTCCGAGGAACATCCCCATGAATTCAAGGCCGGAATACATACTGTTGACGAGTTGATACATCGCATAGCGACCACCGTATTGCTCAGGATTCGTGGTGTGGAAGTGTTCCTTGGCTAATTTGGCAAGTGCGCTGCGGTGTTCAAGGACACTGTTGGTCGTGAAAACGGTCAGGCGTTGTTCAGGCTGGGCGAGCTTCGCGTAAGCCGTTTCGGACAAGAAAACTGGTGTCGTTGCGGCCATGGTACCGCCTTGAAGCTGGGTCAGTTGATAGTTGTCAAACGACTTTTGTAACTTAGCGGCATTATTTTGAACTGGTCGGTAGTCCAATTGATGCTTGTTTTGCATTTTGATGGTCGTGAAGGGCTGTTGGTTGAATTCAGCCGCACGATAGTAAGTCACTTTTTTAGTCGCTTTAAAATGATAAGTGTGGGTCGTCTTTGGCTTTATAGCCGCGATTTGTTGACGCTCAGACTTGGTCGTGTTAACGAGGCCCATATCATAGGCGTTGTTGGCGTTGGCCATCAGTGGGATCTGGCTGTGAAAGCCCATCCCGACTGTGATTGCACCCAGTGCCAGTGCGAATAACATGGCGACGATCGATAGCATCTTAGTGTAATTACGGATGCGAAAACTCAGCTGAGAAAGCGTGAAGCCGTTTAAGCCCCGTTGTGCGAACTTGAACCGTTTCAGGGCGACCATCAGCCAAACGAAGATGGCGTTAAATAGCAGGTACGTGCCTAAAACGATGGTGACTAGGGCAATACCGATACCAGCCAGCACGAGTGTTTCCAAGTTGGCCATGGCCCAGTAACCGATCGCGATAGAAATCAAGCCTGCGATGACTTCGAGCAATTGCCGCATTGGTTTGAGCTGCGGCCGGTTGGGTTGGTCGTTACTATGGAGCAGCTTCAAAGCAGGGGTCCGAGTCAAGGCAATCAGGTTGAAGACGCCGGCAATCAGGAATAATCCGACGTACAAGAGAATCGTGACTAGTGCGGCGGGGGCGTACCAAGCGGCAAAGCGGTGTAGTGTCAGGCCTAAACTGTTGATTAGGATTTGACTTACGCCGGCAGTCAGGGCAGTTCCGACTAGGATACCGACAATTGTCGCAGTAACGCCGACCAGTAAGGTTTCCAACCAAATTAGCTGCCCAATTTTACTTTTACGCGCACCGACCATCATAAAGAGGCCGTAGTCGCGTTTGCGCATGCTGAGTAAAAATGAGTTGGCATAGCCGATATAGACTAACGTGATAATCGTCAGTAAGACTGAGCCGAATTGGAAGATAAAGCCGACCATACCGATGCTGGTGTTTTGTTTTAAGAACGCGTTGTTGGTGGCGAGGGCTTCAAACATGTAGAAGATCGCACTGGACATGATCAGTCCTGAAAATAGGACCAGATAATCGCGCCAGCGGTGTTTGAACCCGGTCATGGCAAGTTTAGTTAACATCGTGATAAAACTCCTTTTGATTAATTTCGCTTATTGTTCAAACGTCCCGAGGTTATCAAGCACTTGTTGATAAAAGTCGCTCCGACTGGCCGTTCCCCGTTTCAGTTCTTGCCCAATCTGTCCGTCTTTGATGAACAGGATCCGTTGGCAGAAGCTAGCTGAGAAGGGGTCGTGAGTTACCAACAGAATTGAGACGGCCCGTTCCTGGTTGATTTTGGTAAATAAATCAAGCAATTCCCGCGCGGACTTGGAATCTAGTGCGCCGGTCGGTTCATCACCAAAGAGAATTGCAGGATCATTGATGAGGGCCCGTGCCGCTGCGACCCGTTGCTTTTGACCACCAGAGAGTTCGTTTGGATAATTTGTGAGAAATTCTTGAATACCTAACTGTTGGGCTACTTTTTCGACGGCCGGTTTGATTTGCTTGCTAGGCGTATTTTGCAATGACAGCGGCAAGGCGATGTTTTCATAAGCCGTCATCGTTTCTAATAAGTTGAAGTCTTGGAAGATGAACCCAATCTCCTTGGAACGAAAATCGGCCAGTTGATTGCCTTTTAAATGGGTGATGGGTTGCTGGCGAATCGTGACTTCACCACTAGTTGGTTGGTCTAAAGTGGCTAGCATATTCAGTAGCGTGGTCTTCCCGGAACCAGAGGCCCCCATGATGCCGACAAATTCGCCGGGTTGGACGTTGAAGTCGATGCCCTTCAAGGCTTCGTATTGTTTGCTGCCGGCCTTACCATACGTCTTATGCAGGTCGTTGACAGTCATAATCGGTGTCGTTGTCATTTTGTAAAACTCCTTTTGGGTTGTTAGTTTGTTATTTGGTTAATTACTTATGTAACTAACTATAAAGGCAACTAGCTATTCTGTCAAACATAATTTGTCTTTTGATAGCCGCTTGCGGGTGAAAAGTCAGCTATGACGGGGGATTAGCACGATAAAATAATTAGCGGAATTTAGCGATTGGTTGATGATTTGGCCAACTTGAGGTTAGTTAGTCCGGTCAAAAGTGAGTCACCAAGTCACTAAGTAACTAAGTAACTACCTGGCTAACCAATCAGCGGCTATCTTTTTTTGCTGGCGTTCGTTGTGAGGATACGTTGTATGAGAATCTAAGGAAGTTGACATGAAGAAGCGGTGAGGGCGGATTGCAATTCTAAGATGGCAGGCCTAAAATAATTTTTACTGAAGATGCGGATGATCCGCACATGATAAGACAGGAGGAGCTAACGTGAAAAAAATTTTGGTACTACATACCGGTGGTACGATTGCCATGTCGGCGGATGAAGCTGGCAACGTGACGCCCGGTGCAGAAAATCCGTTGGACAATTATCAATCGTCATTCGGTGCCGATATTGAGTTGGAAACTGAAGATGTCTTCAATGTTCCTTCACCCCACATTACGCCTGCACGGATGTTGCAACTGAAGCAACGCATCGATAAAGCGGCCCACGAAGGTGTTGATGGCGTGGTGGTCACCCATGGAACGGATACATTAGAAGAAACGGCTTATTTTTTGGATTTAACGTTACCGAATGAGCTACCAGTCGTGATTACCGGTGCGATGCGCTCGGCCAATGAAATCGGGTCGGACGGGTTGCATAATTTAGAAACGGCGATTCAAACGGCCAGTACGCCGGATGCGGCCGAAAAGGGCGTGCTCGTCGTGATGAACGATGAGATTCACTCGGCCCGTTACGTGACGAAGACCCACACGACCAACGTGGCCACTTTCCGGACACCCACTTTTGGGCCAATCGGATTAGTTGCCAATAAAGGCGTGGTCTTCTTCGAATCACTACTGCGTTCAACGGTCTGCCCGATTCAAAGCGTCACCGACAATGTCTTCTTAATTAAAGCCTATGCCGGGATGGGGCCAGAATTATTTGATGCCATCGCACAACCAACGACGCACGGAGTCGTGATTGAGGCGCTAGGTGCTGGTAACTTACCACCGGCAACCTTGCCAGCGGTTCAAAAACTTTTGGATATGCAGATTCCAGTCGTACTCGTCTCACGGTGCTTCAACGGAATTGCACAAGACGTTTACGCTTATGAGGGTGGCGGCGTGCAATTGAAGCAGATGGGTGTGATTTTCTGCCAAGGCTTGAATGGTCAAAAGGCACGAATCAAACTACTAGTCGGCGTAAGTGCCGGCATGTCAACAGACGAACTAGCACGCTTTGTGGCGACGGCGAACTCTTAAATCGGGAGCTAGTGCCTTGAAGCGCGTTGTGCTAGTTATTCTTTAGCATCAAAGATGGTTAAATCATGACATTTCTTAAGTTCAAAAGCTGCCAGCCTAGACCCGCTGGAAACAGTGCGAGTTAGCGTGAACCTGCTGTTGTAGCGACGTCCTACGCCGGCTTCCAGGCATTCTAGGCAATGGCCGTGACGTGGTGGACACAGATTTAAGCCGACAACCCACGTCTTAAATACTGGTCTTTCACGCTGGCTGCGATATGGACGAAACGTGTTCAGGTCAGACTGGGACTTCCGGTTAGCTACGCCAGAACGCCAAGCGGAAATGCACCGCTTAACGCTCTAGCTAGGCTAATCCTCAGTCCCGACCCGTCTGAACCTCACACTCTGAGAAGCACTTGGCCTTGCCCAGAATACCTTCCAGCCGGGATGGTATTCGAAAGGCAGACATGTGCGAACTCAACTTTTTGTTGGATTAGTCGTTGGTTCCTTGGTACACGGGGACTTTGATATTGAACTGTCAGATTAGTTTCTAATGATAACTAAGCTTCCTAACCCATGCTTTAACTTTTCGAATCAACAGTTTCACTGAATTTGTCAAAACTTTCCCTAGTCGTTTGAGATAGCAAAGTTTCAAATTATAAACGAAGGTAATTTATCAACTAAGACTAATGTCCGTTGAATCTTGCGAATAAAATTCAACTGTTTTTTCAATGATTAAGTGTGATAAAGCATTATTGAGGCCAATTAAAAGTTTACCTGAAGGACCAGTCACTTAATATTCAGCGGTCAATTACACCCAGATAGGTGGCCGTTCATCTGCCATTCGAGCGGCTTCCCGACTGTAGGGGCTGGCTGACAATGCTCAAGGGCGAAGTTCTTCTTGTCCGGGTGGGGTTCCCGGGCTAGAAGAAGACTCGTATTTGAAATTGCGCAGTGGTCTTCTGCGTGAGTTCAAATCGATGTCCGCCCTGTTCCAGCGTTGTCAGCCAGCCCCGGAGGTCGGACTAAGACGTCCATTGGCTGACGAACAGGACGCCAACTTGGCATGATTTAACCATGATTCATGACAAGTTACCTAGCACATGCGTAATAATGGTTGTGTCTCTAAAACAAAACAAGCCGAACACGGTTGCCAACTTTAGCTGAAGTTGACTAACCGTGTTCGGCTTGTTTTTTAGTTGATACTGAATGTGATGAGCTTTGATTTATTGGTTAATGAGGTTTTGCCGAATGAGACGCGCCACGTAGGCTTCATGTAATAAGTCACCGTGACTGATGGATTTTTGGTTGACGGTCATGGCGGTGTAGCGCGTGACGTTATTCATGAACAACTTGCCACCCGCGTTAACACTGCTGAGTGGGACGATGTCGTCGTTGCCATCCCCAGTATCGCCAGCGACATTAATGACGGCGTGTAATTTTTTGAAGGCGGCTTTATGGTCGAGCAACGGGTCATACAGCGTTTTATCCGGATTTTCCGCATCGGTACCCAAAAACGGGGTGCCGATAACCATCAAGTCGTGTACGCTTAACGGATTATCAGTGCTCAACCCAGCGAGGTAGCGGCTCCAAATCAGGCCACCATTCGAGTAGCCCAGCGCATTGGCGGTCGTCAGGTGTTGGTGGTGCTTGAGGTAGCGGACTGCTTTAGCTAAGCCCGTCGTTTGCGTTTTGATATTGTCGTTGGAATCGGTACTGTTCTCGAAAAAAATCACGATTAACGCGTCGTTGATGGTCGTATTTTTGACGCGGGTTTCAGTGACTTTCAGTTGTTGATCAGCAGTAATGGTTACCCGAATCAACGGATGCCGATCCGTTTTGTTGAGCGAACGAATAATGTCGTCAAAATCCGTCAGGCTACTACTACTGCCGCCAATCATGATCAGCGGTCGTTTTTGTTTGGTCACCACGTGGTTCGTCTGATCCTGATGAATCTGGGTCGTCAAGCCTAACCCAATAATCATTAGCAGGAATAAGCCACAGGCAATTAATCCCCAGATTACCTTTTTTGGCATATGCTCACCCCATTAAGCATTTATTTTAGAAGCGTTCGGCAATAATTGGTCGGTCATTGAGTGGTTGAACTGCCCGGTTGTTTGCGGCAAATAGGTGTTGATAAGCAGCCAGCTGTTCTTCACCAATCATGACCGTGTCGGCGCAAACGTACCATTCGACCGTTTCGCTAAGTGGTGGCGTCGTCAATGAACCGAGGTAATGATAGACCGTCCCGGTGTCTGGGAGTAGTTCGGTCAGATTGACTGGTTCAGTGAGGTCATGGCTTGCTTCCGGCGTAAATTGGTCTAATAAACCCTGAAATGACTGGTTAGGCTTGCCAATGCGGCCAAAGACGGCGACCACGGCTAACTGACCGGTAGCGCTTTGGTGAACCAAATGCCATTCGATGGGCGCAGCTTGACCGTCAATCAGGTGTTCGGCTGGCGTGTGGAAATGCAACTGCTGGAAGGTGAAATCGCGGTCATTCAAGTAGGCCGCGCCAATCCCGTGCGCTTTGAGTGTCGTTGCTTCGCCAGTAATCGATTGTGCTTGGTATAAACCACGCCAGCTAATGGCTGAAAGTTGTGAATCCTGCGTTTTGCTGGTTTGAATATCAATTGGTGATTGGTGCTGACCACTAGTCATCGGCCAGTCAGTTTGGTGTGCGTAGTCAAATGTCATCGTAAATCCTCCGTTAATAAAACCCGTGATAAATTTTAGCGCGCTGTGACCCGGTCTAACTTGAACCAAACAGCCACGAACGTCTGAATCTGTAAACATTATAACACCCAATCATAATCGGTGGTGAATCAGCTGCAACCTGCAAATTCAACCGCACATCGGGTGTTAAAAAACAACAATCAGACAATTGGCACCCGATTGAGGGGAAGACAATGTTAGAATAGAAGTTGAAATGACAACAGATAGGTGGCTTCAACAATGACAAATCAACGTGTATTAACGGTACCAGGTGGTATCAACTTTCGCGAACTCGGTGGTTACGCGACTAAAGACGGACGCACGGTCAAGTGGCATAAAGTGATTCGGACGGGCGGCCTCGACCAACTCACACCGGCTGGTCAAGCGCAATTGGACGATTATGGTGTTCGCTATGACATCGACTTTCGTTCACCAAAAGAAGTATTAGATGCGCCTGACCGGGTGCCAGCTAATGCTAAGTACGTCTATGCACCGGTCTTTAACGTCGATGAGACGCGTAATTCAGATGGCACGGACAAGATGACTGCGAACTTGGAAAAGCATCCGGATAGTGGCTTCAAACACATGCTCAAGGTTTACCGGATGGTCGCAGATGAACAGCACGCTAAGGATGAGTATCGCCGGTTCTTCGATAACTTACTAGCGAATGACCAACCTGATTCAACGCTGTTATTCCATTGTACAGCCGGTAAGGACCGGACTGGCATGGGCGCCGTGTACTTATTAACGGCGCTGGGTGTCGATTTCGCGACCATCAAACAAGATTATTTGCTGACCAACCAAGCGTCGATTGGCCGAATCAACGGCGCGATGGCAGCGGCCAAGGCTCAAGGTGCTTCAGCGGAAACGATTGAAAGTATTCGTGCGCTGTGGTCAGTCGATTCGGCTTATTTAGATGCTGCAATGACCGAAATTAAGCGCCAATCTGGTAATTTGACGCACTATTTGCATACTGAGTTGAAGCTGACCAATAATGAAATCAAGGATTTGCAACGAATCTATTTGGAATAGGAAGTGTGACGATGCGCTATTTAGCAAGTTCTAGTCATGATATTCGGACGAATCTCGCGATTGAGACCTATTTGATGACTCACGCAGACTTGACCGAACCAATTCTGTATTTTTATATTAATTCGCCATGCATTATCGTGGGTCGTTACCAAAACGTTGTTGCGGAGATCAATCAGGACTATGTGAAACAGCAGCATATTATTTTGACGCGCCGGACATCTGGCGGTGGTGCGGTCTATGATGATTTAGGCAATGTTAGCTTTAGTTTTATTACCAAAGACGACGGTGACGGGTTCGGTAATTTCAAACGCTTTACCGCACCGGTTCTCAACGCCTTACACGCAATGGGTGCGACCGGTGCGACGATGAGCGGCCGCAATGACTTGTTGATTGACGGTAAGAAATTCTCTGGCAACGCGATGCACGTTGAAAATGGCCGGATGTTCTCACACGGCACATTGATGTATGATGTCGACCAAAGCCAGATTGCGAAGGCGCTGACGGTACCTAAGGACAAGCTCGCATCGAAAGGTATTAAGTCCGTTCGCAGTCGGGTCACTAATTTGAAGCCGTACATGGCACCCGAGTACCAGCAGCTGACCATCGAAGAATTCCGGGATACGCTGGCACGTGAAATCCTCGGGGTGACTGATTTGAAGCAGGCGAAGACCTACCAGCTTGATGATGAGGCTCGTGCGGGCATCGCTGAACTCAATCAGCAGTATTTCAAAAATTGGGACTGGATCTACGGGCAATCACCGGCCTTTACGATCAAACAACGGCGCCATTTTGATGCGGGAACGGTCGAGTTTCAACTCAACGTGGATGCGGGCCGAATCAAAACCGTCACGATTTACGGTGACTTCTTTGGTGCGCAACCGGTTGACCCCGTCATTGACCACCTAATTGGCGTCAAATACGAACGGCAGGCGATTGCGACCGCGCTGGCACCCCTCGATTTGAGCCAATATTTTGGTAACATTGACCGCGACCAATTGATTGATTTATTGGTTGCACCCTAATACTTTGTGAAAAATCCGGTTAAATGGCGATTTTTGTCAGCAGCCGCGTAGACGACTGAATCGACTTGAACAAGCGAAAAGACTTGAGATAAGTTAATTCAGTTATTTATTAAATTTAACTGAAAGCGTTTAAAATTGTTTTGCTTTCTTTAGTGAAATCCATTACAATATAATTGTTAATTTAGAAAATATATAATATTTGACTATTTGAGTATAGAAGGAGTTGTTTTCGATGCATAAATTTATCGCAATGGTTGGTACCAATTCAGATGAATCGACGAACCGCAAGTTATTGCAATACATGCAGGCCCACTATGCGGATCAAGCAGAAATCGAATTAATGGAAATTAAGGGGCTACCGATTTTTAACAAGCCAGAGAACCGGCAGATTCCAGAACAAGCTCAGGGGATGGCCGCTAAAATCGACGCCGCTGATGGGGTAATCATCAGTACGCCTGAATATGACCATTCGGCGCCAGCTGTGCTGTTAAATGCATTGGAATGGCTCTCATTCCATATTCAACCATTTGTGGACAAGCCAGTGATGATTCTAGGGGCTTCCTATGGGGCACTAGGGACTTCACGGGCGCAAGCGCATTTGCGGCAAGTGTTGGACTCACCTGAATTACGCGCGCGCATCATGCCAAGTTCTGAATTTATGCTCGGCCATTCATTACAAGCATTCGATGATGACGGCGACTTGGTAGATGACCAACAGGTGGCTAAGTTAGATGGGTTATTCGCTGACTTCCAAATGTTTGTCGAAATCACGAAAAAGCTTAAGAACGCGAACGCAACGACGTACCAAGAAGTTCGCGACATGGATTGGGAAAAACTATAGAGAGGGCGAGACGTATGAAATTAGTTGGAATTGCAGGGTCAATTGAAGATAAGTCTTATAATCGGTTATTGTTGAAGTTTATCGCTA
This sequence comes from Lactiplantibacillus sp. 30.2.29, assembly GCF_018991255.1. NCBI lineage: Bacteria > Bacillati > Bacillota > Bacilli > Lactobacillales > Lactobacillaceae > Lactiplantibacillus > Lactiplantibacillus sp. 30.2.29. Next base: position 205,119 of record NZ_JAGYGU010000002.1, on the reverse strand, counting down.
ATCATTTTAGTGACATGGTGGACGTTGAAATCTTGGACATTCAAGACGTGCCGATGTTTAACCAAAGTGACGACCAGACGGAAGGCGAAGCCGTTCAATATCTGAAGCGGAAAATTATGCAAGCAGATGGGGTCATTATTGCGACGCCTGAACACAACCACACGATTACCGCTGCCTTGAAGAGCGTCATCGAATGGTTATCATTCAAGATTCATCCAATGTCTGGTAAACCAGTCTTGATCGTGGGTGCTTCATACTATGACCAAGGTTCTTCGCGAGCACAGTTGAACTTACGGCAGATTTTGGAATCTCCTGGTGTGGACGCAGTGGTCATGCCGGGTAATGAATTCTTATTGGGTGAAGTCAAGCAAGCCTTTGATGATCAAAATAATTTAAAAGACGCCCGCACCGTTTCATTCCTACAAGAAACGTTAGGTAAGTTCCTCAAGTTTGTTAAGATGGTCAACGCGATGGACAAAGAAGCGCATGCGGATGACTGGAAGAATGAAGACCTCGAAGCGAAGGGCGAAGTTGAGACGACCATTAAAGGCGTCAACATGCATGCTGCTGACTGGGTCGAACAAGCGGCAGCTAAGACCCACGCTGCTGAAGGTGACGACTACGTTAAGTTAGACCGCGGGGTATTGACAGTCAACCAGTTGAACTGGTTCTTGAACTCAATGCCAATGGAATTAACTTATGCCGATGCCAACAACCAGTTCCTCTACTATAACCACCAGATGGACGGCGACAAGATGTTAGCCTCACGGACGCCAGCACAAGCCGGTAACCCGTTAGCAGACTGTCATCCTAAGCGGGCCGTTCCTGGGGTTAAACGGGCGGTTCACATGCTGCGGACCGGTGAGACTGACCTCTTCAAGTTACCGGTACCCGGGATTCCAAATAAGTATGTCATGCATTACTACCAAGCCTTACATGACGACAAGGGCGAATACAAAGGTATCAACGAGTTTGTCCTCGACTTATTACCAATCGTTAAGTATTACTTGAAGCAGACTGGACAGATGTTAGCACCTGATCCAGATGCGAAGACTGACGCGGTTTCTGGTGCTTCTTCTAAAGCCAAGGAAACTAAACCAGATGATGTATCCGGTGCTTCTGCGGATACGGAAGAACAACCCGCTGTCGATGACGTTTCCGGCGCTTCAGCCGATACGGCAGCAGAACCAACTAAGCCTGAAGAACCAGCCGTTGATGATGTATCCGGTGCTTCAGCCAAATAATCGAATGTGTTTCAAGAAGCTTTCAAGTCCACTAATGCTTGAAAGCTTCTTTTTTTGTGCAATCAGGGATTGTTCGGTAATTATAATATTAATATTATTATGGCGAGCCCTGAGAAGGGGTGGAAGATGATTCGCTAAAATAGCTTTAAATTAACTAAAATAGCGGTTTATGTTGGAAAATGAAGAAATATTAGCAAAATTGTGTCGGATAATAACACGAACATTAAAACGTTAATTAATCAATAAAGTTAAGAAATTCGTTGACAGCGGACCAGCTGGTTGCTAAACTAATGGTGAAAACAGAGAAAGAGGGATCGTGATGGCAAAAGTTGGGTTAGTGATGGGATCAATTTCGGATTGGCCAACGATGCAATTGGCCGCCGAACGGTTAACAGCAATGGGTGTTTCGTACGAACGCCACGTCATTTCGGCACATCGGATGCCGCAGACGTTGCAGACGTACGGCGAACAGGCTGCTGAGCGGGGACTACAAGTCATTATTGCGGGTGCCGGTGGAGCGGCTCATCTTCCTGGAATGTTGGCTGCCAATACTGTTCTTCCAGTCATCGGGGTGCCAATTAAGACGAAGGCGTTGAACGGGGTCGATTCATTACTCTCAATCGTTCAAATGCCAGCGGGGGTTCCCGTAGCCACGATGGCGATCGGAGAGGCCGGTGCCAAAAACGCCGCTTTGATGGCCGCTCAAATTATTGGGCTACGCGAGCCAGCAGTCCAACAAGCAATCAGTGATTTTCGAGACAAACAACGTCAGGAGGCTGAGCAAAGTGAACGCCAGTTTTAAACAGCCGATTTTACCACCAGCCACCATTGGCATCGTCGGTGGGGGGCAGCTTGGACAGATGATGACACTAAGCGCCAAAGCGATGGGCTATCAAGTTGGTGTCTTAGATCCGACGCCCAAAGCGCCAGCCGCTCAAGTCGCGGACTTTCAAATTGTTGCGGCTTATGATGACGAGGCCGCCTTACTCGATTTAGCGCGGCGGAGTGATGTGTTGACCTATGAATTCGAGAACGTTGATGAGACGGCCTTGAAGGCGGCTCAAGCATACGCCCAATTACCACAGGGAACCGAATTACTGCATATTACGGGTGACCGGCTGAACGAAAAACAATTCTTACATGACCATGGCATTCCAGTCACACCATTTGCACCAGTCAATGACCGTCAATCCTTGAATTATGCGTTAAACCGGGTCGGAACCCCGGCCATTCTCAAAACGGCGGCGGGCGGTTACGACGGCCACGGCCAAGCTGATTTAGCATCAACGACCATTACACCGGAAGCGGAGGCGCTGCTCGCCCATCCTTGTATTTTGGAAGCACGCCAAGAATTTCAGACGGAAGTTTCGATGATGGTGACGCGCAGTGCAGCGGATGTCGTGACGACCTTCCCACTCGTTGAAAACCAACATCAACATCATATTCTGCACACCACGATTGCCCCGGCGAACGTGCAAGCCAGTGTCCACGCCGCTGCGCGTAAAATCGCGGTTTCAATTGCTGAGGCACTTGAATTAAGAGGGGTTCTCGGCATCGAATTCTTTGTCTTACCAGATGACACTTTAATTGTGAATGAGTTAGCGCCGCGACCCCATAACTCGGGCCACTATACGATTGAAGCTTGCAATATTTCGCAATTTGAAGCACATATTCGTAGCATTTGTGGGTTGCCGATTCCCGCTGTGGTCCAGACTAGTCCGGCAGTGATGCGTAACTTACTGGGCGATGATTTGACACTTGCTCGGCAGCAGTTGATCAACCATCCCGAATGGCATTTTCATGATTACGGCAAGGCGGCGATCAAGTCGCAACGGAAGATGGGCCACGTCACCGTGTTAAATCACAATATTGACGCAGCATTGGCATCAGTTTCAATTCTGAAAGGGGAACAATGAGTATGACGGCAGCGATTGAAAAAGAAACGTTATTATACACGGGTAAAGCGAAGGAAATGTATACCACTAACGATCCAGAAATTCTCTGGGTCGAATACTTAGATCAGGCGACGGCACTGAATGGCAAACGGAAGGTCCCCATCGATCAAAAAGGTCGCTTGAATAATCGAATCTCCAGCTTGATTTTCAAAGATTTAGCTGCGCATGGAATTCCCAATCACTTTATTGACCAACCAACTGATTACGTTCAGCTAGTTAAACGGGTCACGATGATTCCGTTAGAGACCGTCGTTCGTAATGCGGCATCAGGTAGTTTTGAACGGAAATTTGCCGTGGCCCACTTGACGAAATTCCCTGAACCGGTGTTGGAATTCTTCTACAAGAGTGACGCGCTCGATGATCCCTTTATCAATGACTCACAAATTCACGCGTTAAATATTGCCACGCCAGAAGTGGTCGCGGAAATCAAGCGTCAAGCCTTGCAGGTCAATCAGCGGTTGACGACTATCTTTGCGGCCATGGGCGTTCAATTGGTTGATTTTAAAATCGAATTTGGTTTAACGGCAGCGGGTGATGTGCTGCTGGCGGATGAAATTTCACCAGATAGTTGTCGACTAGTTGATCTGAAGACCGGTGCCTCGTTGGACAAGGATGTCTTTCGTAAGAACTTAGGCGACTTAACGTCGGTATATCAGGAAGTGTTAGCACGGTTAGCGACCGTCGAGGAGGATTAACATGTACTTAGTAAAAATCTATGTCACCTACAAACAATCAATCTTGGACCCCAAGGGCGAAGCGATTCACGATGCCTTGCACCGGCTGGGGTATACGAATGTTGCGGATGTCGAGCTCGGTAAATATTTCGAAGTCAAACTTGAAGCTGACGAACGGCCAATCGAACCTGAAGTCGATGAAATGTGTGACCGGTTGTTAGCTAACGTCAATATGGAGACGTACCGTTACGAAATCACCGAGATGGAGGCCCTGTAATGATGAAATTTGCCGTACCAGTCTTTCCTGGTTCGAACTGTGACCACGATATGGTCAACGCTTTGCGTGATGTCTTAAAGGTTTCGGCGGATTTGATCCCAGCAACTGCGACTTCGCTAGCGGATTACGATGCCGTCGTTTTACCCGGGGGCTTCTCGTACGGTGATTACTTACGCAGCGGTGCAATCGCTCGCTTTGCGCCAATCATGGCAGCGGTGATTGAATTCGCTAACGCCGGCAAGCCGGTTATTGGTATTTGCAATGGTTTTCAAGTGCTGACTGAAGCGGGCTTATTGCCGGGCGCACTCCAGTCTAACCGCTCCGCCAAGTTTATTTGTCAAGATAGTACCCTAAAAATCGTTAATGGGGATACGGCCTTTACGCGAGCATATGGCGCAACAACTGAAATTACGCTGCCGATTGCCCATGGCGAAGGCAACTATTATTGCGATGAGGACACATTGGCACAATTGCGCGCTAATCACCAAATCGTCTTTGAATACGTCGATAACCCGAATGGGAGTACCGCGAACATCGCCGGCATCACCAATCAGGCCGGCAACGTGCTCGGTATGATGCCGCATCCAGAACGGGCAGTTGAAATGATTTTAGGGTCAACGGATGGTTTAGGACTATTCCAATCAATTATCGCGAGTCAAGAGGAGGTCGCCCATGCTTAAGAAGCAACCATTATCACCCACGGATGTCCGTGATTCAAAAGTCTATCGGGACTGGGGATTGACTGATGCGGAATATCAGATGCTGACCGATGACGTGCTGGGGCGGTTGCCTAACGAAACTGAAACGGGACTGTTTTCTGGCATGTGGAGTGAACATTGTTCTTATAAAAATTCCAAGCCGGTCCTGAAAAAATTCTGGACGCAAGGTGAACAAGTTTTGGAAGGCCCTGGTGAAGGTGCCGGAATCATCGACATTGGTGACGGTCAAGCCGTGGTGTTCAAAGCAGAAAGTCACAATCATCCGTCCGCAGTCGAGCCTTATGAAGGTGCAGCTACCGGTGTCGGTGGGATCATTCGCGACATCTTCTCGATGGGCGCGCGTCCAATTGCCTTACTCGATAGCTTGCGTTTTGGTGAACCGACTGATGCACACACGAAATATTTGATCTCACAGGTCGTTGCCGGAATTGGCGGTTATGGCAACTGTATCGGGATTCCAACGATTGGTGGCGACACGGTCTTTGATTCGAGTTACCAGAAAAATCCGTTAGTGAACGCGATGTGTGTCGGTATTCTTAATCAGGCTGATATTCAAAAGGGACAAGCAACTGGGATTGGCAACGCCGTAATTTATGTCGGCGCCAAGACCGGCCGCGACGGTATCAATGGGGCGTCTTTTGCTTCTGCGGAATTCAATGATGCCAATGAAACCCAACGTTCAGCGGTCCAGGTCGGTGATCCGTTCATGGAAAAACTGTTGATGGAAGCTTGTCTGGAAGTGATTCATGACCACGCCGACGTGTTGATTGGCATTCAAGATATGGGAGCTGCTGGATTAGTTTCATCTTCGGCTGAAATGGCGTCGAAGGCCGGCAGTGGGTTAACGCTTAACCTGGATTTAGTGCCGCAACGTGAAACGGGTATGACGCCGTTTGAATTGATGCTCTCTGAATCACAGGAACGGATGCTGTTGTGTGTGAAGGCTGGGGCCGAAGCGGAGATCTATCAAGTCTTTGAAAAATATGGTCTGGACGCGGTCACAATCGGTAAAGTGACGGATGGTCATCAGTATCAATTATTCCACCATGGTAAGTTAGTAGCAGATGTGCCCGTCGATGCACTCGCAACCAAGGCCCCCGTTTATCAACGAGAAAAGAAGCGGCCGACACGCTTGAACCATCAGAGTCATCATCAATTTATGCCTCGAATCGTTGACGCGACGGGGACGCTGAAGAAGATGCTCCAGCAACCCACGATTGCCTCCAAAGCGGTGCTGTATAACACTTATGACTCACAAGTGCAGACCAATACCGTTGTTAAGCCTGGATCAGATGCCGGTGTGATTCGGATTCGTCATACGGATAAGGCGTTAGCCATCACCACCGACGTAAATGGGCGTTACTTGTACTTGAACCCACGGGTCGGTGGCGAGATTGCGGTGGCGGAAGCTGCTCGTAATATCGTGGCTTCCGGTGGTCAACCATTAGGGATTACCGATTGCTTGAATTACGGTAATCCGGAAAAGCCCGAACAATTTTACGATCTGGATGAATCTGCGATGGGAATCGCCCGGGCTTGCCAATTATTTAATACGCCGGTGATTTCCGGTAACGTGTCACTGAATAACGAGTCGAATGGGGAAGCCATCTATCCAACACCGATGATTGGGATGGTCGGACTGATCAAGCACCAACGTGACATTACGACCAGTGACTTCAAGCACGCTGGCGATGCCGTCTACGTGCTCGGAACGACCGCCGCTGATTTTAACGGTAGTGAATTGCAAAAGATGCTAACTGGAACGATCAAAGGCGAGCTGTTCGACTTTGACCTGGTCACTGAGAATCGCAACCAGCGCTTGTTGTTGACGGCCATCCAAAAGGGCTTAGTTGCCAGTGCCCACGATGTCTCAGAAGGGGGCTTGATCGTCACCATTGCGGAATCTTGCTTTGGCCAGAATCTGGGGGTCGATTTAACGAGTAGTGAACCGGCAGCCAACTTCTTTGCCGAAACGCAATCGCGCTTTGTGATTTCAGTGACGCCTGATAATCAAGCGGCGTTTGAACAATTAATGGAACCCTACGTCACGTATCTTGGGAAAACGACGGACGCTGACCGGCTACTGGTCAAGACGGCCGACCAAGCATTTGATTTGAAAGTTAGTTTTGCCAAACAGTTGTGGGAAGGGGCTTTACCATGCCTACTGAAGTAAAAAGTTTGAATGAAGAGTGTGGGGTCTTCGGTGTTTGGGGTTCACCAGATGCCGCCCAGCTCACGTATTTTGGCCTCCACGCCTTGCAACATCGTGGTCAGGAAGGTGCCGGCATTACGGCTAATGACCATGGCAAGTTACGTACAGAGCGGGGCCTCGGATTATTAGCGGATGTTTTCCGTGATCCGCGGCGCCTCGAACAGTTGACCGGACAAGCTGCTGTGGGCCACGTCCGTTACGCGACGGCCGGCAATCACGGATTAGAAAACATTCAGCCGCTGAGTTTTAATTTTAGTGATTCGCAGTTTGCACTTGCCCATAACGGTAATTTGACGAATGCGGTCACGTTGCGGCGGAACTTGGAACAAAACGGCGCAATTTTTCACGCTAGCTCTGACAGTGAGATTCTAATGCATTTGATTCGACGCAGTCCCGCAGCAACTTTGACCGAACAAGTCAAGGATGCGCTACGTCAGATTCATGGGGGCTTTGCCTACTTACTCTTGACTAACGATCGTTTGATTGCGGCACTCGACCCGAATGGTTTGCGGCCGTTGGTAGTTGGACAACTGCCAACCGGGGGCTACGTGGTTTGTAGTGAAACATGCGCGTTAGATACGATTGGGGCAACTTTCGTGCAGGATGTGCAACCTGGTGAACTCCTGACGATTGACGATAATGGCCTCACCATCGACCATTACACGACCGATACGCAGTTAGCGATTTGCTCGATGGAATTTATTTATTTTGCGCGTCCGGATTCCGATATTCACGGCGTCAACGTGCATTCCGCCCGCAAGCGAATGGGGGCTCGCCTGGCAGCGGAACAGCCCGTCGACGCGGACATTGTCGTCGGGGTGCCGAACTCGTCACTATCGGCCGCAACCGGTTACGCAGAAGCGAGTGGTTTACCTTATGAAATGGGCCTGATCAAGAATCAATATTCAGCGCGGACGTTTATTCAGCCGACCCAAGCGTTGCGTGAACAAGGCGTGCGGATGAAACTCTCGGCGGTTAAAGGGGTCGTCGCGGGCAAACGGGTCGTCTTGATCGACGATTCGATCGTTCGTGGCACAACGAGTCGCCGTATCGTTAAATTATTGAAAGACGCCGGTGCCAAGTCAGTCCACTTGCGGATTGCGTCACCGCCATTACGCTACCCATGTTTTTATGGCATCGATATTCAGTCGACCAACGAACTGATTGCGGCTCAACAGACGATCAATCAAATGTGTACGACGTTTGGTGCGGATTCCCTGGGCTTTCTAAGCGAACAGGGTGTGATCGATGCCGTGGGGTTGGACACGACTGAACCATACGGTGGGCTGTGCATGGCCTACTTCAATGGCGATTATCCAACGGCATTGTATGATTACCAAGCCGAATATGATGCGGAGATTGCGCAATTACAAGCCAATCATGAAGGGGTGATCAAGTGAGTGATGCGTATAAGCGCGCTGGTGTGGATATTAACGCGGGCTATGAAGTCTTAAAGACGGTCAAGCGAATGAGTGGGAATGCACAATTGGGGGCTTTTGGGGGCTTATTCCCGTTAGATGCGAAGACAACTGGCAATGAACCAGTGCTGGTTGGGGGCACGGATGGCGTTGGGACCAAGTTACTAGTGGCGATTGCTGCTAATCAGCATACGACGATCGGTATTGACTTGGTGGCAATGTGCGTAAACGATATTTTGGCACAGGGCGCCACGCCGCAGTTCTTCTTGGACTATTTAGGCCTGGGACATACCGACCAGGCGCGCGTCAAAGCGATTCTTTCAGGCGTTGTCACGGGGTGTCAGCAGGCGCATACCGCACTAATTGGGGGCGAAACCGCTGAGATGCCGGACATGTATGGCGAACAACACTACGACTTAGCGGGTTTTGCAGTCGGTGTCGCTAATCGCGCGGACTTGTTGTCACCGACGAATGTCACAGCTGGCGACGTGTTGATTGGGTTACCATCCAACGGTTTGCATTCCAATGGTTTCAGCCTGGTCCGTGACATCTTATTCAAACAGCATGACTATCAACTGACGACGGTCTTTGAAGAATTGGGACATGATTTGCAGACTGAACTACTACGGCCAACCACGATTTATGTCGATGCTGTTCAACCGTTATTGCAGCAAAAACTCATCGCAAGTATTGCGCACATCACGGGTGGTGGCTTGATTGAAAACGTGGCGCGGGCGTTACCAGCAGGCTTGAGTGCCCACTTGAAACAAGAGACATGGCCGGTTCCACCAATCATGCCGTTACTGGCGAAATTAGGCGACTTGACGACATCAGATTTGCGGTCGACCTTTAATTTGGGACTTGGGATGGTGCTTATCGTTCATCCCGAACAGGTGAATGCCGTGACGGCGAACTTGACGGCTAACCACCAAGCCTACTATCAGGTTGGAACGGTTCAAGCAGGGGATACTCCGGTCGTTTTCGAGGAGGCTAAGCATGCTTAAACAGATTGCTGTCTTCGCTTCTGGCAACGGCACGAATTTCGTCGCCCTACATCAAGCGACTGCTGCGAGACAACTACCGGCAACGATTGCGTTACTCGTTTGTGACCAAGCGCAGGCACCGGTGATTGCCAAGGCGCGTGCGTTGCAAGTGCCAGTCCTCATCGTTGATTTTCATGACTATGCGAATAAGGCTGCAGCTGAGGAAATTATCCTCACGGCACTGCAAGCGCGCCAAATCGACGCGGTTTTACTGGCCGGTTACATGCGGATTATCGGCTCGACCCTATTGACCGCGTATCCGCATAAAATTATTAATCTTCACCCAGCGTTACTGCCTAAATTTCCTGGTCGTCATGGCATTGAAGACGCCTTTGCAGCCGGTGTCAGTGAGACTGGTGTGACGATTCATTATATTGATGCGGGCATCGATACCGGTCAAATCATCGCACAACGGACAGTTCCCGTTAAAAGTGATGATACGTTAGCGACTTTGGCAACTAGAATCCATGATTGTGAGTACCAATTTTATCCAGACGTTCTACAGACACTCATTAATGAAGGAGCAATTTAAAATGACAAAACGTGCGTTGTTAAGTGTTTCTGATAAGCAAGGATTAACTGATTTTGCGAAGGGGCTGGTCGCCTTAGACTATGACCTCATTTCGACCGGTGGGACTAAAAAAGCGCTTGAAGCTGCTGGTATCCCGGTTACTGGCATCGAAGCAGTTACCGGCTTTCCAGAAATGCTTGACGGTCGAGTTAAGACGCTCCATCCCAAGGTTCACGCCGGCTTGCTAGCGCGCCGCGATGTGCCCGCTCACATGGCCCAACTCGCTGAAGCAGGGATTGAACCGATCGACATGGTCGTTGTTAATCTATATCCATTTAAGGCAACGATTCAACGGCCAGATGTGACTCAAGCCGAAGCTATCGAGCAGATTGATATCGGCGGTCCGTCCATGTTACGTTCAGCTGCTAAAAACTTTGCGGCAGTACTACCGATCGTTGATCCACGGGATTATGACCAAATTTTGGCAGCACTGCAAGCAGATGAAGTGACGCCAGAATTACGGCAGCGATTAGCGGCAAAAGTCTTCCAGCACACTGCGGCGTATGATGCCTTAATTGCGCAATATTTGACGACTGAAGAATTTCCAGAGAAACTGACGTTGACTTATGATAAAAAGCAGGCGCTACGGTATGGTGAAAACAGTCATCAACAAGCGGCCTTTTATGAAAATGCATTGCCAACCAACTTCTCGATTACTGGCGCGCAACAACTTCATGGTAAGGAGTTATCCTACAACAATATTAAGGATGCTGATGCCGCGTTGCGGATGGTCAGCGAGTATCAACAGCCAGCCGTCGTCGCGATGAAACACATGAATCCATGCGGTGTTGGTCTCGGGACGACCATTGAAGAAGCGTGGGACAAAGCTTATGAAGCCGACTCCATCTCGATTTTCGGTGGCATTATTGCCTTAAACCGTCCCGTGGACTTAGCAACTGCTGAAAAAATGCACGCGCTCTTCTTAGAAATCATCATGGCACCAAGCTTCGATGACGATGCCTTTGCGGTCTTGGCGAAGAAGAAAAATCTGCGGTTAATGACGGTCGATTTTGACCAAGCCCACACCGCTGATAGGTTCGAAACGATTTCAGTCGGTGGCGGCTTACTCCGTCAAGAAGTGGATGCTGCTTTTGAAACACCAGCTGATTTTACTGTCGTGACCAAGACCCAACCAACCGAAGCGCAACTGCAAGCGTTGGCGTTTGGCCAACAAGTGGTCAAGCACGTGAAGAGTAATGCGGTCGTGGTGACAACTGCGGACCGGACGCTCGGGATTGGATCCGGTCAAATGAACCGGATCGATTCGACTAAGATTGCGATTGAAAAAGCGATGTCTAAAGCTGGCTATGAAAATGCTATTTTAGCCTCGGACGCCTTCTTCCCGATGGATGACTGCGTGGAATATGCAGCCCAACACGGTATCCGGGCCATCGTTCAACCCGGTGGTAGTATTCGGGATAAAGATTCAGTTGCAATGGCAGACCGGTATGGCATCGCGATGGTCACAACTGGTGTGCGGCACTTCCGGCATTAATGAAAGGGGTGGCAAGGATGGCGAAAGTATTAGTTGTTGGCGGTGGTGGTCGTGAACACGCGATTGCTAAGGCGATGTTAGCAAGTCCACAAGTGGGTACGGTCTATTGTGCGCCAGGTAATCCCGGCATGGTCGCGGATGGGATTCAAACGATTGCGATTGATGAACTCGATTTCGCCGGATTGGCCGATTTTGCCCGCGCCAATCTAGTGGCAGTGACGTTTGTTGGTCCAGAAGTGCCCTTGGCAGCCGGTATCGTGGATTATTTTCAGGCAGCCGGGCTAGCCATTTTTGGCCCGAATCAAGCCGCGGCCCAACTAGAAAGTTCGAAAGTTTTTGCCAAAGACTTCATGCAACGTCACCAAGTTCCGACAGCCGCTTATCAGCAATTTCACGAGCTCGCGCCAGCATTGGCCTACAGTCAGCAACAGTCATTACCTCAAGTTATCAAGGTCGATGGTCTGGCGGCTGGCAAGGGTGTAACGGTGGCGACGAGTTACGAGCAGGCTGCGACTGCACTCACTAACGCTTTTGAAAACAGTTCGACGGTGTTGATTGAAGATTACGTCGATGGGTTTGAATTCTCACAGATGGTCTTGGTCGGCGGGGACCGTTATGTCTTATTATCGACGGCGCAAGACCATAAACGACTACAGGACCATGACCGCGGCCCCAATACGGGCGGCATGGGCGCTTATTCGCCAGTGCCCCAAATTACGCCGGCCGTTATCCAGCAGACGGTTACCACGATCGTCGAGCCGACGATTGCTGGTTTGAAGGCAGACGGGTTGAGTTTTGAAGGCGTGATTTACGTCGGTGGCATTTTGACGGCTGACGGTGTTCAAGTGATTGAATATAATCTGCGGCTCGGTGACCCGGAGACTCAAATCCTCTTACCACAATTACAAAGTGATTTCTATCAAGTCATCGTTGATTTGCTTCAGCATCGGCAACCACATGCTGAATGGCAAACGGTATCCAGTTACCTTGGTGTCGTGTTGGCGGCACCAGGTTATCCTGGAAAAGCCCAAGCCGGTGTGCCAGTCCCCACTTTAGCCGGGGCGGATTACGCGAGTGTCGCCGGTACGCCTGACCAACTAGTGAGTGCGGGTGGCCGGGTCATGATGGTGACGGCCAGTGCCGCTAGTCTGGCAGGCGCACAAAAGGCTGTCTATCGACAAATTGATCAACTGGCTGTCGGTGACCTGATTTATCGCCATGATATTGGGGCTAAGGGGATTGCGGCAACCACTGATTAGTGCTTGACAATCACGGCGTTCCATTCTATGCTTAACCCATTACTTAAATTCGACATTAAATTAAGGGTTGGGTGCGTCATGCCAATCTTGAAATCATCCTTTTTTAAGCAGAATTAAAAGGGATGATTTTTTATTTTTGAACGATCGACAACCAGTTTTGGAGGCTAGGCTTGCATGGAAATTGGAACCTTGATGGCAATGGTAAAGCGACACGTTCGGCAACGGCAAGCGACAGTCAGAAGGCGGGGACAGTTGCGCCGTCACATCACCATGTCCACGATCAGTGCAGCTGGATTTACTAAGATTGAGGATGCCATTTTTATTGAGCAACTGAAAAAGCCGATTAACAACGCTAAAATTTGCCCGAATAATTGGTGGCATCTCAACTTTTTCTGGGAATTACAAGGGATCAGTCGAACGTCGGCCGCCCAGGTGCCCGCGTTGTCTTTGAATGGCAAAATCAGTGGCATCAATCATCCGGCCGTCGCACATTTTGAATTCATGCGTGAGCAAGTGAGTGATGGCGACGCCGATAAACAAATTTTGCCAGCACCAGCCCTATGTTTGGCTGAGCTCAAACGTCCGGATAATGCGGTGGCCGTTAGTCGCGTCTATCAATCAGATACTGAGCTCGTTCATGACTTAGCCAGCGCGTACCATCAAATCATGACTGACTTATACCACGCCGGTGCCCGTCGGATTCAGCTGAACAACGGGCACCAGTCTTCGGATAAAATTACCGAACTCAGTGCGCAAGTCAGTCGTGAAGCTGTTCAGAATTTACCGGCCGATTTATGTGTGAACTGGCACGTGGCCCAGGGGCACTATTATTCGGCGTAAGCGCTGGTAATGGGGTGCTTGAACCGATTGGAAGTGAGACTGGTATTCAACGGTTGGTGAGTTGATCATAACTGCAGAATAATGATAATAGTGCGCGCGACTGAGGTATTTGCTTTTGGTCGCGCGCACGTTTTGATTATCACTGATTCTGGTTTGTCGTGTGAAGCCGATTGTTGGATAGGCACTGGCAGCCCCAGTGATTGACTGTGTTTTGGTGAACTTTTATAATCAGTAGGGAATTTAAAAACGATGAAGACGAGAGTAGAGGATTAGTACAGATGAAAATTGTTTTAACTGGCTCATTAGGTCGGATCAATCAAACTTTGGTGCCCAAGTTGGCACATGCCGGGCATGACGTGACGGTCATCAGTCATAATGCTAGCCGTAGCGGACTGATTAAGGTCTTTCGGGCGACCCCCGCAATCGGGAGTATTACGGACGAGGCCTTTTTAACGCAAACGTTTAAGGGCGCGGACGTGGTTTACTTGATGTTGACCGGCATCATGGCGAGTGAGGATATTCATGCCGCTGCGACCCAGCAAGCCGAAACTTACGCGGCGGCGATCAAGGCGGCTGGTGTTAAACGGGTCGTCAACTTGAGTAGTGTGGGGGCCGATTTGGGTCCTGAGGTCGGGTCGCTTTATATGTATCACTTAATTGAACAAACACTGATAACTGCTTTGCCGGACGTAGACATCACGTTCATTCGCCCAACTGCGATGTATTACAATTTATTGAGCAGCGTGCCAACCGTTCGCAAGAGTCATCGTATTTATACCAATGCCAGCCTAGAGGTCAAAAACGTTTGGGTGGCACCCGTCGATGTGACGACCGTTCTGATTCAAGCACTGACAAAACCGACGACGGGGCAGACGGTGACCTACGTGGCCAGCGATGAGCAGACTTACTTAGAAGTGGCGTCAGCACTTTCTAAGACGCTCAAAATGCCAGATTTGCGGGTCTCACAAGTACCAGATCAAGTGATGCAGGATCATCTGATTACGGCTGGTGCACCCGCAGCCTTTGCACGAGAATATGTCAAAACGGTGGCCTACCAACGCGATCACGATTTTTATGCGGATTACCGCGCCCATCAACCGCGTTTAGGTGAGGTCAAGATGGCGGATTTTGCGCAGGTGTTTGCTGAAGATTATCGGAATCGACAGGTCATTAAGTAACCATCGGGCTCAGAAGTTAACTGTGGTTGTCGTTTGGACAAGGACGATCTGACTTCATTTAGCTTGTCGCCAGTAAAATAATCGAAAAGCTGAGTGGTGAAATCGAAGACGATTTTCACCACTCAGCTTTTTAATTGACCATCATATTGATGATGATGACGCGCTCAACCTAGGCTACAAAGGCAAAATAAAGGATGAAGACGACCATCATCGTCCACATCAGCGCGTTAACCTCACGCCAACGACCTTTGACCGTCATCGTGATTGGATAGAAGATAAAACCGACTGCTAATCCTTCTGAAATACTGTAGGTCAACAGCATCATAATCATTGTGAAAAAGGCGGGGACGGCAATTTCAAACTTGGTCCAGTCGATGTATTGGACATTTGAAAGCATCAAAATACCAACGATAATTAGCGCAGACGCAGTAACGGCGGAAGTGATCACCGTTAAGACGGGTGAGAAGAAGGCCGCAATCGCGAAGAGCACAGCGACGAAGACTGACGACAAGCCGGTCCGAGCACCAACGGCCACGCCAGAAGTCGATTCTACGTAAGCGGTCGTTGGGGAAGTCCCAAAGATTGAGCCCAGCGTTGTTGCTAAGGCGCCACTAAATAGGGCTTTACCAACACCTTTGACTTCACCAGATTCTTTATCGACCATGCCGGCTTCAGTTGCGACACCGACGAGGGTACCCGACGTATCGAAGAGGCCAATAATGAAGAAGGTCAGTATGACGATAATCATTTGAAACGAGTTAATGTTACCGATATGTGTGATAGCTTGGCCAAATAATGGTTGCACGCTTGGAACACCACTGACGATTCCAGATGGCATTGGGATAATCCCAAAAATCATCCCAACCGCGGCAGTAATAAACATACCCCAGAAAATACCACCGGTCACATTAGCGGTCACCAGCATGATGCCCACGATGATCCCAAAAATAGCGAGTAAGACGGTGGGATTATGCAAATTACCCAGTGCGACGGCGTTTGACTTGTCCGCCACAATGATGCCAGAAGTCTGGAGTCCAGAAAAGGCAATGAATAATCCAATCCCGGCCGAAACGGCATACTTTAGTGCGCTTGGAATTAAATTAATTAATTTATCGCGCAACTTTGAGAGGGTTAATAGGATAAATAAAATCCCAGCAACGAAGACACCGGCCAGCGCCGTTTGCCACGGAATATGCCATTCTTGGACGACCGTGTATGTGAAGAAGGCGTTTAACCCCATACCAGGTGCGAGGGCAACGGGAAAGTTAGCGACTAGTCCCATTAACAGACAGCCACCGATCGCCGCCAGAACAGTCGCTGTAAAGACTGCAGTTTTATCCATTCCTGCGCTACCCAATAGTTCGGGATTTACAGCTAAAATGTAGGACATTGCTAGAAAGGTGGTTAGACCACCAATCAACTCACGTCTGACAGAAGTGCGGTTTTCCCGCAGATGAAATATATGTTCTAGAATAATGACCCACTCCTAAAATTAATAAAAAACTAACAATTCAACAATTGTCTAGTATAACATACTGCTTTTTCAGGGAACAGGGGGAGTTGATTTAGTCGTGAGTGGTCCAACACCAGCGTGAGTAGATTAGCGAACGAACATTTGGCTAATCGTACTGAAATCATCGACATGACTCAGGTCGCCTGGTTAGTATGCCGCCACCTTCAAGCGCACGCAAAAAACGCCGTAAGAATCGGGAGATCCTTACGGCGTTGATTTTATTTATAATGTTTATTCTTTTTGAACATGGTCGTCTCAGTCAAGTGAACGCTGAGTGAGCGACAATTAGGAGTGTTGTTCGGCTTCGTTCAGGCCGACCGATTCGTCGTCGACTTTATTTTCAGCGGCGTGCCGATTAAAGAGCAAGTTCAAGCCAACTGCGGCTAAACTACCGACGACCACACCGTTACTTAACATGATCTGTAGCGCGTTTGGTAAGAATTGGAAGATGTTGGTTTCAACCGTGACACCTAAACCAAGGCCAATCGAAACGGCAGCGACCAACAAGTTGTTGTTATTGCGAAAATCAACTTGGGCTAACATCCGAATCCCTTGAATCCCAACGATCCCGAACATGACGACCATTGCGCCACCCAGAACCGGGTCGGGGATGATCGTTGCAAGCGCCCCAATTTTCGGCAACAGTCCTAGGATGACTAAGAATGCTGCTGAGAAGTAGATTGGTTTACGCGTTTTGACCCCAGATAATTGCACGACACCAACGTTTTCGGAGAATGTTGAATAGGGGAAGGTGTTGAAGAGCCCACCGAGGATCACGGCGATACCTTCTGCCCGGTAACCTCGTTTTAAATCTTCACCTTCGATTTTACGGCCAGTAATGTCACCTAATGCGAAGAAGACACTGGTCGATTCGACCATGGTCGTTAATGAGACCAGAATCATCGTCAAAATCGAGGACCATTCAAAGTGCGGTGCGCCGAAGTAGAAGAGCGTTGGGAGATGGAACCAACTGGCTTCAGCGACTGGTTTGAGGGAGACCATTCCCATGGCACCCGCAATCAGTGTGCCGGCGAGAATCCCAATTAAAATTGAGACGGATTTCATGAACCCCCGGGCAAAGACGCTAATCAGTAAAATAATCGCAATCGTCAAAAAGCCGATACCCAGCGCCTGCAAGTTACCAAAGTTTTTGGCGGATGCATCGCCACCACCGAGGTTTTCAAAGGCGACCGGAATCAATGTGAATCCGATGATCGTAATCAGCGAACCAGTAACGACCGGTGGAAACAGGTTTTTAATCTTAGAGAATAGTCCGGCAATCAGAAAAATAAAAATACCGGCACCAATAATCGAACCATACATCGTCCCCAGCCCGTAAGTCTTCCCAATTTGAATCAATGGGTTGACGGCTTGAACCGCACAGCCTAAAACAACTGGCAATCCAATCCCAGTAAGGGGCGTTCGCTTGAGTTGCAGGAAGGTGGCAATCCCACACATGAAAATGTCGATTGAGACTAAGTAAGTCAATTGTTCTTGGCTAAAATGTAACGCTGCCCCAATCAATAGTGGGACCAGCACGTCACCTGAATACATGGCTAATAAGTGTTGAAATCCTAAAACCGCCGCCTTAATATTGGTAATCTTAGGTGATACGGATACTTCCTTCAAATCAATCTTCCTCTCTCGATTAAGCTGATTTGCCTATAAAAAAAGTCACCCCGGCAAACGGGATGACCTCGTTTGCTTATAGTCCAACCTTTACGGGGTTGGGTAGAAACTCGTCAACCATATTATGACATTATATAGGCAATTACCACTTATTTGAATGAAGCCCATTCTAGCACAGATGAAAACCGAATACAAATGTACCCGAATATATTAATGTTCGTGAAAACGTCATTTTCAATAAATTTAAAAATGTAAACGTTCACTTTTGTGACTGTTGATTATGCCAGAGGAGTACGGCCATCTCAAGGGTTTGGGTCTGTTCTGGATCGTCTAAGTTCAGTGTCAACATTTTTTCAATTTTTTTGAGTCGATAGATGACCGTGTTCCGGTGAATATCCAAATGCCCGGCAACTTCCGCAATATTTTGGTGGTAGTAGAAGTAGCCGTATAACGTGTTCAATAAATTTAATTGTTCGTTGGCACTAACGCCGCCGACCAGGCCACCTAAGACGCGTTCCACGAATGAGCGGGCTTCGTTTTGCGGAATCAACGAGATCAATTCCTTCACGTATTTAGGCCGATAAATCGTGACAGCGTGCGGACTATTTTTACTGAGGGCGAGAGCCTCGGCCGCTTCGTTATAAATCGTGGCCAGTTCGGTCAGTGGGAGCGTTGAATAGCTGTAGCCCGCAATCAAGCGACTTTGTTTATCGAGCTTCGGCTGAATGAACTCGACCAGCGCCATTAAAAAGTGTTGGGCGTTTTGTTCATCGTTGATTAATAAGACAAGTTGCTGCTTTAATGAAAAAACGATGACGGAAGCTTGGTATTCTTTAATAAACCACAGCGTTAACTGCTGCACCTGTTCCAACAGATGATTGCTCAGTAAAGGTTGGTGGTTAGTGGTGACTAGAATAGCCGCACAGCGGAATTTAGTTTGTGGGTCGATCTGCTGAGCTTTCAGAGTCTTGTTGATCAGGTCATTAGAGATACCGCCGTCCATCACGTTTAAGTAGAAGCCACTGAGGTTACGAAAGGCAGATTCATTTAACATGTCAACGCGACTATTGACGAAGCTCAGCGTATTAAGCGCCACTTGGGTCAGCATTTGGTCCGTCGAGTTGGCGGGGTCTAAGTCTAAGATGCCGACAAAGGCCTTATTTTCTTTATAAGCCGAAAAGAGTGGCATAATGGTCAAATCATTAGTTTGATAGGGGATTGTGACCCGCGTGTTCAAGTTGAAATAATCAATATCGGTCTGATTGCGTAAGAAGTCTGTCAAGGTACTGCGCGTCATTGGCAAATCTTGAGATGCACTGACGACCCGGAAATGGCTGTCCATCAAAAAGATGGGATGGTGAATCAACTCACGACACTTGTTTAAGACCGTTGTATCGGTTGGGTCTTTGAGCAATAAGTCAGCTAGCGTCTGGTTGGCAGTTACGATGCGACTCAGTTCATCTGTTTGTGATTTTAAAATGATACTGAGCATTTTACGCATGGTTTTAGAGATCAGTTCATCGCCGGGTGTGATGATGATGGGAACCGCCAATTCATCCGCTAATTCAATCACGGCCTTGGGTAGATGGTCGACGTAGCGGTGATCCTTGAATCCGAGTCCTGCACAATTAGCATCATGCATCGCTTGAATCAACGTTGACGGGGCTGTTGCTGATTGTGTGAATGGGTAGCCGTTGGTAATCAAAAACTGGCCGCTCGTCAAATAGTTGGCGATATCTGGCGACTCAATCATTCCGATATTACTAATTTCACGTTTGAGACCGCGTTCACCCGCAATGACCCGCATCGCATGCATGGATGGTGTTTGTAAAAGTGTTTGTAAACGCATAAAAAGTCCCCCTAAAATTAGTTATCTTTAACAAGTAGTATACCGATAATTTGGCAGTTTGACTATAATTAAATGAAAATAAGATTAAAAATAAATTAATCAGTCGATTAGTGATAGGGGTTATGCATTCTGCGAGAGGTTAATTTGCGTTGAGGATGATTGAAACGTCAAGTTCAAAGGCAGCCAGCTGAGGACCGCTGGAAGCAGTGCAGGTTTGCGTAAACTTTCGGTGGTAGCTGCGTCCTACACCGGCTTCCGGGCATTTCTGACAACGCTGGAACGCGATGGACACAGATTTAAGCCGAAAGCCCACGTCTTAAATACTGGTCTTCCACTAACCAAGCCGAAAACGCTTGCTAAGTGGAATTTCATCGCTGAGCATTGTCAGAAACGCCCTCCACCCGGGGATGGTGTTCGAAAGGCAGACATGTGCGGGGCCAACTTCTGATGAACTGGTTGTTGATTCCTGGTAGACAGTCATGTTGATATTCAACCGTCGGACCAGCTACCGGTAATACTAAGCTACTTGACTCGCGGTTTTAGACGATGAACGATAAGCACCACTGAACACTATCAGAACTTTTTCCAACTTGTCTGAAATGATAACGGCTTAAATTTTAAATGAATAGCAATTTTGTCGACTCATCTTTCTAATCTCAAAACTAGTTGTTATTGGAATTAGTAAACAACCTTCAGAACATCTCATCGGCATTAAACTATCCGTAAGCAATTATTGATGTTGGCTCAAAGCATGCATGAAGGCTCAGTTTCCTAATATTTAGTGGGCAATTGCACCTAATTCGGTGGTCGTTCATCTGCCATTCGAGCGGCTTCCCGACTGTAGGGGCTGGCTGACAATGCTCAAGGGCGAAATTCTTCTTGTCCGGGTGGGTTTCCCGGGCTAGAAGAAGACTCGTATTTGAAATTGCGCAGTGGGCTTCTGCGTGAGTTCAAATCGATGTCCGCCCTGTTCCAGCATTGTCAGCCAGCCCCGGAGGTCGGATTAGGGCGCGCATCGGCTGACGAACAGGAAACCAACTAACTAGCTCGTTTGAACCATGAGTCATGACAATGGAACTTCCACAACACGCATCATCGCGGCCTTTTCACATAGACTTAATGAAAGTCGCCCAAATTGATTGGATAATTAACCGAACTTCATGGATTGCCCCTTGACAGTGGTAGTGGAGTTCGTTACACTTATTTCAATCAAACAAGCACCTTTAACTTAGTCCTGTGAGGCTAACAAGGGGAACGGTCATGTTAGGGTCTCCCACGCTTTTCGCAGGAAAACGGGGTGACCCTTTTTTCATCCCGTACCAAGGTGAAATTACAGAAATGGAGCTGACAAACTAATGGCACGAGAAGTCGTTGATGCAATGACCATGCGCCGTGCGCTGACGCGGATCACTTATGAAATTATTGAGCAGAACAAGGGTGTTGGTAACCTGGTATTCATCGGGATCAAGACTCGTGGGATTTTCTTGGCCCAACGGTTAGCCCAACGATTAAAACAGTTGGAAGGCGTTGACGTGCCAGTTGGTTCGTTAGATATTACGTTATATCGTGATGATCACCATGCCGTTGACGTGGCCGGACAAGCCAAGCTGAACGGTGCGGATATTCCGGTCGATATCAATGGCAAACACGTCATTTTAGTTGACGATGTGTTGTTTACAGGTCGGACAGTGCGGGCGGCGCTCGATGCGTTGATGGACCATGGACGTCCCGCTAAGATTTCTTTAGCCGTGTTAGTTGACCGTGGACATCGTGAATTACCGATTCGGCCTGACTTTATTGGTAAGAACATTCCAACCGCATTAGATGAACAGGTCAGTGTGGCCCTCGAAGAACACGATGGTCATGATGGAATTAGTATTGAAAAATTAGAAGAATGATTTAATTGAATATAACCATTTAATTGTTTCCAGAGAGGAACGAAACGGTTCGGTCATGCGTGACCACTTAATCGGAGTCTAGCCTCTTTGCAAACATTTTTGCGGAAGCTAGACTTTTTTTGCACACAAAGGAGACGGCAAAGCCATGAAAACGAGTCAAAACTTAGTCAGTGTCGAACAATTTAGTAATGAAGATGTGATGGCCTACCTGAAGTTGTCTCAGGCCTTTAAGAACGGGAAAACGATTGAATTAGCACGACCAACATATGCCATGAATTTATTTTTTGAAAACAGTACTCGGACCCATACTAGCTTTGAAATGGCGGAACGACGCTTGGGCATTCAAGTGATTCCGTTTGACCCCAAGACCAGTTCGGTGACGAAGGGTGAAAGTCTACTTGATACGCTTAAAACGATTCAGGCGATTGGCGTAAATTTGGCCGTGATTCGCCACCCACGCGACCGCTACTATCAACCATTGCTTGACGCGGGACTCAGCTTGAGTTTGATCAACGCCGGTGATGGTAGCGGCCAACATCCGTCACAATCGCTGTTGGACATGCTGACGATTTTTGAAGAATTTGGCCATTTCGACGGCCTAAAGATTGCCATCGTCGGTGATTTAGCCCACTCACGGGTCGCACGTTCGAACATGGAATTGTTAACGCAGCTGGGCGCCAAAGTTTACTTCGGTGGGCCGCGTGAATGGTACGGCGCAGATTTTGCCCAATACGGGGAATATCAGGAGATGGATCAGCTGGTCACGGAGATGGACGTCATGATGTTACTGCGGGTGCAACATGAACGACTGACTCAGGAAAATAACCAGGCGTTTGACGCCTCCGCGTACCATCAGGCGTACGGGTTAACTAATGAACGGGCAGCGCGGATGCCGCAACACGCGATCATTATGCATCCGGCCCCCGTCAATCGCGGCGTCGAATTAGCGAGCGATTTAGTCGAAGCACCACAATCACGGATTTTCCAGCAGATGACCAATGGCGTCTATATTCGAATGGCGATGATTGCGACGGTGCTCGCGCATCAAGGCTTATTGTCAGCGACTCAAGTGGAGGCTTAACTCATGACGACATTAATTAAAAATGCGCAGATTTGGCAAGAGGATCGATTACAGACGAACGATATTTTGATTGCAGATGGCCGAATCAAAGCCATTGGACAACAGCTGCACGACCAATTTGGACCAGCCGACCACGTGATTTGTGCCGACCAACATTTCGTCAGTCCTGGGCTAGTGGACGTTCACGTGCATTTACGCGACCCTGGTCAAACTGAAAAAGAAACGATTGCGACGGGCACTTTAGCGGCGGCCCACGGCGGTTTCACAACGGTGGGGGCCATGCCGAATGTTGACCCCGTTCCAGATACGCCAGAACGAGTGGCAACCATGGTCCAACGTAATCAACAAGAAGCCCACGTTCACGTCGCTCAGTACGCTAGCATTACGACGGGACGGACGAGTGAACAGCTCGTTGATTTTGCGGGCGTCAAGGCAGCCGGCGCCTTTGCGGTCAGCAATGACGGTTCGGGCGTTCAAACGGCGGGGACGATGTTTGCCGCTATGCAAGGCGCTGCGCAAGCGGGATTGCCTTTAGCGGCGCACGTTGAAGATGACTCGCTGTATCAACATGGCGTGATGAACGCTGGCCCAGTCGCGGAGCGTTTAGGCTTACCGGGCATCAACAACGTTTCGGAAGCCGCACAAGTCGCACGTGACGTGATGTTGGCAGAAGCTAGTGGCGTTCACTATCATGTGTGCCACGTTTCGACGGCCGAGAGTTTGCGCGTCATTCGAGCGGCTAAGCAGGCGGGCATCAATGTGACTTGCGAAGTTTCACCGCATCACTTACTACTCAGTGATACGGACATTACGATGGATAATCCAATGCTGAAAATGAACCCACCGCTACGGTCACCTCAGGATCGTGCTGCATTAATTGCGGGACTGCTCGATGGCACCATCGACATCATTGCGACCGACCATGCGCCACATACGGACGCTGAAAAGACCGGGAGTATGAAAACGGCCGCGTTTGGCATTACCGGAATCGAAACGGCCTTTGCCACCATGTACACGGCTTTTGTGAAGACTCGGCTCCTCACACTCGGTCGGTTGATCGAGCTGATGAGCACGCGACCAGCTGAATTGTTTGGTTTGAAGGATGCTGGCAAGCTCGTCGTTGGCGCACCGGCGGACCTGACAATCATTGATTTGGACCACGAATACAAAATTGACGCGACCAGCATGTTATCGAAGGGGCACAACTCACCTTTTATCGGATGGCCGGTCTATGGCAACGTCTTAATGACATTAGTCGACGGTCAAATGGCCTATGGAAAGGAACAACAAGCATGAAACGATATCTAGTACTTGAAGATGGCACGATTTACCCCGGCACGGGTTTCGGTGCGACCACCGCAACAGTCGGTGAATTGGTCTTTAACACTGGGATGAGCGGTTATCAAGAATCGATTACCGACCAGTCTTACAATGGCGAAATTTTGATGTTTACTTACCCATTGATCGGTAATTACGGCATCAATCGCGATGATCATGAATCCATCAAGCCAACGTGTAAAGGGGTCGTCGTTCACGAAGTTGCCCGCCGCGCTAGCAATTGGCGTAACGAACTCTCATTAGACGACTACCTGAAGCAAAATGATATTCCTGGCATCATGGATATTGATACGCGGGCGGTGACCAAGCATATTCGCACGAAGGGGGCCATGAAAGCCACCATCGTTGATAACGTCTTACCAGATACCGTTGAACGGCTCAAGGTCACGGAACTCAATCGAGCGGTCGTTGCTCAGAGTTCTACCACCAATGCCTATCCGAACCCAGCGACGGGTCCTAACGTGGTCGTTGTGGACTTTGGCTTGAAACATTCGATCTTGCGCGAACTAGCTAAGCGTCAATGTAACTTGACGGTGTTGCCATACAATACGACCGCTAGTGAAATCATGGCTTTGAATCCGGATGGCGTGATGTTGACGAATGGCCCTGGTGACCCGAAAGACGTGCCGGAAGCCCTCGTGATGATTCGTGAAGTTGAGAAGCACGTGCCACTCTTCGGGATTTGTCTCGGTCACCAACTCTTTGCACTCGCGAATGGCGCCGATACGTTTAAGATGAAGTTTGGTCACCGCGGTTTTAACCATCCTGTTCGCGAGATTGCAACGGGCCGAATCGACTTTACCTCGCAAAATCACGGCTATGCCGTTGACCGCGAGTCTTTAGCGAAAACGGACTTGATGATCACCCATGAAGAAATTAATGATGGCACCGTCGAAGGCCTCCGTCATCGGGACTACGCTGCGTTTTCCGTGCAATATCATCCTGACGCTGCGCCTGGTCCACACGACGCCGACCACATTTTTGATGAATTTATTGATTTGATGGCCGCTAACCAAGCAGCCCGGAAAGGAAGCCAATTCAATGCCTAAACGGACGGATATTCATAAAATCATGGTGATTGGTTCAGGGCCAATCATTATTGGACAAGCTGCGGAATTCGATTACTCCGGGACTCAAGCTTGTCTGGCACTCAAGGAACTGGATTATGAAGTGGTGCTGGTCAACTCTAATCCGGCGACCATCATGACCGACAAAGAAATCGCGGACCAAGTATACTTGGAACCCATCACGTTGGAATTTGTGTCACAGATTTTGCGTAAAGAACGCCCGGACGCCATTTTGCCAACACTTGGTGGTCAACAAGGGTTGAACATGGCGATGGAATTATCGCAATCAGGCATTTTGGATGAACTGAAAATCGAATTGCTGGGGACGAAGTTAAGTGCAATCGATCAAGCCGAAGACCGGGAACAATTCAAAGATTTGATGGCTGAATTACACGAACCCGTACCCGCTTCAGGCATCGCCCGGACAATTGACGAAGCCTTAGCGTTTGCGGACGAATCTGGCTATCCTGTCATTGTCCGGCCCGCCTTTACCATGGGTGGGACTGGGGGCGGAATCGCCGAAAATCCGCAACAGTTACACGACATTGCCGAGAACGGCTTGGCCTTATCACCAGTCACCCAAGTGCTAATCGAACAAAGTATCGCCGGTTATAAGGAAATCGAATTTGAAGTGATGCGCGACGCCGCCGATAACGCGATGGTCGTCTGCAACATGGAAAACTTTGACCCCGTCGGCATTCATACGGGGGATTCAATCGTGTACGCGCCGGTGCAAACCTTAGCCGACCGCGAAGTTCAGATGTTACGGGATGCGGCCTTAAAGATTATCCGGGCTCTAAAAATCGAAGGTGGCTGTAATGTTCAGCTGGCTTTGGATCCGGAAAGTTATCAATATTATATTATTGAAGTTAATCCACGGGTCAGCCGCTCGTCAGCGCTCGCTTCAAAGGCGACCGGTTATCCGATTGCCAAGATGGCCGCTAAAATTGCGGTGGGACTGCATTTGGATGAAATCAAGAATCCGGTTACCGGGACGACCTATGCTGAGTTTGAACCGGCATTGGATTACGTCGTCTGCAAAATTCCGCGCTGGCCATTTGATAAGTTCACGCATGCTGACCGGCGTTTAGGGACTCAGATGAAGGCGACCGGTGAAGTGATGGCAATCGGCCGGAACATTGAAGAAGCCACTTTGAAGGCGGTTCGTTCACTTGAAATCGGTGTGCATCACGTCACGGAACCTGCGTTGGCAACGGTCGATGACGATGTCTTGAGTGACAAGTTGATTCACGCTCAAGATGACCGGTTATTCTATCTCACGGAAGCGATTCGGCGCGGTTACCCGATTGAAGAACTGTCGGAGCTCACGAAAATCAACGTCTTCTTCTTAGACAAATTGTTACACATCATCGAAATCGAACGGGAACTCCAAGCGCATGTCGATGACTTAGATGTTTTGACGGTTGCGAAACGTAACGGCTTTGCGGACCAAACCGTGGCTGATTACTGGCACGAAACCATCGACCAGGTTCGTCAATTCCGGCTAGACCATGATTTGGCCCCCGTTTACAAGATGGTCGATACCTGTGCGGGTGAATTTGCGTCAGAGACGCCGTACTACTATGGCACATACGAAACGGAAAATGAAAGTGTCGTGACGACTAAGCCATCCGTCCTCGTGCTCGGTTCGGGTCCGATTCGGATCGGTCAAGGGGTCGAATTCGATTATGCCACGGTCCATTCCGTTAAAGCGATTCAAAAGGCCGGCTATGAAGCAATCATCATGAACAGTAACCCTGAGACGGTTTCCACTGATTTCTCAGTATCCGACAAGTTGTACTTCGAACCGTTAACGATTGAAGACGTCTTAAACGTTGTTGAATTGGAAAAACCAGTTGGGGTCATCGTTCAGTTTGGTGGTCAAACGGCCATCAATTTGGCAAAACCACTGGCAGACCATGGTATCAAGATTCTGGGAACGAGCGTGGCGGATGTCAACCGGGCTGAAGACCGTGATGAGTTTGATAAGGTCATCAAGGCCTTGGAAATCCCACAACCAGCTGGTGATACCGCTAGTGATGAAGCAACTGCCTTGGCGATTGCCGACAAATTAGGCTATCCAGTCTTAGTGCGGCCAAGCTACGTGCTCGGTGGTCGGGCGATGGAAATCGTCAAGAAGCGGGCGGACTTAGATTACTACATGCATAATGCCGTTAAAGTCTCACATGACCATCCCGTTTTAGTGGATAGCTACTTGGTCGGTAAAGAGTGTGAAGTTGATGCGATTTGTGACGGTGAGACCGTCTTGATTCCAGGTATCATGGAACATATCGAACGCGCTGGGGTCCATTCCGGTGATTCGATGGCCGTTTATCCGCCACAGTCACTGTCCGTAGCGGTTCAAGCCCAAATTGTGGATTATACTGAAAAATTAGCGATTGCGCTCAACTGTGTCGGCATGATGAACATTCAATTTGTCATTCATGAAGAACAAGTTTACGTGATTGAAGTTAATCCACGGGCAAGTCGGACCGTACCATTCTTAAGTAAGGTCACCAACATTCCGATGGCTCAAGTGGCCACCCGTGCGATTCTGGGACAATCCTTGACGGACCAAGGCTATCAAACTGGGTTAGTCACACCTGGTCGATTGGTCCACGTTAAGGCGCCGGTCTTCTCATTCTCCAAGCTGAATCGTGTCGACAGTTTACTCGGCCCTGAAATGAAGTCGACGGGTGAAGTTATGGGCAGTGATGTCACGATGGCCAAAGCCCTCTACAAGGCGTTTGAGGCGGCCAAACTGCACGTTCCAAGTCACGGTAACGTCTTATTCACGGTTCGTGATGATGACAAACCCGAAACAGTGGCACTTGCCCGGCGTTTCCACGCACTCGGCTATCAATTGTTGGCGACACATGGGACCGCCAGCGCATTGACTGAACAAGGATTACCGGTCACCGTAGTCGATAAAATCGATAGCGGCGAGCACGATTTATTGCATCGGATGGAAGCCGGCGAAGTGCAAGTCGTCATCAATACGGTCTCAGATGAAGAACAGGCAGAAAATGATGGGACGCTGATTCGGAATACGTCGATCATGCATGGTATTCCGCTATTCACGGCACTAGATACGGTGGCTGCCATCCTACAAGTGCGCGAATCACAATCATTTGTGACCCAAGCGTTATAACATCATTGGGCATTAGGACGCGTGTGATAGTTAGTATTGCGTTCGATATGAATTTGCACGATCCATTTATATAGGAGGAAAATTTGATGGGACGATTAACAGTAGATTTAGCCGGGGTGACCCTGAAGAACCCAGTCATGCCAGCAAGTGGGACGGCCGCTTACGGTCAAACGATGGCCCAACAATTAGATTTGGCCGCGCTGGGTGGTCTGGTCATCAAATCCACGACCGCGGCACCCAAAGCCGGTAATCCACGGCCAACGACGGCACCGACTACGGCTGGCTGGTTGAACGCGATCGGGTTAAAAAATCCTGGTATCGATAACGTACTCGCAGAGAAACTCCCGTGGCTTGCCAGCCAGTATCCTGAGTTACCAATCATTGGGAGTGTTGCTGGTGCAAGCTTCGATGAATACGTTACTGTTGCCCAAAAGATGGCCTCTGCGGAAAATGTTAAATTACTTGAAATCAATATTTCATGTCCCAACGTTGAACACGGTGGCTTGGCGTTTGGAACCGACCCGGACACGGTCACGGCCTTAACGAAGGCCATCGTCGATGTCGTTGATAAGCCGGTATTCATGAAGCTGACGCCAAATGTGACCGACATTGTCCCAATTGCCAAAGCTGCCGAGGCGGGCGGTGCGGCCGGCTTGACGATGATTAATACGCTGACTGGGATGGGCATTGATCTGCAGACCCGCCGACCAATCTTGGCACACGGTACCGGTGGCTTATCGGGTAAGGCGATTCATCCATTAGCCGTGCGGATGATTCACGAGGTTCGCCAACAGACGACCTTGCCAATTATCGGCGTTGGTGGCGTCTTTACGCCAGAAGATGTCCTTGAATTCTACCTGGCTGGTGCAAATGCGGTTCAAGTTGGCGCGGCGACATACGGTCAGCCAACCGCTTGTACCGACATTATCGCTGGCTTACCTGCAGCGATGGATAAGTATGGCATCACGAGTCTACAAGCGCTGATCAAGGAGGTGCAGGGATGAGTCGACCAGTGATTATCGCCCTGGACTTTCCCACGGCTACTAAAGCGTTGGCGTTTTTAGACCAATTTCCAGCAAACTTGCATGTGACGGTCAAAATCGGGATGGAGCTGTTCTACGCGGCGGGTCCGGAGATCGTAAAGGCTGTGCAACAACGTGGTCACGCGGTATTTCTTGACTTGAAGCTCCATGATATTCCTAATACGGTGGAATCGGCAATGCGGGTACTCGGTCAATTAGGGGTGACCTATACGACCGTGCACGCCGCGGGTGGTCAC
This sequence comes from Lactiplantibacillus sp. 30.2.29, assembly GCF_018991255.1. NCBI lineage: Bacteria > Bacillati > Bacillota > Bacilli > Lactobacillales > Lactobacillaceae > Lactiplantibacillus > Lactiplantibacillus sp. 30.2.29. Next base: position 175,429 of record NZ_JAGYGU010000002.1, on the reverse strand, counting down.
GTGATGTTAGCGGCTGCCAAACGGGGCTTGGTAGCTGGTGCGACGGCCGCGGGTTTACCAGCCCCTAAATTACTAGCGATTACACAGTTGACCTCGACGAATCAGGACATCCTTAATCAGGACCAACAAATTGCTGGGACGGTGCGTGCAAGCGTCGTGCACTACGCTCAGCTCGCACAACAGAGTGGTTGCGATGGCGTCATTTGCTCAGCGCAAGAGGTGCAGGCGATTCATGAGGCGGTTGGCACCGATTTTCTGGGGATTACGCCCGGAATTCGGCCAGCCCAGGCCCAAGCGGATGATCAGCAACGGGTGATGACCCCCGCGGCGGCCGCTAAAGCTGGAAGCAACGGCCTAGTTATTGGCCGCCCGATTACTCAAGCAACTGATCCGGTCAAAGCCTATCAAGACATTATGTCAGAATGGAGTAACTAATATGAGTGAAATTGCAGCAACCATCGCGACCGATTTATTAGCCATCCAAGCCGTCACGTTACGGCCGAATGCACCGTTTACTTGGGCGAGTGGGATCAAAAGCCCAATTTATACGGATAATCGGTTAACGATTTCATATCCAGAAGTTCGGCAACACATTGCAAGCGGCATTGCGGCCATCATCAAGCGTGACTATCCAGAGACAGAGGTCATCGCAGGTGTTGCCACGGCTGGAATTCCGCACGCGGCGTGGGTCGCAGCTGAACTGCACTTACCACTGATTTACGTGCGGTCCAAGCCTAAGGACCATGGGGCTGGACGCCAAATCGAAGGTGTCTTGAAGCCTGGTGAAAAAGTGGTCATGTTAGACGATTTGATTTCAACTGGCGGCAGTGTCTTACAAGCGGCTGAGGCAGTCCAAGCAGCGGGTGGCCTGATTCAAGCGGTCGGCTCAATCTTTAGCTACGGTTTAGATGCCGCGACGCGTAACTTTGCCGCTGCCAAATTGCCGCTGTTCAGTCTGTCGAATTATTCAGAATTAATCAAAGTTGCCCGCGATGCGGATTACATCAATGATGACGAGTTAGCTTCACTCCACGCTTGGCGCCAAGATCCCGAACATTGGGATGTACAAGCGTAAGCCGGTCGACCGATTTTAATATTGATTAACCATTTAAGTGTGCCACCGGGTGGCCTGCTTAAATGGTTTTTTAGACCACCAGACCGGGGCTGAGGGAAAATGCTGTCATTGATTGGGTGGTAAAGTTTAAAATAGATTGAATGACGTGTGACTGGTGATAAGCAGCATCAAGATCCCTCAGACCGATTACGCCAAGTCAGTGTATAACGCACGTTGTGTTAGTTATTATTTCGCATGAATCATGATTAAAATGTGCAGTTGGTGGATTCCTGTTCGTCAGCCGGTGAGCGGCTTAGTCCGACTTCCTGGGCTGGCTGACAACGCTGGAACAGGGCGGACATCGATTTGAACTCACGCAGAAAACCACTGCGCAATTTCAAATACGAGTCTTCTTCTAGCCCGGGAAGCCGCTCGAATGGCGGATGAACGGCCACCTAACTGGGTGCAACTGACCACTGGATGTTTGGTGACTGGTCCTTCAGGCATACTTTTCCGAATCGTTATCGATGGTAAGTTATAGCATCTGTATACTCAGTCGCTTGTCTAAGTATTATTCGCTAATTTCCAGTCGTTGAGTATTCGAAGCTCTTTTCATTTCAGGCGACTAGAGATAATGAGACCCATGTCCTGTAATGTTACTGATTCCCGAAAACAAAACATGAGTATGCTGACTTAGCGATTATCAGAGATAAGTCTTACAGTTAAATACCAAAGTAACTGGTTTCTAAGAATCAACGACCAGTTCAACAAAAAGTTGAGTCCGCACATGTCTGCCTTTCGAATACCATCCCCGGCCGGAAGGTGTTTCTGACAATGCTCAGCGATGAAATTCCACTTAGCAAGCGTTTTGTGCTTGGTTAGTGGAAGACCAGTATTTAAGACGCGGGCTTTCGGCTTAAATCTGTGTCCATCGCGTTCCAGCGTTGTCAGAAATTCCTGGAGGCCGGTGTAGGACGTAGCTATCAAATCAGGTTTACGCTAACTTGCCTTGTTTCCAGCGGTCCATAGCTGGCTGTTATTGAACTTAAGAACTGGCACATTTTAACCATAATTCATGACAATTCAACTCGCACAAGACGTGTTAAAACATAAGTGAGAATAGAGGAAACAGTATATGTTAGCAATTTTGATTGGGTTAGCCATCGGTGTCGGCTTGCCGATGCAAACAAGTATTAATTCACGACTGCGCAGCTCAGTTGGGTCGCCATTCATGGCCTCACTGATTTCTTTTGCAGTCGGGACCGTGTTTTTGGGCGTGATTACCTTAATTGATGTCCATACGTTGGGTTTTTCACCAGCGTTATTCACGAGTCAGCCCCTGTGGATCTGGTTGGGGGGATTATTCGGAATTATTTATTTGACGGGTAATATTTTACTTTTCCCGAAGTTAGGCAGTGTCCAAACGGTGATTATGCCGGTGCTTGGCCAAATTGTAGCGGGACTCTTAATCGATAATTTTGGCTGGTTTGATTCAGCTACCCGTGCATTGACGCCTATTCGGGTGCTGGGTGCGGTGCTCGTCTTAGTCGGGGTCATCATTACTGTGGCGGTCAAAGGGTGGCTCGATAATCGCCATAACCGCATTGCCGAGTCCGCGGAACAACAATTAGCAACTCAGCAGACAGCGCTCTGGTTGTGGCGGCTCTTAGGCGTCTTTGCGGGGATGTTAAGTGCGGCCCAAACTGCAGTCAACGGGCATCTCGGTAAAGTGTTAGGGTCGACCGTCCACGCGGCGTTTATCTCGTTTTTGGTCGGAACTATCGGACTGATTATCATCGTTGCAATCTTGCATCCTGGCTTAAAATTACAGACACCAGCCGGTCAATCGAATCCGTGGTGGATGTGGATTGGTGGCATGATTGGGTCGTTGTATGTGCTGGGAAACGTCTACCTGGCACCAGCGGTTGGAACGGGGTTAGCGGTCGTTATCGTGTTAGTTGGTCTGATGGCTGGAAGTTTGTTGATCGACCAATTTGGCTGGTTTGCTTCCAAACGTAACCCGGTTACTGGCGCGCAACTCTTAGGATTACTAGTGATGATTTTGGGCGTGGCGCTGATTCGATTGTTCTAAAGCTACCGTCTCGATATCTATTGGGCTACGAACCGTCACATGGGGGCGTTTATGAAGTTTAAAATGGTGCTCATTCTCCAGTCAGAATGAGCGCCAATTTTTATTTTCAGTGTCTTAAAAAATCGATGCATGAAGGCTTTTTTTCGGTGCAAAACTATGCGATAATAAGATTACTTCAATGAGAACGTTTGTTCAGGTTTAGAGGGGGAATTCAAGGTGAGTTTACAATTCGTGTTGGGGCCGGCCAAGCTGGATCACCGGTCGAAGATGGTTGAACAGTTAGTCGCGAAGTTACGTGCCCGACCCAATGATCAGTATTTCTACTTAGTACCCAATCATATTAAATTCGATACAGAAGTGGACGTGTTGAACCGGCTTGCAGAAGCCGATGGCCAAACTGGTTTGTACGCGCAAAGCCAAGTCCAGGTCTTTTCATTCACGCGTTTGGCGTGGTATTTAATGAAAAACGAGGCGGCTTATCAAGTTCCTCGGCTTTCGGCGGCGGGCATCAATATGTTACTGCATCGCATTTTGCAGCAACACGCCGATGAGCTGCGGTTATTTGGTGGTGAAATCTCACAAACTGGATTTGTGACACAACTGGCCAGTGAAATTAACGAACTGCAACTAGCCAACTTGCAGCCCGAAGATGTGGCTCAACTGGCTGCCAATGCCCAAGCTGGTGACTTACAAGCGAAAATGCACGACCTCGCAATCGTTTATGCTGATTTTGTCACAGCGACTGCGGATAAATACTTAAAACCAGCCGATGTTTTGGTTCAACTGAATGCTTACCTACGTCATCAGGACTTACATGGCACGCACGTTTACGTTGAACTGGCGGGCTTTGCACAATTGCCCGCTCAGGAACAGGGAATCATCACAACCATGCTGGAGCAGGGCGCGGACGTGACCATTAGTTTGGTGTTGGACCACAAAGTCGTTGACCAGGCGCCGGATAATGGCACGCTCTTTTATCAATCAGGTCGACTCTATTATCGACTCTATCAGTATGCCCGAATTCGCCAAATTCCGGTTGGACAGGACATTCAAGCGACTGAGCCACGAGTGACAGCCGGATTGGCGTCCTTAGACGACTTTTGGCGTGGAACCCCTCAGGCCGCAACTGGCCAAGAAGCGCCTAATCCCAACGTCCATCTCTTCAGAACAGATAGTCGGCAAACGGAACTGGCACAAGTTGGTCGTATGATTCGTGATATGGTCGCTCAGAAACATGTGAATCCGGCCGATGATTATCATTATCGTGATTTCTTGATTATGACGCGGCATCTAAACTCATATAAGACGATGCTTGCGCCCACCTTTCATCAACTCGAAATCCCATACTTCGTTGACTTAGAACGATCCATGGCTGATCACCCATTGGTCGAATTGGTCAATGCGTTATTTGACATGGATGAACAGCAGTATCAATACCGCGATGTGATGCGGGTCCTCAAGACCGAATTACTGATTCCACAAATCGACGGGCAACCGATGGACCGTGAAGCCTATCGTCAAGCGGTCGATTTAACTGAAAACTTCATTTTGAAGAGTGGGTATCATGGTCAACAGTGGTTACAAGCCGAAGATTGGCAGTATTTCCAACTTACGGAAGGCGATATTGGGATTGAAACCGACCAAAACATCGAAATTTCGCGGCAAATCAATTTAATTCATCACTTTGTGGCGACGATTTTCCCACCTTTCTTCAAAAAAATGCAGCAAGCGCCCGATGGCAAGACAGCCGTCACCGTACTTGTTAATTTTTTGACGGCTCACGGTGTCACACAACAGCTTCTAGCGTGGCGTGACCAGGCTTTGGACCGCCAAGATGTTCAGGCCGCAGCAGAACCGGAACAGACGTGGCAGACATTTTGTGACATGCTCGATGAATACGTGACGATTTTGGGGTCTGAACCGTTTGAAATTACGGACTTCTTAGCGTTGTTACAGGCCGGATTTGAAGGCGCTAGCTACTCACAGATTCCATCGACCTTGGACCAAGTCTTAATTTCTGAAAGTGGAATCGTTCAAAGCCAGGATCACCGAGTCGTCTTCATGATTGGTGCGACTGATTTAGTCATGCCCGACCGCATTATGAGTAACAACTTATTGAGCGATGTCGATAAAGAGAATTTACAACCAAGCCTAGCTACTTTAGATGGTGACCACTATCTGAATGATTCAGCCGTCGTTCAACTGGGCGATGAAAGTTGCTTGAATTACCTGGCTTTTTTGAGTGCGCGTCAGCACTTGTTCTTTAGTGCACCGTTTAAGGACGACCAGGAAACAGATCTAAATTGGTCGACCTATGTTCGGCGGATTCAACAACAGTTTAATCTAAAGGAGCACTCGTATTTGGGAACGCCTGACCCGACTAGCCCCGACGTTAAACCGTTTGTCGGCACCAAACGCCGGACGCTCAGCCATGTGATCCAAGTCTATCGAGATGTGCTGACGACCAATACTGACCGCAATCGCGTTGGCGAACCATTACGACCAGCGCCAGTCTGGGTCTGGCTGCGTCAACAATTGACTCGGGATCCACAATTTGGGTCGTTAGCGCGGCAATTGATGGCGGGACTCAGTTATCGTAACCAACCCGTCACTTTGACGGCCGCAAGTGTCGAGGCACTCTATGGTCATCAAATTTATACCTCCATTTCCAAACTAGAAGAATTTTATCGCAACCAGTATGCCTACTTCTTAAAGTACGGCTTGAAATTGCGCGAACGGGACGTCTTCGAACTATCCGCCGCTAGTACCGGTGAGTTCTTCCACGCGGTATTGGATGGCTTGATTAAAGCGCTTCGGACGGATCAGATTCCGTTGGCCCAAGCCAGTGATCAGCAGTTGGGTCACTATTTGGAAACGGTGACTCGCGAGATTCTCGACCAACCCCAATTTACGATTTTAACGAGTTCTAATCGCATGGCGTATCTCCAACGGCAGTTGATCAACACGGTGCGCCAAATTGCGTTTGCCATTCGTAATCAGAGTAAGTTGTCGGCGGCCGAACCGCGTCAAACCGAAGTGCTCTTCGGAAATGTTGGTAAGGAGCACGGCTTAAAAGCCTTAGATTTCCAAATCGATGCGACTCACAGTGTCCACGTCCGGGGGAAAATCGACCGGTTAGATCAGATTCAAGTGGCCGACCAAAGCTATCTGGGAATCGTGGATTACAAATCATCCACACACAAGTTTGATTTCCAAGAAGCATACTATGGCTTAGCGATGCAAATGTTAACGTACTTGGATGCGGTCTTGCATAATGAATCTGAATTAGTCGGTTCTGACCAGGAAGCTGTTAAATTGGCGGGTGCGCTCTACATGCATATTCAGAACCCGACCTTGAAACCTAAAGAAATTCAAGGGGGCTTTGAAGCCGCACTTTTGAAGAAAAATAAGTACAAGGGAATCCTATTGGACGATCCGCAACTGCTGGAACATTTGGATAGTGAGGTTCAGGAACAATCGGGAACCTCGAAAGTGTATCCATTTTCGCGACGAAAGGACGGCTCGTACAGTGGCGGTCGGGCAGCATCACTGGTCACTAACGAGCAATTGGAACGACTACTAGCCCATAATAGTCAGCTGATTGTCGCCGCAGCTGAAGCCATTTTTGCGGGGCAAGTGCAACTGAACCCAATCCGGCTCAACGATAAGACAACGGCCTTACAATATTCGCCATACCTGGCTATCATGCAGTTTGATGCGATGTTGGCGGAAAATGCTTATCGCGATTTACCACCGCTGTCCGCAAAACAAGTACTTGATTTATTGAAAGACGAGAAAGGTGGCAGTTTATCATGAGTGGCGCAACCCAGTACACCGCAAGCCAACAAGCGGTGATCAAGCAACAAGGCAATAATTTACTTGTCTCAGCCTCAGCTGGTTCGGGGAAGACGACGGTTTTAATCGAGCGTATTATGCGTAAAATTTTAGCCGGAACTAATATCGACCAATTGCTAGTGGTCACGTTCACGAATTTGGCTGCTAAGCATATGAAACAAAAGTTGGAATCGCAAATCAACAAGCGGATTTCGACGTTGATGGCTGAAAATCCTAGTGAAACAACGGCGTCACCAGTAATCCGGCAATTACGGCAACAGTTGAATTTGCTAGGGGTTGCCAATATTAGCACGCTGGATGCGTTCTGTTTACGCATCATTCAACGCTACTATTACGTGATTGATTTAGATCCCGTGTTCCGATTGTTAACGGATAACACGGAAGGACTCTTGATTCGAGACCAGGTCTGGGATGCAGTCCGTGAACAGTTGTATAAAAAAGACGGCGCAAAGTTTGATTTATTGACCGCGAACTTTTCAAACGACCGCAGTGATGATGGGCTAAGCCGGTTGATTTTTCGACTATTCGACTTTGCGCAATCAACACCAGCGCCGCAAGAATGGCTAGATGGTCTGACCAAACCTTATCAGATTGACGATGGTCCGTTGACGAGTAGCGCATTTTATCAACAACAACTATTACCACTACTAGAAGATAATGTTGATGACATGTTACAAAAATTAACGCAAGCGCAGAAAATCGTCACTGACTTTGACTTAGAACCGAAGTCGCTGGATGCCTTGCAAAGCGTGGCAACCACGTTAACAACCTTGCGTGACCAGTTATCGACAGCAAGTTGGAACGAGTTGCGAGCGCAAATCAACCAATTCAAAGTTGGTCGACTTAAAAAGACGTATAAAGATGACCCGGACAAGACTGCCCATGCCAAAGCAATGGGCACACTGATTGATGGGATTAAGAAGCAGATGGCGACGCTTAGTGAACGGTACTTCGCTGCCGAAGAACAACAAGTCTTAGATATCATGGTCGGTGCCAAGGCGATTGTTCAAGAACTGGTGAAGGCGACGAGTCAGTTCAGCACGGCATTTGCTGCTGAAAAACGACGTCGGCACGTCTTGGATTTCTCTGACTTGGAACATCTGACCCTACAAATTCTTACGAGTGATAATGAGAGTGGTCAAGCCGCTTTAAATCAATTAAGAGCTCAGTTTGATGAAGTCATGGTTGACGAATATCAAGATATTAATAGTTTGCAAGAATCTATTTTGCAGCTGTTGTCGCGTGATGAACCAGGCAATATGTTCATGGTGGGCGACGTCAAACAGTCAATTTACCAATTCCGCTTGGCGGATCCGCTTCTGTTCTTACACAAATATCATGATTTTGCCGATAATCCAGCCCATGGCGATCGTATCGTGCTAGCCGATAACTTCCGGTCAGTGGCCAATGTTGACCATTTGACCAACCTCATTTTTAGTCAGTTGATGGATGCACCGGTCGGACAAATCGACTACGACGAGGATGCTTACCTGAAATACGGGCCGAAAGATTATCCGACCGATATGCCGCAGACGACGAATCTGCTGTTGTACCAGACTGAAACGGATGCGCCAGCGGAACTAACTCAAGAAGACGAGACTAACTTTTCAATCGATGATTCGTCAGTTGGCAGTATCACGATGGTTGCGCAAAAAATTCTGGCATTAAAGGCACAAGATAAGCCAATTTATGATCGGGGTGAGGGGACTTATCGACCGTTTCGTTATAGTGACGTCGCCTTACTAGTTCCAACCCGTAATCATAATTTGACGATTATTGACGTCTTCAAGCGTTACCACATCCCAGTCGTCGTTAACGATGCACAGAACTATTTTCAAACGACTGAGATTCGCATCATGATGTCGTTACTCAGTATTATTGACAATCCATATCAAGATATTCCGTTGGTCGCCGTGTTGCGGTCACCAATCGTCGGTCTTGATGAAAATCAGCTCGTTTATTTGCGGATTCAAAATAAAACGAGTGACTATTTCCAAGCCGTTCAGGACTTTTATCACCAGTACCCGAGCGGCCCCGCGACTGAATATGGGGATCAAGTCTTTGCTAAAATCGAAACGTTTTTGAAGCAACTCGGTGATTTTCGGGACTTAGCTCGCCGCAACCAAATCGTGACGCTGATTTGGCAGATCTATGAGCAAACTGGTTTTTTGGATTACGTGGGCGGCATGCCAGCTGGTAAACAGCGACAAGCCAATTTACACGCCCTATATGAACGGGCGTACAGTTATGAACAGGGGAGTTTTAAAGGCCTGTTCCAATTCGTTCGGTTCATTCGGCGGATGCAAGAAAAGGATCAGGATTTAGCGTCAGCGGTGGCAGAGACGGATGCCGAGGCTGTTAGTGTCATGACGATTCATGGGAGTAAAGGGTTGGAATATCCCGTTATTTTTGTCATGGATATGGACAAGCAATTTAACCAGACCGACACACGGTCCAGTGCGTTATTGGACCGACAAGCCGGAATCGGGATTACTTATCTAGATCCTGAGACACGGGTCAAATACCCGACGTTGCCGCAGATTGTGACGAAGCAAGTTGTGAGCCAAAAGATGCGTGCCGAAGAAATGCGTAAGTTATACGTGGCCATCACGCGGGCACAACAACAGCTCTATTTGGTGGGAACCATCAAGGATATTGATACTGCAACCGAAAAATGGCGACAGGCGTTCACTAGTGACGGCCGCGTGCTCAGTGCACAAGCCCGCGTTGCCACCACCAATCAACTCGACTGGGTGGGGATGACCCTGATTCGTCACCCTGCGATGCGCGACTATTGGGGCGACGAGTGGCCGAGCTATGAATTGACAGGAGATCCCACCAAGTTTGCCATCGAATTGGGTGATGCGACCACGATTGCGGCTGATGATACGACCACAACGACCGATGAACAGTTAGATGCCGTTCAGTTAGTCGAGCAACAAGTCAGTATTGATGTCGATCATGCAACGCGCGAGCAACTCGCTGCGTTGTTGAATTTCCATTATCCACACCAGGCATCGACAACAACGACAGCCTATCAGTCGGTATCAGAAGTCAAACGAATCTTTGAAGATCCTGACACGCCGTTGATGAATGCGAACCCAACGATCAGTCGCCAACGCGTTCGACCAACCTCGCGCTACGTGACGGGTTCACTAGACTTACCGCAATTCCTACAGACCACACAAGCGCCAACCAGTGCGGAGGTTGGGAGTGCGACCCACTTGGTCATGGAACAATTAGACGTGACGAAACCCGTCGACGAAGCAGCCGTTCAGGCAACGATTGACGATTTGGTGGCGAAACGAGTACTGACAAGTCCCGTCGCTGACCGAATCGCTGTTGAGACGGTGGTCGCATTCTATCAGAGCGACCTCGGTGAACAGATTCTCGCACATCCTGATAAGGTCCACCGTGAAGTGCCATTTTCGTTGCTAATTCCGGCACGTCAAATTTTCGATGTCGATGATCAAGAGGATAGCAAAGTCTTAATTCATGGGATTATTGACGGCTATTTGGAGACTGACGACGGCTTGATTTTGTTTGATTATAAGACGGACCATGTCAAACAACCGGCTGACCTCAAACAACGCTATGCGGGTCAGGTCAAGTTGTATGCCGAAGCGCTGAATTCAATGTATCGTGACACAAAAGTCATCCAACGCTACTTGTATTCGTTGCCACAGCATGTTTTTGTGCCGGTAGATTAGTCTGCAAATCAAGGCAGGTCAATACAAATTGGTTTACTGCTTTAGTAGTTATTTAGGACGCTACCAATGAACGGCGGTTGCTTTTGAGCCTGAATCTCGCTTGCTGGTTGGACGGTAATTAGCGACCGTGAACTAAAATTTAAAGCTTTAATGAAAATTCGCAAGCTTCAAAAAAACTGGTGGACATCCGAGATTGATTGAATGTCCACCAGCTTTAGTTTAGAAATCAGCTGAAAATTAAGAAATTTATTTTTGAAATCAAGGGGGCAGTCGCTACGGTAACAGAATCTGATAAGCATTCCGCGCCTCATCTGGTTGATGATCAATGTAAATCACGCCGCGGTAGTCAAAGCCGGCTTTGGTGATAACGTGTTGCATCCGTTTGTTTGACAGGTGAGTGTCAATGCGGATTTGGCGAAATCCGAGTTGATAGCTGATGGTCATTAAATTACTGAAATAAAAATCGGCTAAATGCTGTCCATGGTAGCCATTTGCGATGGCGATGCGATGGATTGAAGTGTAACGATGATGAGTCGTTTCTTTCCAGGAGCCATCGCTGATCTGAGCATAGTTGGGGTCCGGTGTGGTCAGTAGCGTCGCGGTTCCGGCAATTTGGCCGTCGACGATCAAGACCCATGCGAGTTTGGCATCAATATCCGCTTGAAGGTCCACTGATTGGGGATAGCCATCTTGCCACTGAGGAATCTGGTCAGCGGCTAGGGCCGTTTTGGCTTGTTCAGTAATCGCCATCATGGCTGGTAAATCTGCACTGGTGGCTTGACGAATGTATTTTGACATAAGAATCACTACTCTCGTTTAGATGCACACATTATAAGCCAATTCATTAACCTGGACAAATCAGGAACACAATAATTCTTTTTTGACGGGGTAAGTTTTATAATAGAACTTATATAATGAACTGATGTCAGTGAATTGATAATGATGATAGGAGTGACTCGATGAAAGTCTTTGTAATTGGTGCCCATGGTCAGATTGGTAAAAAAATCGTCTCAAAATTGGTGGCTCAAGGCGATCAAGTCTACGCCGGTATTCGACAACCTGAACAGGCGGAAGCCTTTGAAGATGCGGGTGCTGAACCCGTCCAGTTCAATTTGATGGCTCAGCCTGAAGACTTAGCCTTGGCTTTCAAAGGGATGGACGCCATCGCCTTTTCGGCTGGTTCTGGTGGTCAGACTGGTTACGATATGACGCTGATGATTGATTTGGACGGTGCCGTCAAGTCGATGGAAGCGGCCGAAATTGCCGGCGTTAAACGTTACGTCATTATTAGCGCCGAGTTTACCCCAGACCGCAGTCGGTGGCCACGTGCATTACAACCTTACTATGTCGCAAAGTATTATGCCGACGAATGGTTGAAGACGCGCACTCAGCTGGACTATACGATCCTGCAACCAGGAACGTTGTTGAACGACGCTGGAACTGGTCAAGTAACGGTCAATCCGGAAGTGGGCGGCGAAATTACTCGTGATGACGTTGCGACCTTCACCGTGCAAGCCTTGCGGACACCCGCAACGATTGGTCAAACGATTGCGTTAATCAACGGAACGACGCCAATTGAAACCGCAGTGCAACAAGCTGCTAAGTAATATCATGATAACTAAGAAAACTCACGGTCATGCGACGATGGATTTTGTCGGATGATCGTGAGTTTTTTGATTCTCGCAACGTCACCTCAAACTTAAACCGACCAGTCCACCGATTGAAAGGCCGCAATCAAGTTAGAGCGGAGCGCGGCCTGGGTCGGACTAAATTGCATCTCGCGGCGATAAGCGACCCCAACATTAAACGTTGGTACCTCGCTATCAGCTAAGGCGATGCGGGTCAAGCCTGCCGGTAGTGCGACGCAATTACTGAGTAGAGCGATTCCCATGTGGTTACGAATCATATTCAAAATACTACCGATTTCGTTAGATTCGAAGACTACATTAGGTCGAATATGATGCTGCCGACATAATTGGCGAAATGCTTGGCGGTGGACAAAATTGTCCTTCAAGGCGACAAATTGCCGTTCTCGTAAGTCTTTAAAGTGCACAGTTGCCGCTTGAACCAAAGGGTCGTCCGTCGCGACAATAATACTGAATGCCTGCGTATCAAATGTCGTCAGTTGAATCGCTGGGGCATCGAAAACATTGAGATAGGCTAAGACGGCCAGGTCTAATTGTCCGTTTTGGAGGCTTTTCAAGGCTGCTAGTGATCCTTGACTGACGGGCTGAATTTGGTTGAAAAGCGTGGTTGGGAGTTGACTGGCGACGCGCGGAAAATAATTAATTTCGATAATCGGCGGCATTCCAATCACCAGCTGGTCGGTGGTGGTATGGGCGACTTCTTGACGCATGAGTTGGGTCTCCGCCAGTATTTTTTGGGCATGCTGTTGGACTTGCTGCCCCGTCGTGGTGAGTTGTACCGGCAAGTGCGGATTGGCGCGAATCAGTAACTGAGTGCCTAATTCACGTTCTAGTCGTTTAATCGCCGCAGTGATGGTCGGCTGACTGACGTGAAAACGGGTGGCGACTTGTGAAAAACTTTTGAGCTCAGTGAGCACGAGATAATATTGCAATTCTTTAATATTCATTGATAATCCCTTATATAACAGTATTTTGATAACTAGTATTATGAATTGCTATTATAACATGTTTATTTGACTATGCTAATCGTTGTGACTATGGTAGGACTATTAAGAGAGAAGGGAACGTTGCAAAATGTTCGCGTATGGCACATTGATTATTATTTTAATTGTTGTTGGTATCGTTGCCGGAATCGTTAGTACTGCCGCTGGCTTGGCGTCGCTGGTCTCATATCCGGTGCTATTGGCTTTGGGCCTGCCACCGGTGACGGCCAATGTGACCAATACGGTTGGCTTAGTTTTTACGAGTTTTGGCGCCGTACCAGCGTCGCGGCGTGAATTACGAGGGCACGGCCGCGAGCTCAAAGTTTTATTACCACTGACGTTGATTGGCAGTATCGTCGGCGCCATTTTGTTATTTGTGATTCCCGCCGCGACTTTTGCCAAAGTGGTGCCGTTTTTCATTTTAGTCGCCGCCGTGTTAGTTTTGATTCCACGGCATATTCACGTTAAGCAGCCGGGAGAAGTCGTCGTTACGCCCAAATGGGTCACGGCATTGGCCTGGCTCGGGATTTTCCTAGTGGGGACGTCCACCGGTTACTTCGGTGCGGCTGGTGGCGTCCTGATGTTGTCGATTTTATCGTTTATTAGTGATACGCCATTTGCGGTGTATAATGCGCAGAAAAATCTGGCGTTGGGACTTGCGAACATCGTGTCGGCCGTTGTTTATGGCTTGCAGACACCAATCAAGTGGCACTATGTCATACCTTTGGGAATCGGCTTTTTGATTGGTGGTAGTCTTGGACCACACATTGTTCGACATGTGCCTGCTCAGTTGCTCAAAATTGTGATTGGCATTGGTGCGCTGGGATTAGCGGCTAGCTTGTTCAAGTCGGCGTATGGACTGTAATGTAGTTTTGCTGTAAATTGTGGCTGCGGCTCCAATCGGGTGTAACACACTGGCGTTTAAATGATTCCAGCTGAATTGTGGTTACAAAATGCAACTTAAGTGCTATAAAAAATGAAGCGTGGCGCCGGATGCTAATTCAAAGCCATACCCATGGACTAGCAGCGCCCAGAAACACCGTACCATCAAACGTTTCACGTGAGTCAATAAAATCGGCGTTGTTAGCATTTCCCTCGAATGTTGACAACGCCGTTTTTTTAGCTGCGGTAACAATTCAACATTCAGGTCTAGTAATTTAACAGTCATATCTGCCAAGTTTCATGTACAATCAGCCGGCCGTTGCATTTAATACATCAACACAAAAAATCGCAATCATCTTGAGTCACGTCTCAAAATGATCGCGATTTTTGATTGGTCAAGTCGACCACCACTAATATTAGTCATGATGGCGTGACCGTGTGCCGAGAAAATAGGCGCCCACGGCTAGCAAAATCAAGAAACCGATGATGCCAAAGGAGCCACCCATCCACATGAATGGCATGCCACCTGTAAAAGCCCAACTACACATATTTGGTCACCACTTTTCAATATTGATTCTAAGCTCAGTATACGCCAGATGCACGTGATAACCAATCGTTTTGCATTAAGCTAGGCAGTTGAGTAGTTGACGTTGCTCACTGGTCGATAGCGGTAGGATTGGCAAGCGCGGTGTGCCTACTCGATGGTGTTGTGCGTTCAGGGCGGCCTTGACCGGTGCTGGTGAGGGCTGATTAAAGAGGGCGGTCATTTTTGGAATCAGTCGGCGCTGGATTTGGGCCGCTTCCGCAACTTCGCCTGTCGTTAAATGAGTGCGCATCGCTGCCATTTCGGACCCAAATAGGTGACTGGCGACAGAAACAACGCCTTGTCCGCCGTAGACCAACGCCGTCAAGGTCTGTGCGTCCTCGCCGGTGTACACGAGAAAATCGTGGGGCGCGTCCTCGATGATGGCTGCCAGTTCCTCGTCGGTGCCACACTGTTTGACCGCGACAATATTCGGATTTTGCGCTAACGTCAGAATCGTTGAAACGTTCATTTTTACGCCGACGCGTCCGGGAATATTGTAGATCATGACTGGGAGGCCACCCTGTTCCGCAATCGCCGTAAAGTGGGCGAGCATCCCAGCCTGATTCGGCTTGTTGTACGGTGGTACGACGACTAGCGCGGCGTCGATACCGATAATTTGGCTGACGATGTGGGTGAATTTAATCGTTTCAGCGGTATTGTTGCTATCAGTGTTGGCAATAATTGGCACGCGGCCGTGGACAAAACGGGCGGTCCGTGTATATAAGTCGCGTTTTTCGGCAATGCTTAACGTGGGGCCTTCGCCAGTCGTACCGCCGACGACTAGACCCTCAGTCCCGTTTGCCAGCAAATATTCGATGAGTTGTTCAAGTTGCTGGTAATCAATGTGGTGCTGTTCATCGAACGGCGTGACCATCGCGGTGATGATGTGGGCGCTTGATAATTTCATGTTCTGTTTACTCCTGACTAGCGGTTTGGACCCGCCATAATGCAAGTTGATTCATACTTTCACGTAGGACTGATTGGCTGGCGGCGTAGCTGATTCGAAACCAACCTTCACCACTGGCCCCGAATGCGGAGCCGGGAACGACGGCGACATGGGCCTCGTGAGCGAGCCGGGTCGCAAAGTCCCAACTTGAGCCTTCAAAATCAGTCGGCAACTGCACGAAGATGTAGAAGGCGCCGGTCGGATAAATATAATTGAGGCCAATCTCACTGAGTCGCTTGACCATATAATCACGCCGCTCCTGATAAACGGACCGCATTTCGGGGCCATCATCCAAGCCATTGGTCAACGCTTCAATTCCAGCGGCCTGACTAATTGAACTGGTCGAGGTCACGAGGTATTGGTGGGTCTTCTTCATCTCGGCAATCAGGTCGTGCGGGGCTAAAATAAAGCCCAGTCGCCAGCCGGTCATCGCATGTGATTTTGAGAGCCCGTTGATGGTGATCGTTTTGCTTGGATACAAGGTGGCAAAGGCGGTGTGCGCTTGCTCGTAAGTCAGTTCGCTGTAAATCTCATCACTGATGACATAGATACCAGCGGCGGCAATCACCTTTTGGAGCGCTTGCAGTTCGTCTCGGGTGTAGGTGACGCCAGTTGGATTGGTCGGGTAATTTAAAATCAACGCTTTGACGTGGTCGAGGACGTGCTCATCCAGTGCCGTTTGCAGCGCGGTCGGTGTTAATTTATAGCCGGTCGTGGTGGTATCGATGGGAACTAACTGTGCGTTGGCCATGGACACGACCGGTTCATAACTCGTATATGCCGGCGTCGGTAGTAGTACTGCGTCGCCGGGGTTCAGAATCGTTAGTAACGCCGTGGCAACCGCTTCTGTTGCACCGACCGTGGCAATGATTTCTTCTGGGTCATAATTTAATTGATATTTTTGATTAAAATAAGTACTGGCCGCGTGCTGCAGGGCGGCGAAACCCATCAATGGTGAGTAGTGGGTCCAATCATCACGAATGGCGGCAATGGCCGCCTTTTTGATGTGTGCGGGTGTCGGTAAGTCGGGCTCGCCAACGGTTAATTTGAGAATGTCAGGAATCGTACTGATGGCTTCGTCAAAGCGACGGATGCCAGAGACTTGAATTTGCTGGATACGGATATTCGTTTGCATATTGAGACCTTCCTCTCTTGGTGATTACCGTCTATAATAGGGGATAATTGTCATCTGAAAAATAGACAATTTTGACAAAAATGAAAGGACAGTTGTCAAATGCCACTAAATCGCTCTGAACGAACGCCAATGTACCTGCAACTTTACCGGCAATTACGTGCTGATTATGATGACACGCGGGCCAATCAGCCGCTCTGGTCGATTCGTAAAATGGCGCAAAATCTCGGCGTCTCGAAAACGACCGTCGCGCAAGCCTATGATCAGCTGGTTGCGGAAGGAATCGTCTATAGTGTTCCTGGTAGCGGCTATTATTATCGTGACCAGGCGGATTGGTCACCGGACCAACCAAGTACGGATCAAATTGTGGCCCCTAAGACACCCATCCCGGTTAAATACGATTTTCGTTACGGCGTGACCCAACTGTTGTCCCAAAGCTGGAATGCATGGAAACGCGCAGTGCGCTTAGCCCTCCGACAAACGGAACAGCAACCGACCGCCATTTATCCGGATGCCCAGGGCTTGCCAGCATTGCGGGCGGCACTGGTGCGGTTTCTTAAAACGACGCGGGGCGTACACGCTACCCCGGAGCAAATTGTGATTACCAATGGCGCCAAAGCGGGTCTCGGCATTTTACTGAGTATTTTACCGCGCGCCACACTCGGTATCGAAAATCCGGGTTACCGGGGATTATCGGACTTAGCTGCCAGCTATGGTCATACGGCGGTGAATATCCCGGTAACTGCCGATGGACTGGATCTTGCGACAGTCCGGCGAGTGAATCCGCAAGTCGTTTATACGACTCCCGGGCATCAATTTCCATTAGGCGTCGTCCTACCGATTGAACAGCGGTTGGCATTGTTGAAGTGGGCAGGGGATGACCACCTGATTATTGAGGACGATTACGACAGCGAATATCGGTATCGTGCGCATCCACTGCCGGCGCTCCAGTCATTAGCGGCGGCCAACCAAGTCGCATACCTGGGCACATTTTCGCGCGGCATTGACCCGACGTTGCGGATGGGATACCTGGTCTTACCACCACGGCTGGTCTCGGTCTATCACCAACACTATCAGTATCAGGCAGAAATGGTGGCGGGCCTGTTGCAGCAGGCGATGGTCAATTACTTTGATGATGGCGCCTACTATCGGCATCTGAGTCGTAATCGTAGTACGAATCGGCAAAAATATCGCTGCTTGTGTGATCAGCTCAAACGAAGCAAACAGATTCGGCCCATCATGACGGGGGCAGGGGTTCATTTGGTCGTTCAGATTCCAGGTATCGACCAGGCGACTTTACTCACAGCTTTGGAACAACAGCAAGTGCGCATCTATCCACTCAATTCCAATTGGACGGCCATGCCCTCAGCCGACTATTATTTGTTGGGCTTTGCGGGGCTGACACTGTCAGATTTAAAGGTCGGTGTTCAGCGACTGATGCAAGTCTGTGAACGGCTGAGTGCGACGGGAGCGTAATCCTAGTTTAGCTTAGTCATTGTCTGGGCAGGGGCGATGAGTAGTTGGTTTGGCAATCATGCAAACGAGCGGGTCTGCACCGACTAATGAGCCGCAAGTCAACTGATGCCTATGTTGGGCCTTAATCGCTGTTAATCAAGCAAAACGGTGGGGGCTACCTAACAAGCAAATCGAGGCCCGCAGTCGCACATTTCGTACAAAAAAGGTTGGCATCACTCACAGCGAGTCATGCCAACCTTTATTTGTTCAGTAATTTAAATTAATACTTTAGTTCCGGTAAACCCAACGATGACCGTCTTTGTGCAAGAGTTCATCGGCGGCGTCTGGGCCCATTGTCCCAGGCCGGTAGTTAGGGAAGTCCGGTTGATGTTCGTCCCAATACTTCTGAATGACATCGACGAATTTCCACGAATCAGCAACTTCTTGCCAATGGGTGAAGTTCGTAGCGTCACCATTCAGTGCATCGTGTAGGAGCCGTTCGTAAGCTTCTGGACTGCCCGCGGTCGCTTCAGCGTCGTGGGAATAGTTCAGCTTGACCGGTGTCGTTGCAAAACCTTGGCCGACTGCCTTGGCGTTCATCCGTAATTCAAACCCTTCCGTTGGTTCAACGTTGATGGTGAGAATATTTGGATCAAGACGGGTTGACGCATCATCATTTTCAAGCACATCTTCGTGGTTGAAAATGTTAACGACTGGCCGCTTGAAGACCACGTCGATCCGCGTGAACTTGTCAGCCAAACGCTTACCAGTCCGGACGTAGAATGGCACACCTGACCAGCGATAGTTGTCGATCATGATCTTACCGGCAACGAAACTGTCGGTGTTGGAATCTGGTGAAATTTTATCTTCATCACGATAAGCCTTAACGCCGTCATCGCCAGCACCATATTGCCCACGAACAAAGTTAGTTGCCACTTCTTCAGGCTTCAATGGCCGTAAACTCCGCAGTGCCTTGACTTTTTCAACATCAATGTCTTTTTCAGTGAATTCGACGGGTTGATCCATCGTTAATAGACTGAGAATTTGTAAGATGTGGTTTTGGACCATGTCGCGCAAGGCCCCGCTATTGTCATAGTAGACGGCCCGTTCTTCGACACCGAGCTTTTCACTCAAGGTGATTTGCACGTTGTCGATGTAGCGGTTGTTCCATAGTGATTCCCAAATATTGTTACCAAACCGAATAGCCGTGATATTTTGAATCATTTCCTTACCAAGGTAGTGGTCGATCCGGTAAATCTGGTCTTCATTGAAGGTCGCCGTTAAGTGATCATTCAATTCTTTAGCACTGGCGTAGTCATGACCGAATGGCTTTTCAATGATCACCCGGTTGAACCCATTGTCCGTTAAGATATTTTCAGAACGCAAGTGTTGCGCGATCGTCCCGAAGAAATTGGGGGCCATCGCTAAGTAGAAAATCCGGTTGCCCTGTAAACCATACTGGGCGTCCAACTTTTCTGATAACTTTTTCAGGGTCATGTAGTGTTGCGCATCAGTCACGTCATGTGATTGATAGTAGAAATGGCTGGCAAATTGGTCGACGTCTTTTTGGTCAGCGTCTAAATCAGCCAGTGAGTCACTAATGACTTCGTGATAATGTTCATCAGTCCATGGACGACGCGCCGTGCCAATCACGGCAAAGTGGTCCTGGAGATAACCTTTTTGATATAGCTTAAATAACGACGGATATAATTTCCGTTGGGCAAGGTCACCAGTTCCACCAAAGATGGTGAATAAGGCAATTTTTTCTTTACTCATCAATTTCACTTCTTTACTTAGAGTATTTTAAACTGAAACATGCTTGTCAATTGTTATTTAGGATAAACTACCAGTATCAATATTAAGCAATTAATCGAAATGGTCAATTATAAAGCACTGGAATTACGATTGCGACTGTTTAGGAAACTGTAATTTCAGTTCGTGTTCGGTGGCCATGTTTTGAACAATTAGGCCAACTGCCAAGGCAATGGCCTGAAACTTGAAGCTTTGTAATAGGGCAATCTGGAATAAGCCGCCAGCCAGAGCGCCAATTAATAAAATGGAGAAAATTTCGATACCAACCATTGAATAAAAGCGCTGTGCAAACCGCCACGTCTTCTCGTTTTGGATGGCGCGTCGTGACATATAGCCCGCCAGTGAGCGCATTTTTGGCATGCGGACGCGTTGATAAATCCAAAGCAGCAGAATTACGAAGAATCCTAACGCTAACCCAAAGCTATTATTCGCCATGTTGTCACCTCAATTGTTTGTAAGTTACACTTGTTGGCAGTGTTTATTATATTATAGCAATCATTAGGGGTATGAGTCGACAATCAGGTTCAAAAACCGGACATTTCAATTTTAATTTTTTTGATAAATCCGAGTTATTATCGCAAAATGTGTCTTGGTTCGGCCTGCTGAACAATCCAGCGGTGTCCTGACTTATATCGGAAAACTGAATGGAGGGACTGCTGAGGCTGATGGGTGGTAAACCCGGCCGAGTAGCGTATACTAGCTAGGGATAGTTTTGACAATGAGTTAACTAAATTATTTAGAACTGAGGTGAGCGGATGCAAAAAGAAGTTCGGTTGCGGTGGCTCTTTTTGGCTAACTTGCTGAACAACGCGGGGGCGGCCTTCATGTGGCCACTCACAACCATCTATATGCATAATTATTTGAAACAGAGCCTGACTTTTTCAGGCATTGTGCTATTTTTGATGTCGATGGCGATGATTGCCGGCAACTACTTAGGTGGACACTTGTTTGACCATTGGCGGCCATACTTTACAGCTTTACTGGGTGGCGGGATTTCAACCGTCATGCTGGCAACGCTGATATTCTGGCATAGTTTATGGCCATACGCGATCGGGTTAATTATCGTCGGCTTTGGTGATGGTATCAGTATGACGGTCGTGAATGCGTATGCGGCCACGGTGACGACGAGGTCTAATCGGTACGTCTTCAATATGTTGTACCTCGCCCTCAACGTCGGCGTCGTTATTGGGACGTTACTCGTCGGCTACTTGCTAGACTTAGGCATTAGCGTGGTCTTCATCGTGACGACGATTTGTTATCTGGGATTGATGGCGATAACGATCAGTACCTTCAACGTGACACCGGCGCACCGGACAGCGACGGCAACAACTAAGGCTGCGGATACGACTCCCAGTAATCATCGTCAATTGATCTGGATGATCTGCCTGATGATTTTTACGATTTATCTCAGTTATGCGCTGTGGGAGAGTATTTTGTCCGTACACATGACCAACTTAGGAATTCCGTTCAGGCGCTATAGTGAAGTCTGGACGATCAATGGCTTGCTGATTATCGTCAGTCAACCAATCGTGTCGCTATTTAACGAGCGGTTCAAAATTGGCACCCAGATTGGCTTTGGAATTACCTTATTTGCGTTGTCGTTCTTAGGACTCGTTTTTGCGCGCCAATATGTTGATTTTATTATTATCATGGTCGTCTTGACGATTGGTGAAGTGATTGGATTGCCAATCGCACCAGCATGGGTCGACGACATGGCGGCGGATGATCAACGCGGCAAGTATCAGGGCCGCTATAACATGGCATTATCGCTGGGCCGGGCCGTGGGACCACTGTTCGGTGGGATGATGGTGGCCCAATTCTCATACTCGTTGCTATTTATCACGGTGACGGTTTTGATGCTCGGAAGCTTGGCATTAGTGTTATGGCGCGCACGCCGTGAACATTTATTAAACGGTTAGGCTGTGCGATTAAAATGCAAATCAGCTTTCAGAGCCAGTCACTCTGGAAGCTTTTTTACTTCGATGACCAGACAGATAAGGCTATGCAAGGGCATCTAAGTTAATTATTGAAAATGGGGTGAGTACGTGAACTTAATGATTTCGACCTTTATTTTAGTCATCGCAGCTGTTGTGAGTATCTTTATTTCCCGGGTAATACCACAAATCTCGGTCAACTATCTTAGCCTGTTAGTGGGAATGGTCCTGTTTTGTGTGCCCATCTTAGGGAACCACATTGAAAAATTCAATTCTGAGATTTTCATCGGCCTAATTGTTGCACCGTTACTATTTTTCGAAGGTCAAGCAACGCGCTTGAATGTCGTCGGGCAGGAATTCAAACACATTATTCAAACAACGGTGGTTTTAGTTATTCTGGCGATGATTGTTGCGGGCTTTAGTTTAGCCGCACTGGGCGTCGTTAGTTTGCCATTAGCTTTTATTCTCGCGGCAATCAGTACACCGACGGATGCGACGGCAATGGAATCCGTGACGAATGGTCTAGAAATGCCGACCACTGAGGGCACCTTCTTGAAAATGGAGTCGCTATTCAACGATGCTTCCGGCATTATTTTATTGAACATGGCTGTCTTATGGTATGCCAACGGTTATATCAATTACGGCCAAACGATGATGGATTTTATGATTTCAGCGGGCGGTGGCGTGCTGTTCGGGTTTGTTAGTGCCTGGATCCTGGTGCTGTCACGCCAGGTGTGGCTTCGGTCCTCGTATAATGCCTTGAATGCGTCATTGTTAATTTATATTATTACGCCTTTTATTTTGTATTATGCTGCCGAAGCCCTGCACGTGTCTGGAATTATTGCCGTGGTCGTTGCGGGGTTGGTACACAATGCGGAAGCCCAGCGGAGTCGACTACTCAATTCGCAGCAAGTACATTTTGCCTTCGACTTAGTCAGCATGATTACCGAAATATTCAACAGCATGGTATTCGTGGTGCTAGGCTTTATGTTTATTCAAATTTTGGTGAACGACCACTTTGGACATGGCTCCCTGAACTTTTTGATGATTGGGGTTGTCCTGTATGTCAGCACGGTCTTGGTTCGGTATGTTTACGGCCGGTTACGGTTAAATTTCAAAAATCGCCCAGCTTGGATTTTTTCCCTAGGTGGTGTACACGGGGCGGTGACCTTGGCGTTGGCTTACACCTTAGCGGATACGGCAGTTGGGCGAACGGACTTTAGTCTAGTGCTGATGGCGGCTAGCACCTTGATTATTCTGAGCATGGTGGTCCCAACGATTATCTTTCGGTGGCTCTTAAAACCCGCCATCACGGATGATGAAGCAACCAGTGAGATTGATAAAATTCGTGTTGAAATGGTGCATCAGGCCATTGATACGGTCCAAAAAATGTACTTGCCGGCGAACGTGAAACAGTCCGTTATTTTTGATTTGATGACGCAAAAGCAGCGGACGCGAACGCGTGATTTTACGCGTGCCTGGTTCGATGTCGTCCGCCATCCTGAATTTACGGGGGCGGAAAAAGAACTGGAAATGCGCGCATTTATGAACGCCTTAGCACGGGAACGCGACTATTTGGACATGATTTCGCAGCGCGAAGTTAAGTATCAAAAATACGTGTTCAAATTATACAACGAAACACTATTAGCTGAATCACTGATCATCGGGCCAACGATTTTTGATAAGGATAAGCCCAACGAGTAAGGCATAGGCCGATTGTGCTAGTTAATGCGTCACGGATTCTGATTTAAAAGTGCCGATAATGTGTCTTATTATTCGTTCGCCGATGATCGTCCAGTCGGGAACCCGTGGGAATGGCGAGTGAACGAGACCTATTCTGGCGCAATTGGCTATCGAGCATTAGGTAATTTGAGCTTCATGTCATTGGTAAATCAACATCAATGCCATATAAGTCGTCGCACAAACAAAAAAGGTCCTAGCAATCGCATTAGACGTGCGGTTGCTAGGACCTTTTTGAAATCGTTAGAGTGGTTGGTTATCGCGGTAAGCTGCTAAGCGTTCCTTGATGACATTGTAGATGCGTTCGGTATCGACCGAAGTACCACGAAGTTCATAGTCGGCGATGAAATCGGTATCAAGTTGTTCAGCGTAGCGCCGAGCAGTCAGGCAATACTGTTCGTTGAAGTTCCGGTTACCAGAGCCAACAACGCCTAAGCAGTAGCGTGAATTTTGGTCATAGTTCAAATATTCACCGAGAACGTTGGTCATTAATTCTTTGACCCCGTTGTCAATGCCGTTACCACCGTCGAGGTAAGTTGGGACGAAGGCAAAGTAGGGTTCAGTCTCAATCTCGAACTCAGATTGTTCGGTAATTTCCTTTAAATTAACTAATGGATTGCTATCATCAGCGGCATGCTGGGTCTTGGCGTAGTCTTGCATACCGGTGACAAATGAGCGGGTGTTTCCTTCGATGGAAATATAAATAATATTAATCGTTGATTCACTCACAGTCGTTCCTCATTTCTGTTTTTACATTAGTCTTAGTTTACGCTGGGCACTAGTTAATTGCAAACGACGCGGGTTCCGAATCGCCTAAGTTTAGGCGGATAAATGGCGGCTTAAGGGAAATTTAAAGTTTATTAAATGAGAAAGTCGTGGGTCCACCAATAGCGCCCTGAAATTTACGTGAGTAGGCCAGACCTGCAACCCGTCTAGATAGTCATTGATGTCACAAAAAAACCACCCAGCAACGTGGCTGAGTGGTTCTATCTAGTTAGCTTGTTCTTGGTCATCATTGTCATCAGGAGTGGCTGGGGTCGTTGGTGAACTGACCTCAAACCAGTTGATGTAGGCATTTTCAAAATCAAGCGCTTTGAAATTGAAGTTGCCGATTTGAATGGTATCACCAGCTTGAATTTTCGGGAAGTTGTCCAGAATGTAACCCGTCAATGTAACGACATCTGAATCCTCAAATTCTTGTAAGTCGGTCTTGAAGTACCGTTCAAAATCATAAATCGTCATTTTTCCGCTAATGCGGTAAGTGCCATTGGCTTGCTTTTCGATGTATTCGTTCGACACATTATCGATTTCATCATTGACCGTTCCAAATAATTCTTCATAAATATCTTTATCGGTCACGATACCACTGGTCCCACCATACTCATCGACAACCACCACGATTGGGGTTTGTTTGTCGATCATTTTCTGGAGGATCGCTTGAATCGGTGTCGTTTCTGGAATCGTAATGATGTTTCGTAATAACTTGTTGACGCGAATATCATCGTCGACTTCACCTTGGCAAATCAAATCGTAGTTGTAGACGTAACCTAAAATCTTATCCTTATCGTTGTTGGCAACGACGGGTAGGCGACTGAAGCGTTTCTGTAAATAAACGCGAATCGCTTGCTTGACGGTGTCATTGATATCGATGACGACCAGTTGCGTCCGGTCGATCATGATGTCTTTGGCAATTTTGTCGTTGAACTCAAATGCCCGTTCCATGTAAAGATAATCGTTACGTTCCAACTCACCGCCAGTCACGGCGTTACGTGATAAGTTCAGGATTTCAGCTTGCGAATAGACGTCGTTGTCTTCGTTCGCCACTGGAATCCCTAACATTTTGACCACGCCAGCCGATGAAACGTTGAGTAACCACACGAATGGGTAGAAGACTACGTGGAACCACCGTAATGGCGTCGTAATGACCGCCATGACTTTCAACGGCATATCGATCGCGATGTTTTTCGGTACGATTTCGGTCAAGACGACTTCCAAGTAAGTCAATAGGAAGACCCCAACTACGATACTGATTCCCCGGAGGACAGTCGTTGAAACGGAGAGGTTGAAGATTGATAAGAAATCGAGAACAAAGTGTTCAGTGGTTTGTTCACCAATCCAACCTAAGATGATTCCGGCTAATGAGACCCCGACTTGAGTTGTTGAGAGGTACTCGTTCAGATTACGAACCATGTGAAGTGAAGTTGCAATCCGTTTTGACGGTTTATCACGCTTTTTTTGTTCTTCTTCGAGGGCGCTGGGTCGGGTCTGAACGAGTGCAAACTCACAGGCCACAAAGAACGCCGCAACGAAGAATGTAATGACAATAATGACTAAATTAACAATTATCTGGCCACTGTCCAAAGAAACATTCCTCATTTCATAATATTAGTTACTTTGATTATAACGCGAAGTAGCTTATATTATAAGGCTTATCCCCGTTTTTGTCAGCCCTTGAGATAGTGATGCAATTGGTAAGTCAAGTTTGAAAAGGGAAAAGTCAGGCCGAATATCAGCGAATTTACTGGAAATGAGAAAGATAGTTAACGTTTTCAAAAATTGGTGCTAAACTAAAGGTATATCAAGTAAAGGGAGATCTTCAATGATGCCAGTAGAAACGAAAACTAAGATTCATGAGGATTCGAAGAAATTGGTTTATCAAGATAGTGATGTCAACAAAGCGATGGATTTAATTCGTGACCATGGTTACGTGACCCGTGCTGATTTTAGTCAAATGGCCGATGCCGATTGGGCCCAAGGTTTTGGGAAAAAGATTGAAGCCGCTTTCTTAAAGGTCGACGGCGAAGACCCATATATCTACTTCGAACAATTTGACTTCAAGGGTGGCGACATTGATTCAATTATTTTCGATATGGATCAAGTCGGCACACGTGACCATGCCTTAGATTTACTTGCTGAAGCCATTCACCAACAGGCTTACTAAACTTTGATTTGAGACGGAGGTTATTCATATGCGCCAGCAATTATTAGGTCATCACTTAGATGATTTGCTTTACCCAGCAAGATTATTAAAACGTGCCCACCGCGAGGCAGAGAACGTTTTGAATGCCCATGTCGGCATGAAGACTGACGTGGTCGAACACGATGATGATTACACCGTAACAGCCGAATTACCCGGTTTTGATAAGCAGGCGATTACGGTGAACTATGCTGACGAATGGTTAACGATTCGTGCGCATCGCTCACAGGATGATCGTAACGATGATGGGCGGATGTTGCATCGTGAACGAATGGATGCAGACTTCACCCGGAAGTTCCATCTTGCCGATGTGGTGCGTGATCAAATTCAAGCCCACTACCAAGCAGGACTACTGACGGTGACGCTACCGAAAAAGGTGGCCGATTCGGCGGGCAAGATTGAAGTTCAATAAGAATATCAGTTCATGTTGTGCCTTGATGGTGTGACACTCAGTTTAACGATTAAACGTGAACTAGCTTTGGAAATGAATTAATTTCTGAAGCTAGTTTTTTTGCACTCACGGATCTGTTGAGTCCGCTACTGCAGTGTCTGGGCGGATCTGTGGGCAGGGGGGCGAGATTAAGCACAAATTCGCTATTGATACGATACGTTTTGCAGAAAGAAGCTAACTGCGGTACTTTCTGCAAAACGTCAAAATGGCATGACGTGCACATTTTTGTTTCTTAAGCGGGAGATGGCCTAATCGGTCGCTGGGGGACGCAATCACTTCATAAATAAAGGGATTCAGCCCTTAACTTTACGGTCATCTCAGACTTCTGTAGAATTCTTTATTATTGAAACCATTAGTTAGGTGAATTGAATTAAGGGGGTTTTTTTTGAAAAAGAAGGTAATTTATGGGGCGGTCATTGCATTGGTACTAATCGTGGGGATTAGTTTGGGCAGTGGCAAAGACAATGAAAAGTCGAGTCAATCGACAACTGCCCAGCAGGAACGGACGACTGAATCTGAGACAGCGGAAGCAGAAGACAAATCAGAAACAACAGAGACAAAAGAATCAGAAGAACCGGCCAAACCAGCAGCGTCAACTAAGTCGGAAAGCAAAGTGCCCATGGAACATCAGGCGGCTTTGAAGAAAGCTCAGAGTTATGCACGGCACATGGATATGTCAGAAGCTGGTGTGCGCGAACAACTAGCTTCTTCCTATGGCGAGAATTTCACACCCGAAGCGGTCACTTATGCGATGGAACATCTCGAAGGTATCGATTGGGAAGCCAATGCACTGGCAAAGGCCAAAAGTTACCAGAAGAACATGGCCATGTCGACTGAATCAATTCGGGAACAATTGACCTCTGATTATGGTGAACAGTTCACAAGCGAACAGGCGGACTACGCGATTCAGCATCTCCCATCGTAAGCCAATACAAGGGACTGCATTGAATGATGGTCGAATGAATAGTCTTAGTATTAGTTATCATTTAGCACTGAGAATGGTTAGGACGCGTCCTTGGGCTATAGCTTTCTGTTTGTCAGCCAATAATCTGCATATTAAAATGTTGAAAAAGTTTATATGGCACGACGCAAACTTTAATTCACATTTGGTGGAAAAAACAAATTGCATGCCGTAAAACACTTTGTTTATGATGAAAGTGACTGAGAATGAAAGGCTATATAAGCCTGTTTAGGCCGTTTTGAATCAATCTTATATTAAATTCGGCAGTGGAGACAGCTGTAGAATGTGTATACGGATGTTTCGAGAACCATCTTAGGGGGTTCTATTAACGAAAGAGCAACAAACCTAAGATCACAGTTTTGAGGGACTTAAATAATTGAGAAGGTACTCAAAAGGTAGTATAGTGGTAGAAACTAATGAAAGGGGACGAGACAATATGGCAGTTAAGGAAAAGAAACGGGTGCAAGTTAAGATTGATAAGGATTTGGCCGATAATACTGAGGCAGTTTTAAGTGAGTTGGGTCTTAACCCAACTACAGCGATTAACATGTTTTACAAGCGGATTGTTGCTAATGGTGCTTTGCCTTTTGATGTGTCTTTAAGTGAAGAAGAAAAAGCGAGTTTACGCTTTTTAAAAGTGACCGAAGATACGCCAGTAATCACATTTAAAGACGCTAAAGAAGTCGCCGATTGGCTCAATGATCCCGATGAGGACTAATGACTTAATCAGTCTATACGTTAGCTTTGTAGAAACCAACGGCGGCAAGTCTCGGCCAGTATTAATCCGTAAGGTATCAGAGCAAACGGTCGAAGCTTATAAAATTACCAGTAAGTATCAAAATAAATCATTTTATATCAGACAACAATACTATCCAATTAAAGATTGGAAAGTGGCTGGATTGAAGAAGCCGTCATGGGTTGATCTTGGTAATCTTTATCGTTTTCCCAACGCTGATATCAGCTTTCAAGAAATTGGTCATTTGAGTAAGCTAGATCAGAATAAAATTTCAGATTTTGTACTGGACCTGAAAGCTAAGAGAAAGGGCAAGGATCAAAATATTATTCAACAGGGATCAAGTATGAAGGACTCAAAAAAGTAAATCAGAATTCACACAAAAGAAACTAAAAGTTGTTAAAGAATGTTTCAGATGAACACCGAGAAGTTAAATCCAGAAATGATCTGGAAAATAAAACGGACGAGCAATCATCACTGGGTTGCTCGTCCGTTTTATTGAGTACTGGTTCAATTAATCAGTAGTTTCAGAATCAGATGGTTTATCCGCGTTGTCTTCACTATCTTCATCCGCCTGTTTATTGGCAGCCGAGATACTCATTTGAATCGTCTTCGGCCGGTCCTTGATAATCACGATGGTCCCGTGACCGAGAAAGTTTTTGGGCCCGTCATAAGCCATTTCGTATTCATTGTTGAATGAGCCGGATTTTTGAAGTGTCATGAAGAAGATTTTGTCGTCTTCATAGTCGTCACTAAACATGACGGCCATCGTACTATCGATTAGTAACTTTTCTTTGCGCATCGCTTTGAGCCGGTCCCAGAGACCTGCAATCACAGCTTGTGGAATCAATGCTTTGACGTCATCACCGACGCGCAGTTTTTTGGTCATTTCATACATACCAGATAACCTACTTTTCATTTGTATTTTGATTAACTCATACAATGGTAACATATTCCGAAATTAATGTGATTTACAATGTCATCTAGTTTACAAGACTAGTTAATCTAGGTATAATAGAAATAACTTAAACGGACATCAATCAGCAATTGAGGAGGGATTTTGATGGCAGCTAATGAGACGTACGCCGACTGGCAACAACGGATGAGCAAGGTCATCCTACCAAAATGGACCGAACTTCCGAACTTTGACCTCTACATGGACCAGGTCCTACTGTTGATCAACGAAACGTTGCAACCACTGGGGGCTGATCCGGTGACGGCCGCGATGATCAACAATTATGTCAAACACAAGGTGATTCTGTCGCCTGTTAAGAAAAAGTATCAAATTATGCAGTTGGCGGATATCATCGTGATTAGTTTACTCAAACCAAGTTATCCGCTTGATAAAATTCGGCAGGGGATTGATCAAGTAACGGCAACCGGTTATCCAAAGCGCGCTTACGATAACTTCATTACGGCGTTGACGAATCAACTGCATCATCCTGATGATCCCATTACGATCTCAGACCAAGATCTGAGTCACAGTTTGACGACCGCCGCAGCACAACTGATCGTCAACAAATTGCGGACAGACGAGTTACTACGGTTGAATCAAGCCCAAATTAAACCGCAACAAATTGAAAAGTAGCATCTAACGTGGGTGAGCTGATTTCACAGTTTTATTTAGCTGACCGACGTTTTTTTAGTTGCTGGAATGACGGGGCTTTAGTATGATAAAGGCTGATTGTAAACAATTTAAATGGGCGTAGAGCAGATTTTAGTACTGGGTGGTTAGTTTGTTAATCTGCTTTACATTGGGAAGAGTGATTGATATGAAGGTTTTTATCAGTGACGATCAGGAACAGCAACGTCTCTGGTTAAACGACATCATTACGAAACAGCTAGATGCATTGCATTTTAATTATGAGCTCGTTTCGGCTTGGCAGCCAGCTGATGTGTTGGCAGCGGTCAAAAATGGTGGCGGACCAAATCTTTATTTTTTAGATATTGTGTTACAGCGTGAAATTAATGGGATTCAGCTTGCTTCAAAAATTCGCGATTATGATCCAGATGGCTTTGTCGTGTATGTCACGATTCGAGATGACATGATGCCGGAGACGTTGAGTGCGATGACGACGCCGACCGGGTTCATTTCAAAGGCGAACATGTTCGATGAGACCAAATTTGTGCCCCAAGTCCAACAAGTCTTGGAAGTGGTCAAGAAGCGGTTGGTCACGCTTGAACGGTCGGCAGAACCGACTTTAACTTTAAGAAGTGGCGCGTTATTATTAACTTTGAAACTCAAAGATATCGTTTATTGTGAGAAGGTCCATGGTCTGCGGACGCCCCGCATCGTGACGACCTCACAATCTTATGTCGTACATAAGAATTTGAATACGATTAAGCAGCAGTTGACGGCGATGCGATTCTTCAACGAGTTTCAAAGCTATGCCTTAAATCTTGAACACGTGATTACGGTGGACTTTAACAAGGGTGTCATTAGTATGGACAATCGAGACCACTTAACCTTTAGCCGTGGGACGATCAAGAAATTAAAGGCGTACTATCAAACACAAGAATAGGGTGAGTGGATGATAACCGAAACACAATTAACGGCCATTCGAACCTACGCACGACAAAAGTTGGCGCAGGATCATAGTGGCCACGGTAGCGACCATCTCGAACGGGTCAACCGCTTAGCACGGCGCTTGGCTCAAGCTGAACAGGCCAACTTGAATTTGACCCTCGCTGCAGCCTGGCTGCATGACGTGATCGATGATAAGTTGATGGTTGATCCTGAACAGGCCCATCACGATTTAGCTGACCAGTTGAGTGAACTTGGGGTTTCGACTGCTGATCAAACGGCGATTTTTGATATTATCGACCACATGTCATTTAGCAAGTCATTAAATGGCGCGCAAAAATTGTCATTAGAAGGTCAAATCGTGCAAGATGCAGATCGATTAGACGCGATTGGTGCGATTGGTATCGCGCGGGCGTTGTATTACTCAGGCCACGTCGGTGAGAAAATCTATGATCCAGCGATTGCCCCGCGCGAGCACCTGACTAAGGAACAGTATCGACAACAACCAGGAACGGCCATCAATCATTTTTATGAGAAGTTGTTCAAGCTGGCTGACATGATGAACACTCCGGCGGCCAAGGCGTTAGCCAAGCGGCGGACCGACGTCATGCGGGCGTTTGTGGACCAATTCAAGGCGGAATGGACCGCGGATGACGAATAAGTGGCGCGAGCCAGTTAGCATGCGCTGATTCCGTTGAACTGAATATTGAAGTCAAAACGGCCAGGGAACAGCAACCTTGGTCGTTTTTGTGTAGCTTGAGGTTGGTGGTGCAATGGTTAATCAGAACATGCCTGAATGTATCACGAGTTCATCAAATGTGTTTGCTTTGTGAACGTTAATCAGGCATTTGCGGACGTTAATAAAAATAATTCCTATTGATCTGCATTATTCGATAGAATGGAATTAACGCAAGTGATTGCCACTGTTGACCGCTAAAGTGTTTAAGACGCGGCGTAATGATAGTGCAATCAATTAAAAATTGACGGGGGACTCATCTGGTGGCAGCACTAACGCTGGGTCAGTGAGTCCAACCGGTCAAAGTTTTGGAGGGTGTTAAATGGGGAAAATATTCAAAATACAAGGCTTGCCAGTCGCGATTTTTAAGTTAGTCATGATCTACCTATTGATTCAATTGACTGATATTCCAATGAGCATCGTGGAATTTAGTCGGAATCGAAGCGGGGATTTCGGCTTTCAGACTGGTTTATTCGTGGCGGCGCTGATTATCAGCTTGATCACGGTCAGTGCGGCCTGGTACATTTATCGCGGTGGTCGGCCGATTCAGCGGCAGCAATGGTCATTGAAGCGTCATTGGTTGGCAATCTTGGTTGGTCTGTTAGTGTTTCTGATTGTTAATGTGGGGATCGGATTGCTGATACCTATCACTGAGAACCAGGCAACGATTGAAGACCTCTTGAAACGCGCACCGTTGCCACTGTGGCTACTCACGATGGGAATTGTCGGTCCCATCATGGAAGAATTGACATTTCGGGGCGTCTTGATGGATTATTTCTTTCAACCCCGGGCCGGATGGCTGGCCATTCTAGTTAGTGGCACGTTATTTGGATTAATTCATCAGACGAAGACTGTCTATGAATGGTTGGTCTATGCCGGCATGGGTTGGGTCCTGGCGACAGCGTACTGGTTGACCAAGACGATCTTCGTGCCAATTATGATTCACATTCTGAATAATTGTGGGTCGCTATTTCAACTGACAACGAACGTGTCTAATATTCAAGTTTTCTGGGGAGCGGTCATCGGATTGGTGATTGTTGTGAGTGTCTGGAGCTTTTGGCGTTGGCGAGTGACTCAACAGGCGCGTGACATTGGTGAATCGATTAAATAAATGCCGTGGTTACTCGGCGGGCCTGACTGCAAAAACTAGGGACTGACCACCTGAGTATGGTGCCTGCGCCACGGCGATTTGGCAGTTGGCAAAAATCAATAAATGGCGAAAATTAAAACGGGGTTCCTTGCAAGCATTCAAAAGCTGCAAGGAACCCCGTTTTAGATATGAAATGAGACTTAAGCCCGGTTACTGAGCAAACGGGTCACTGCCATGACAATCAGTGAAAGTAGGAGCGAGTAGCTCAGAATCATGGCGACTAGTAACCCCCAGGTGACCAACTGGTGTAACCACCCCGTGATGCCAATGAGCGTCAAAATAAAGGTGATCACAATAATCAGTCCGACCGTACTGTACAGCCCAATCGCGCTATTTTGATAATCCGCCGGGCTCAGGTCGAAGCCCCCGATGACGATCGTCAGGGTCAAAAACAACAGTAGTAGGGCTTGCCACCAACTGACCGGCGTCGTGGTGAGCGCATGTAGACTAGCTGCCCACTGGGGTTGTTCGGGCGTATCGGCGATTAAAAAGACGGCGCGGAATAGTCCGGGTGCAAGTAGGCGATCCAATCCGAGCAACGCCGCGGTACAACCAAAGATGGGTGCGACGCCAATGAACAGGTTGCCGATGACCTGATAGAGGCTGTGCCGATTCCAAGTGTGATTGACGTAGCCTAACGCCATTGCTTCATCGGAATCGTCGACTTGGTGCAGACGTGGCAACTTCAGTAGGCGCACCGAGTGGATGCCGTGCCGAAAGATCAGGGCGACGATCAAGTGGCTGAGCTCGTGAATGATGATGCCGAGAAAGCCACAGTAGACCTGACTATTGATGCCGTAGTGGTTGACTAAGTTGGCTTTGGTCTGACGATTGACCAGTGTGAGCAGCCAAGCAAACACGCCGGGGACGCCAATCAAAATCAGTAGCGCCAGGCCATTATTTTTAAATAAGTTTTCCACAAGGTCACTCCGTTATTGCGCCAAAGGTCCCATGGACGAGTTTGCGTAAATCGTCAGCGTCAATTTCAATCGAACGACCGATCTTACCTGATGAAACCAAAATCTTGCCTTGTTGCTTGGCGACTTCATCGATGTAAATCGGAAACTTTTTAGTCTCCCAGATGCCGACAGGGGTATTCGCGCCGTGTTGGTAACCAGTCGTGCGTTCCAAATCCTTGAGCGGAATCATGCCGACCTTCTTGTTGCCGGATAACTTGGCGAGTTTCTTGTAGCTGAGATGCTCATCCAAGGGGAGCACGCCAACGACCGGGCCAGTCTTGTTACCAGTCAACGCCAGTGTTTTGTAAATATGATGTTCATCGACACCGAGATGGTCGACTTGTAATTGTTGAACGTCGCCTTCAGTTTCGGTTGGAAACTCGTATTGTTGATAACTAATGTTGGCTTTATCCAGAATCTTTTCAACCAGCGTCTTACCTAACTGGTCCTTTTTCTTCTTTTTAGACATACTATTTACCTCACATTTATTAAAAATACGGTCCAATTTATAAAATGGACCGGAACAATTCACCCAAAGCCAATTAATTCTGCTATACTTGAGTTACGAAATAAGCTCAAAGGAGGGATTAACGTGGCTGACTTAGTCTATCAACAAGTCATTACTGATTTGAATAAACGCATCATGGCGAATGAATTTGTTGATAAAAAGCTACCGGATGAACGTAGTCTTAGCGAACAGTACCAAGTAAGTCGGAGCTCAATTAAACGGGCCTTAAATGTGCTAGCGAATAAGGGCCTGATTTTCAAGAAGCGCGGCTCGGGAACGTTCATTAATCCATTATATCTTAAAAATCAATCTTCATTTAAATACGAAGGGACAAATTTAGGAATTACGGATAGTTTGAACACTGAAGGTGCTAAGCCTAGTATTCAATTATTAGACTTTCGGGTCATTCCTGCAAGTCAAGAGTTGCAACAGGACTTATTTTTAACCGCAGATGAATTTGTTTATGAAATTAAGCGCTTACGTTTGCTGGATGACCAACCATTCATGATCGAGAGTGGCTATATTCCAATCAAACTCGTGCCGCAATTGAACCGGCAAGTCGTCAGCGGCTCGATTTTTAACTATGTTCAGGAGACGTTGCACGCTGCGGTCACCAAGTCGTTCTTGTCGATTGCGGCGGATGCGTCGAATGCCAACGACCAAGAATTATTGCACCTCAAACCAAACGAACCAGTCGGATTGATGAGTGGGATTTTCTTCTTGGATGATGGGACGCCATTTGAAGTGTCCAACATGCGTCTGCATTATCAATACATGAAGTACACGACGTTCGTTTCGACGAATAATTAATTAGCGGCCGGGACAATTTGGGTCACATTTAGGCCGTATAAGTGATCAAGTTCAAAAAAATTTACGAATTAAAAAATGAGGCGTCCCAAGGGATACGCCTCATTTTTTGCGAATTTTTTAAAAATTGGACCGTTCCAATTAACAAAAAGGTTGATTTTTCAAAATAACTTGGTAGAATAGAACTTGTAAACGATAACAGCTAAACAGCTAACGTTCAAGCAAAAAGCAAATTAAGGAGTGTTTTGAAAATGTCTACAGATTACTCATCACCAGCATATTTGCAAAAAGTTGATAAGTACTGGCGTGCTGCCAACTATTTATCAGTTGGTCAACTTTATTTAAAAGATAATCCTTTATTACAACGGCCATTAAAGGCTAGTGACGTTAAGGTTCACCCAATCGGTCACTGGGGCACGATTGCCGGCCAAAACTTCATCTATGCGCATCTGAACCGGGTCATCAACAAGTACGGTTTGAAGATGTTCTACGTTGAAGGTCCAGGTCATGGTGGCCAAGTGATGGTCTCCAACTCATACCTTGATGGGACTTACACGGATATTTATCCTGAAATTACGCAGGATGTTGAAGGGATGCAAAAACTCTTCAAGCAATTCTCATTCCCAGGTGGCGTGGCTTCCCATGCTGCTCCTGAAACACCAGGCTCAATCCACGAAGGTGGCGAACTTGGTTACTCAATTTCACACGGTGTTGGGGCAATCCTTGACAACCCTGATGAAATCGCCGCAGTTGTTGTTGGTGATGGGGAATCCGAAACCGGCCCATTAGCAACTTCATGGCAATCAACGAAGTTCATCAACCCAATCAACGATGGGGCAGTGTTACCAATCTTGAACCTTAACGGCTTTAAGATTTCTAACCCAACGATCTTTGGTCGGACTTCTGATGAAAAGATCAAGCAATACTTCGAAAGCATGAACTGGGAACCAATCTTTGTTGAAGGTGACGATCCTGAAAAGGTTCACCCAGCTTTAGCTAAGGCCATGGATGAAGCCGTTGAAAAGATCAAAGCCATTCAAAAGAACGCTCGTGAAAACGATGACGCTACTTTACCAGTATGGCCAATGATCGTCTTCCGCGCACCTAAGGGCTGGACTGGTCCTAAGTCATGGGATGGCGACAAGATCGAAGGTTCATTCCGAGCTCACCAAATTCCAATTCCTGTTGACCAAACCGACATGGAACATGCCGATGCGTTAGTTGACTGGTTGGAATCATATCAACCAAAGGAACTCTTCAATGAAGATGGTTCTTTGAAGGATGATATCAAAGAAATTATCCCAACTGGCGATGCACGGATGGCCGCTAACCCAATCACTAATGGTGGGGTTGATCCAAGGGCCTTGAACTTACCTAACTTCCGTGATTACGCCGTTGATACGTCTAAGCATGGTGCGAACGTTAAGCAAGATATGATCGTTTGGTCAGACTACTTGCGTGATGTTATCAAGAAGAACCCAGATAACTTCCGGTTATTTGGCCCTGATGAAACCATGTCAAACCGGTTATATGGTGTCTTTGAAACCACTAACCGTCAATGGATGGAAGATATTCACCCAGATAGTGACCAATACGAAGCACCTGCTGGCCGGGTCTTGGATGCTCAGTTATCTGAACACCAAGCTGAAGGTTGGTTAGAAGGTTACGTCTTAACTGGTCGTCATGGCTTGTTTGCAAGTTACGAAGCCTTCTTACGGGTTGTCGACTCAATGTTGACGCAACACTTCAAGTGGTTACGTAAGGCCAACGAACTTGACTGGCGGAAGAAGTACCCGTCACTCAACATTATCGCGGCTTCAACTGTGTTCCAACAAGACCATAATGGGTACACCCACCAAGATCCAGGTGCCTTGACTCATCTGGCTGAAAAGAAGCCTGAATATATCCGCGAATATTTACCAGCCGACGCCAACTCCTTGTTAGCTGTTGGGGACGTCATCTTCCGTAGCCAAGAAAAGATCAACTACGTGGTTACGTCGAAGCACCCACGTCAACAATGGTTCAGCATTGAAGAAGCTAAGCAATTAGTTGACAACGGTCTTGGTATCATTGACTGGGCAAGTACGGACCAAGGTAGCGAACCAGATATCGTGTTTGCTGCTGCCGGAACGGAACCAACGCTTGAAACGTTGGCCGCAATCCAATTGCTCCACGAAAGCTTCCCAGAAATGAAGATTCGTTTCGTGAACGTGGTCGACATCTTGAAGTTACGTAGCCCTGAAAAGGACCCTCGTGGCTTGTCAGACGCTGAATTTGACCATTACTTCACTAAGGACAAACCAGTTGTCTTCGCCTTCCATGGTTACGAAGACATGGTTCGTGACATCTTCTTTGATCGTCACAACCACAACTTACACGTTCATGGCTACCGTGAAAATGGTGACATTACGACACCATTCGATGTCCGGGTCATGAACCAAATGGACCGTTTCGACTTAGCAAAATCTGCAATTGCGGCGCAACCAGCAATGGAAAACACCGGTGCAGCCTTTGTTCAAGACATGGATAACATGCTCGCAAAACACAACGCATACATCCGTGACGCCGGAACCGACTTGCCAGAAGTTAACGACTGGCAATGGAAAGGTTTGAAATAACCTAGTCATTTAAGATAACTGAACCGCCGTGATACCGGCTTGTGCCTCCGGTATCACGGCGGTTTTTTGCGTTGAAACAGATCCTGAAGCTTCTAGTGGCAGTAAGACTGACGCTGGCTCATTGCTTGGCTGCCGATGTTCGTTTTATTCTGATATCCGGAGATGACTGACGACACTGAAAACTAACAATTTGCTGTGTAAACCATCAGCTGTCGAAAGTGTTCAGAGCATATTCTAATTATTTTTTAATTACACCTGTTATAATAAGCTAACCAAACTGATATTAGCTGGCATGTCAAAGGGAATTTAATGAAGAATTGAGTGTGACCAATTAATTCCTCAACGTCGCCAATTCCGGTTCCATGAACCAAGCATAAGTGGAAAGGAGCGGTTAGTCATTTGGGACTAGCCAACGATGCGGATGAAAATCTTACTTACAGTCGAAAATTTAGTGATGGATGGTGTCAAACGTGCGACGACCGTCCTCGGAAATGCATTGACGTCACAAGCAGATGTGACCTTTTATTCTTTAGCGCAACCACGGTCTTTTTATGAACTAGCCGCGCCACTGATTACCGCTCGGCGGCCGGCTAGCGCCACGGTGTTAAATTATTTTGGCGCAGCCCCGCTACAAGTGTACGAGGCCCAAATCACGGACTTGATTGCGACCTTAGAAGAGGGTCACTATGATGCGGTCATTTTACCAGGCGGGCTCTTAACGAGCTTTGCACCGGCAATCAAGCGGGCGCTGCCGCGGGTCAACGTGATTGCGTGGATGCATAACAACGTCGATATTTATTTGAATCAATATTACGCGCAGATGCGCGATGAATTAGTTGCCGGCTTACTGGCAGCTGATACGGTGGTCACCTTGACCGATTCTGATTGGGAAGGTTACTCACGGTTTAATTCACATACGGTCAAGATCTACAATCCGCCGACTATGCAACCTAAGGGACACCAAGCCGACCTTAATCAGCATGTGATTGCGTATACCGGACGGATCGATTTACAACATAAAGGATTAGACTACCTGTTAGCGGTGGCGCGCGCACTCCCGGATGACTGGCAAATCGCCGTTGCGGGTTCTGGGCCTGATGACCAACTAGCGACCTTCCAACGGTTGATGGACGAGTTGAACGTTCGTGAACGCATCATTTATCGCGGGGCTTTAAAGGATACCGAGTTACGGCAACACTACGAGAAGGCCAGTGTGTTCATGATGACCTCGCGTTGGGAAGGAATGCCCCTAGTGATGGGTGAGGCCATGGCAATGGGGCTACCAATCGTCTCAATGTGGAATACCGGTTCGGCAGAATACTTACAAGCAGGCCAGCATGGCGTCTTGACGCCAGCCCGCGATGTGAACGGTTTTGTGAAGGGGTTATTGCCGTTATTGCATGATTTAGAAATCCGGCAAGACTATGCTGAACGTGCCCGCCGCCGCAGTCATGACTTTACCCTAAGTAAAATCGTGCGCCAGTGGCTAGCATTGCTCAACCGGCAATACGTCCCGCAATCGACACTGGATATGGATTGGGACCTGCAACGGGGTGTTGGTGAAAACTAGTGATAGTTTTGACTGATTAATCAATTAGATGGAATTAATTGAAATCATAACGGATTTGCAAACCGCCACGGGCTCTGATACACTCGAACTAATCGTCAGGACAATCTGGCAAGATGTGGAGGAGCAGCTGATGAAGACGACGTGGCTGGCTAGTTTACTAG
This sequence comes from Lactiplantibacillus sp. 30.2.29, assembly GCF_018991255.1. Classification (NCBI taxonomy): domain Bacteria; kingdom Bacillati; phylum Bacillota; class Bacilli; order Lactobacillales; family Lactobacillaceae; genus Lactiplantibacillus; species Lactiplantibacillus sp. 30.2.29. The sequence goes on along the minus strand of NZ_JAGYGU010000002.1, from coordinate 135,447 downwards.
TCACAATCTTTTGGGGCGCAGTATTAGGCCTGGTCGTAACCTATCTAGGTGGTGCGATGGTCGAAGCACTCACGGCGACCCCGTTGACGCGGGAACCACTCAAAGGGATGGCAGTCGGTGTGTTGTTGGCCGTCATGAGTGGGTTGTTGGTGAGAACGACGCATCGATGAGCGTTTTTAACCACTGTATCGACCGTGGAATGAGCAAGATGAAGCTAGCAGCATAAAAAAAGATTCACCTTCTGATTGTGGGAAGGTGAATCTTTTTTTGACTTCAGTTACGCGTTGTGCTAGTTATTCTTTAGCCTTAAAGATGGTTAAATCATGACAAGCTGGCGTCCTGTTCGTCAGCCGAGTACTTGCAGGGTAGCCAGTACGGTGTGTTGACTCCGGCCCACGATTTGAATGCCCTGATTACTGGCTTAATGCCACTGTTAACTGATTTTGACTGTCGCGCTGAATATGCCGCACTCGGCAACGCAGTCATGACTTTACCTTGAGCAAGATTGTCCGGCAGTGGCTGGCACTATTGAATCGCCAATATGTCCCGCAAACGGGCGTCGAATCAGATTGGCATGCGGATTTGAGCAGTGGGGACATTAACCTGTCATAGCGCTCATGATAGTCGTTCAGTACCTAGGGCCTGAATGGTCGGTGCTGAGCTTTTTTGCCATTGATGGCGGGGATTTTCTTTTGATGAAACCATTATATAAAAGTTATGAATTCTATTAATCAATTTACAAACGCGTGACGACTTTGATACATTCAATCGAGAGGTCAGCCGTGCCTGGCCGCATTGGAGGAGCTTTATATTGAAGACAACGTGGCTGGCTAGTTTACTAGTCACAATCTTTTGGGGCGCCATATTAAGGCTCGCTGTAACGTATTTAGGTGGGCGATGGTCGAAGCTTTGACCGCCACCCCCATCGTTCGTGAACCACTCAAAGCCATGGCGGTGGGTATCATATTGGCAGTGATGAGTGGGCTATTAGTGACAACGCATCATTAAGAACTGCATGCTGGCTTTAAGGGCGCTTAACCGACCGCTAACAAGATTGATAAATTAAAAATGATTCGCCTTCTTATCAGAGGAAGGTGAATCATTTTTTAGTGTAGATGAATCACGGGGTTCAATGGTGAACTAACTGTCCGGAGTGCGTTGCACAAATGCTCACGATTTGGATAGTCGGAGTAGTTTGAGTAACGTACCGGCAAGTTCTTCACGTTGATGGGCTGGCAGATCACTCAGGTAGTCGAGTAATGCAACAATATTAGGTGATTGGAGAAGCTCGTCGCGAAAGAAGTCCGCTATTTTTAAATTCAGAGTTTCAGCGATTGCGGTCAAACTTTGTAGTTTAATGTTATCGACCTTACCACGTTCGAGTCGAGAAATTAGCGAGATTGAAACATTGGATTGTTCGGCCAATTGCTCGATGGTGATGCCGTGTTGCTGTCGGCGTTGCCGAATGATTTTGCCTATCTCGGGTAACATGGGAATCCTCCTTAATCCATTAAGCGTCTTAGCACTAATTTTAGAGGTTTCACTATGCTTGAAACAGAGCTGTAAGTACACTGTTAATACGTATAAAGTGTCATTAATTACTTTATATTAACCTTTATTATGACTGATTGATACCACAATCAATGATTTATGTACAAAACAAAATTCGAGCTTGGTCTAGTAGATGTTCGAAAAGGCGTTTGATAGGATTATTGAATTTTATAATAAGAGTTATTTCAAAAAGTGTCTTTAAATGCATCTTTTATTAATATATAATGTCATTAAATGCTCTTTATGGAGAAATTAGTGAAACCGTAATTAACCATGGTAACTTATTGTTCTTGGTAGTGATTACCATAACGGTGGAGGAGGAAGTAAATGAAAGGGTCTTTGTTAATCGGGGGAAGTCTCATGAGTTTGTTGGTCCTAGCAGGTTGTGGTCAACAGGTTTCCCAATCAAAAACAATAACTAAGACGAGTCAAAGTGTCACTAAAACTGCTAAGCCCAAAACAGCTACTGATCGATTGTTGGTGAAATTAGCTACTCGAATTCCAGCTGATGGTGGTAAGGACAATGCCAAACCTAAAAATTACTCGAAATTTTATCAGTTAAATGGGCACTGGTATTGGCGCCTATCTAATCGTAAGCAACAGAAGCTAAGTGGTGGGCGTGTTCAATCTTTTAAATATCAAAAAGATCAGAACGTATACCAGCTCACTATTGATGATAATGGGACGAAACACCAGTTAAAACTTAGTTGGGTTGATAGTGGTAAGTATGCTTATCATTTGTCTGATAATTCAAGCAATTTGGATAACGACTATATCTTAAGCGACGGTACAAGTCAGGCAAAGTGGCGATCAGGAGCCCCAGCTAAGCTGATTGGTAAATGGCGGAGCCCTTTTCAGCGGGCTGATCCTTATATGAAAGAATATCCTTATATGCGTACCGATTTCACAATTACGAAGCAAGATATGAACGGTGCTAATAACATCTATGATGCTCAGAAAGCTAACGAAGTGCCAGGTAGCGCCTGGGCAATTAATGATCATTTGTCGTCTAAGAAACTCTCTGACGAAACTTACATGTTGAAGTCGTATGTTGGTGACGGGCTAAATCTGAACAAAGTTCATTTAGCAGATGGTCGGTTGACTATTTTCTATCAGACGAGTGGTGCAATTAAGAATATGCAGCTAGTAAAAGATACGGATTCTAATGACAGCTCAAGCACAGCGGATACCGCTGATAGTAGCAGTGATACCACGGATGATAGTGGTGATACTACAACTGACAGTAATGAGAAAACGTCATCAGTGGATCAACATAACTTGACGACGCAACAGGTAAATGACTGGGTATGGACAGAGTTTAAAAAGACAGATATGTACAATTCGGACTTCACTCAGGAAGATTATAAGTTTATTCCACAAATGTCTGATAACGGCATGCTGTATGTACAGGTCTATGAGGACCATTCCACTGAAAACATGCAAGCACATAACGTTGATCCTGATACAGAGCCATATGTAGCCGGTTATCGGATTAATTCGGAAGGCTACTTACAAGAGGCGTCGACAGATCAGTCTGGTTTCCATACTGTATCAACCCACTATTCTGGGGAATAAATTAACGTGGTATGAATTGTAATAAGGTCAGAAAGAGGAGTGAATTATGGCATGAAAGTTTGCCCAAATTGCCAACGAGAAAATGCCGATGATAACGTTTTTTGTGATCAGTGTGGTCAAGATTTAAGTGCCGTTGCCGTGACAGATACTGCTGGGACTAGTCATCGTCAATCAGATGGACGTTCGCAACATCTAAGACTACCAAAATGGGCGTTTATCAGTAGTGTCGTGGTATTAGGACTAATTATTTTGACAATCGGTTTTTCAATCTATCAGACGCAAGTAGTTAAGCCTAGGAAAGTGGCGGCGATTGTTAAGAAGGTGACAGATGATCAACCCAATCAATTTGCTACCGAACTAGTTAGTGATGATCCGAGTGTGACGATTACTGCTAAGACGGTCAAACCATTTATGACGTACACGCGTAAGCACCCACAATACGTCAGGGATATGGCAGTCGATTTAAACCATAATGGTTATACGAGTGACAAGACGTTTCGAGTTGTGACAGCGGGCCATGAGTGGCTGATTTTTCCAGTCTATAAATTACAGGTTACAATGATGCACCCGGAGATTGAAACTAATGTGAATAATGCCACCATCAAAGCCAATGGCACGGTCTTAACAACAACTAAAAGCAAGCATGCTACCTATAAAGCAGGGCCACTCTTTCCCGGAAGCTATCAATTTAAGCTAATCAGTACCCAATCGACGGTCAGTGAGAAAGCCAATCTGACTAGTGGCGGGGATACCCATCGAACGATTGCTTTACTAGCTAAAAAGACCAGTAAGGCCAAAGATGTGACAGTGGACTCCGCAAAAAATGATACGGCACCTGATGCTGGGCCAAGCGCAAATGATGCCAATGATAGCTCAGCTACTCAAACGGGAAAATCATATGATGATTTGTCAGGCCCTGCTCAGACTGCTGTCGCGGCTATTGCGGACGCTGAGGACATTGACCCGGATGATTTTACTTTTACAGAAAGTGAACCAAATCCGGACGTTTATGAAATCAAACTGTATGCAGCAGGAGAAGATACGTCAGCGAATACGTTCCGCTACGATAACATTCATAGTATTCTGGCGGAGCTAAATCGTTCGACAGGAAAGTTCGAACAAATTAATTAAATTGTAGAAAAGAAGGTTAGTCCAACGATGAAACAAACGTATTACCGAATTTGCCCAGCGTGTGGCAACCAAAATGCGGCCGATGCCAATTTCTGTTTGAAATGTGGCGGTGCATTATCACCAAATGATGAGTATGCAATTATGCCACATTCCAGTGACCAAACATTTCCACTTTTTGATTTGGAACTAACTCCTGATGAAGTTGCGATGACTAAAACATTCATGATTACGAGTGCACCAGCAGTTCCAGTAGGATATCGTTCGGCTGGACTAATTTTTGCTGAAAGTGATGTTATTCCTCGTTCAGGGGCCAAGGCGATGTGGGAAAGTATGATGAAGAATCTTTATGTCTTGTTGCTGACCAAGCGATATGCCGGTGTTGTCAATGTTAAGATTCAACCAGAAATGCGACCTGCTGAACAATTATGTCTATATGCAGAGGCAATTGTTCAGGATCGGCAATGAGTGGCTAGGAGGATAAGATGCGAAACTTGAATAAGCGGTTAGCACCGGCTAACGATCAACCGAGTGGGGGTGCTAATCGGTTTTGTCAGAACTGTGGGTATCCAGTTGCGCCGACGGATGTTATTTGCCCGCAGTGTGGCTATCATTTAGTGGCCGACAAAAGAACTGTCACGCATCAAGCAACGGGGCAGCGGCAACAATTTGAATTGTCACATTCCCGCGCAGCATGGTCGAAACGAAAAAAGTTAACCTGGCTTAGCAGCGGCCTTGTAATCATTATCCTTGGCGGTGGGCTGCTTTGGGGAAGTCAATATTATTCACGTACGGCCACGTTAAATCGGGCTATTGCCAATACGCAAAGAGGTCGGCGATTAACAGACTACTATACTAGTAGCAGCACTGATTTGCGACTGAATAAGCAAAAGTTACTACCAATCTATCGCTATTACCATCACCATCCCAAAGCGTTGACGACCTTACAACGGGACTTATTGATCCGGGGCATCAGTCACGACAATCATTTCAGGTATGGTGTTAGCGGGCACCGCTGGCTCGTGTTTCCTAACTATCAGATTATAGTAAAGCCAATTTACCCTAAAATCACAACTAATCTAGCGGGAAATCAAATTAAGCTTGATGACCGGTCACTGGGGACTGCAGAGCGTGATGATGATATTAAGTCCTTGGGGGCATTGGTACCGGGAGAATATCAATTGACAGTTAATGGTACAGTCAGAGGACATCAGCTATCTAACAGTGGTCAATATTATATTACTAGTAATCGAACTTATAACTTACCGCTAACAACTATTTCGACGACATTGCAAACAGTACCGGCGTCAGCGATTTATTTAAATGGTCAAAAAGTCGGGACTGCTGATACTAGTGGCCACTTTGAGCTCAACGATGAGCCGTGGTCGTCTGATATGGCAGTGTATGCCCGTTATACGTCGAGCGAGGGCATGGCTAATTCTAAGACAATTCACTTGAAGAAAAGTGACGATCAATCGACCGTTGATATCAATTATCCCAATCAGATTAGCCATTCAGAGGCCGATAGTTTGGTGTCGCGATTAATAATGTGTATGGATCAGATTTCTAATGGCACGGATATAAATGATGTCACTGACAGTCAAAATACTGCGCTGGCGGATTATTTTACTAATGGTAGAGATAACGCGGCTTACAACCAGATTGTCAAGATGACTCAAGATTACTCTGACGATGACGATATTGAGTCGGTTAGTTATGATTCTTCCCTAAAACAGGTCGTGCCGGGGCCTAATGGGTCGAGTTTGGTCACGTACTCAATCGAATATCGATTCAATCTTGAGGATTATGCTCATGTACAGACATATCAGTACACTGCCACGATGACCCCAACAGGCAACGATACGACGTTTGGTTATCAATTTTCAAAAATAACAAATGGTCAAAAGACGAACGATGAACATGAGTCTTTTGACGAATAGCACAATCACTAAAAACAACGAGGAGCATATCAATGACGAATCAACCCGTTTTTTGCCCAAAGTGTGGCAACGAAATTAAACCCGATGCTAAGTTCTGTCCGAAGTGTGGCTATGCCGTTCAAGAGGTGCGGCAACCAGTAGAATCAGCGCCAATACCGCAATCTACACCACAAGCGACTGACTATAATTCATCACGTACCTCAGATTCAATTGCTTCGGTGAAACGTTTTTCTGGTAATTATTTTGCTTGGTATTTGGAGACATTGCGTCATCCTAGCCGACCATTAGTTGATGCCAACCGCTTTTTTGGTTTGACATCAATGGTTGTTGAATCCTTATTGATGGTTTTGACGATTGTCTCATTAATTCAAAAAGTACGGGCCTTAGTAGTCAAGAGCGTGGGAACTGAGGCACGAGACATGATGGCAGCATTGGATATTAATGGTGTCATCGTTAAGACTGGATTAACAATTTTCTTACTGATTATTGTTGGCTACGCCATTTATACAGCTATTGCGTATGGCTTTCGACAAGCGCTGACGCCAGAACATGTTGATTTCTGGGACTTTGTTAATCAGTTTGCGGGAGTAACAAATTTAATTATGATTTTAAATCTGATTACCTTATTAATGAGTGTTATCACTAGTTCAGGTAATTTCTCTGGCTTAACACTGTTACTAATTTTTATGGTGCCATCGAACGTTTTAATGAGCGCAGCATTCATTTTCATCATCGTCAATGATGTTCAAAGAGCCCGAATGGATAAATTCTACGCGGTATTATTGGCGGAAGTTGCATTAACGGTTGTATTTAGCATCTTCATTTTTATCGTACTTAATATTTTCTGGGGGTCGCTGGTGGGCTACGTGCAAAATGTATCAGGAATTTGGCGTTAGACAATTAGTCGCACAGTATTATGTATGTTCACTGGTCCGTTAAAGGGGGGATGGCGGTTCATAATAGACGGTTGTTGCTAGTTGTTTTGGAGAAGTTAAAAGGAGTGTATTTTTAGATGACAACGAAAAAATTAGTTCGTACATTGATGATTTCCACGGCATTATTGGGAGTGGGGGTTGCTAGCACGACGATAGTATCATTAGGAGCATCAACCGTTGCTGAGGCGGCAACGGTTTCGGCCATTCCTACAGGAAATACTTATAACGATACTGATGGAACAGTTTTTACTAAAGTGGATAATCACTGGTATTTCTTTGATACTGAGGAGGGTGAAACTGATAGCCAGGATTTTGCCGATACCTATGGATTTAATTTTGTTACATTTAATATAGTAGATAATGATACTGGTGCCGTTTTAAAAACATATACCAAATTTACGAAAACTGCGGATTATTTTTCTGCACTTGATGCGGATATGGAACAAGGCTTGCCCACGCATATTCTTATGAATGGTACACCTAGTGATGAATACTCGCTAACGAATGGTTCCGCCGGTTATAAAGTTACGCATGATGGCCAATCTGTAACTATTAAAGTCTCAAAAGAGGACTCAGGATATTTTGAAAATGATGATGCTAATCGTCCACTGGATAGTAATATTGATTCCGAGAGTAATGCTGCTCACGCTAGCTTGACCCAGGCAATCGATGCTTTACCTACTATTGGTGCTTCAGCAAGCCAAATTGAAGCGACATTGAAAAATGCTCGATTTGTAGGTGGTGATGGGAACGGAGACTATTTATTATCAGATAATTCCTCAAAATTACATGCCACGGGTATAGGCGATGTTGGATTAAATTATACTTATAATGAAGGTAAGACTAAGTATGTGGTTGTTAGGCGAAGCTCCTGGGAGGTTGTCCAAGCTTGGCTGATCAATCAAGTAACAGCTGACAATGACGCTGGCGGTACTGAAAGTCAAGTAGGAGACCATACGAATTCAAATAGCAATGCAGGCGTAAGTGATAGTGCGACGACCTCGACTAATACGAACTCAAGCAGTAATACTGGGACTACCACGAGTTCTGACAATGCTACTAGTAATACTGTGAATAGTGAGTCAAGTACCAGTACAGATGGTGCGGAAAATGCTAGTGCTACTGAGACTTCAAGTGCGAAGACGACTTCGACTAGGGCCGATAGTGATCAATCAGTAGCGGTTAACAAAGATGTGACGTCAACAGATGCCACTACGGGTACTAGTTCAAATGCTAGTGGTCAATCAAAAGTGTCAACGTCAACGAGTACTAAGGATGCAACAGCGCAGGCTGATACGAATTCAAGTGATGGTCAAAAAAAAGCTACATTACCACAAACTGATGAAGCAAATAGTGGTTGGTTTGCACTTGTCGGGACGATTTTATTGTCAGGGTTAGGTGCACTTAGCTTTCGGAAATTTCATTAAAATGTGATTGTGCACATAAAGGAACGTCCCTTAATATAAAAGGGACGTTCCATATTTAGTATCTAATTAATTTTCAAATTGTTAGCATGCTTGTGTTTAATACCTGTCCAATAAGTCTGTCTGATTAAATAAACTTGGCAATGGGGCCGGTACCGTCACCCGTGTGGTGCTAAATGGAAGTTGTAGATCCAACAATTGGGCATGTAACATCAGCCGAGGCGCCGACTCCGCTTGCGAGTCGTAAAGTGGGTCACCAATAATGGGGTGGCCGCTAGCAGCCAGGTGAACCCGTAGCTGATGGGTACGGCCAGTATGCAAGGTCAGTTTGACTAAGCTCTGCTGGGCCGTTGTCTCACGTACTTCATAATCGGTGAGTGCTGGCTGGGCATCGGCCGTGTTGACCCAGCGTTTGCGTTTGTCGGTGGCATCATGACCGATTGGTGCGGTGAAATGCCCAGTTGGCGTGGCAAAATGACCACGAACCCACGCATAATACGTCCGTCGAATTTGTTTTTCACTGATGAGCCGGTCCAGGATCGGAACCACGACGGGATTCAAGGCGACTAGCATTGCGCCAGAGGTCATTTGATCTAATCGGTGAACCATGTATGGTGCTTGCTGAGTGGGCTGGAGTGCGGCGGCTAGGTCGTTTAAAACCGAGCCGGTCTCACCAGGCTGATTTGGATGCGACTTGATGCCCGCGGCTTTATTGACGACCAATAAATCAGTTGACTGATATAAGATATCGACAGGGTTAGTCGCGACCGCCAGATAGTTAGACGTTGGCGTCCGGAAGTCGCTGGGAATAAACGTCAACGTGAGCTGGTCCCCAGTTTGCACAGTTTTGGCAATTGTGGTGGGCTGACCATTGAGTTGAATGCGGCGGGTTTGCCGTAGTTGGCCCTGAATACGCTTAGGAATGAGCCACGACCGCAGACAGGTACGGATCGTTTGTTGGTTTAAAGTTGGCGGAATGCTGAGATCATAAGTCCACGTCAAAGGTCGTCTACTCCTGTTCTTTAAAAGTGATTGGCGTCGGGAAAATTAGTGGCAAATAAAAAGTCTGGAGCGCATCCAGACTTTTTATATTGCTTTATTCTTCGGTGTCCGTTGGCTTAACGATTAAAACGTCGCAGATCGCGTTGCGACTAACGTAAGTCGTTACCGACCCAACCATTAACCGTTCAACTGCAGAAAGCCCTGTCGAACCAATCATGATCAATTCATTGTGATGGTCAGCTGGAAATTCGCGTGCGATAACCGTCTTCGGATTACCAAAACGAACGTGGATGTCAACGTCCGTCACGCCAGCGTCAATCGTCTGTTGCTTGAGTTCTTCCAAGCGCTTTTGAACGTCTTCAGATAGCTTGTAGATGACGTCACCACTGACCGCACCGCCGTACGTATCACTGAATTGGTTAACTTCCAACACATTTAAAATGTCGAGATGCGTCTTGTTACGCTTAGCGACTTCGATGCCCCGACGAAGAACTTCATCGGTAGCCTTGGAGCCATCAACTGGTACCAAGATATTTTGATATTGTTGTAACATAATGGTTACCCCCGTTTGATATGGCTAGTTAATAACTACATTTTATCATTAAATTTGATACATGTAAGCAATTTAAATCGATTGATTAATGCCTCGATTTCAGTTAGTAAGGATAATTATATTAATAGATCTGGAAAACGGCAAATTTTTTCACGACGCAACAATTTTAAATTCAAACTCATTTGCAGTCTGTTTAATGGCATAATCAGGGACTGCTGATAAATTTCGATGCTGGGGTACGGCTAAAATGCAGTATTAGCAATAGTTTCAGCAGATTGTTGATTGACTCAATGGTAAGCGAAAGTTAACTAGTTCCCGTTTCAAAATGATAACGGTATCAATGGTTTGCTATTAATAAAATAATTGAAAGCAAACTTGTTTGAAAGTGACTGGTCGACATGCTAATATTACTTTGTAACAGCAGGTATCAACGGGGATACATTCAGTTGTATTGACGACTAACTCACGGAAAGTTCGGGGAAATCAAATTGAAAATAGGAATGACGAAAAAAGTAGTAACCTCATTATTATTGAGTACCGCTTTATTACCAATGTTAAGTGGTAAGGCGGATACGACAGCGACGGCCACCAAGCCATCTTCTGCAACCAAGGAGAGTGGTGCGACCTCCACTGCCAGCAAGCAAGTGACGCTGAGCGCGGGGAGCCAGACGGATACGGCAGCGACGAGTAGTGAGACGCAATCAGCATCCACTGCCAGCCAGGCTACTGAAAGCACGACAACGACTTCAGCAGCATCGAAGTCGGATGCAGCGGCTACCAGTGCGACCAGCCGGGTAACGGTGCGGGCGGCAAGTGCAGCAACCAGTCAGTCCGCTAAAGCTGACAGTACAGACCAGCAAAGCTCGTCATCGGAAGCAGCCAAGCAGGATGAGACTGCGGCCAGTGCAACGGCGGCTTCAACGACAAGTGCGGTCGACAAGTTAGATGAAACGGCTAAAGCAAGTGCGGCAACCAGCCAAGATAGCCAAGCGACAAGCGACCACGCCAATTCGGCAGTGACCAGTTCAGCTGCTAAATCGGCTGCTTCGGCGGATTCTGCAGCCAAGTCAGCAGAAGCGAAGTCGGCAGAGTCTAAGTCCGCAGAAACCAAACCAGCGGCTGAACAGGCGACGCCAAAAGCCACGCCACAAGTTGAGACGGCCAAAGTTGCGGCTGCGATTCAATCACCAGCTGTGGCAGCACGGGCAACGCGGGCACTTACCAGCCAAGAAATCTTCTTAAGTCAGATTAAAGCGGGTGCGGTCTCTGGTTGGAATAAGTATCAAGTCTTACCATCCGTAACCGCCGCCCAAGCCATTCTCGAAAGTGGTTGGGGCCGGTCACAATTGGCCACTGCCGGTAATAATTTATTTGGTATCAAGGGGAGTTATCAAGGACAATCGATTTACTTCCCGACTCAGGAATGGAACGGTTCACAATACATCACGATTCAAGATGCGTTCCGGAAATATCCGAACTGGTCAGCTAGTGTTGAAGACCACGGCGCCTTCTTAGTGGAGAACCCACGTTACAGTAATTTGCTGGGTGTCACGGACTATCGCCGCGTTGCGAGCCTCTTACAACAAGATGGTTACGCAACCGCGCCAACCTATGCTAGCTCACTGATCAGCATCATTGAATATAACCAGTTACACCAGTGGGATCAAGAAGTTTTAAATGGTCAGACGAATACTGGTAATAACAATAATACTCAGACGCTACCTGACGAAAATGTGACGGTAACGAGTGGTACACATAAGTTCACCAAGACCACGACGATTCACAATTCACCTGACCAAAATAGTGCTTCAGTTGGCACGTATTATGCCGGTGAAACTGTCAACTATAATGGTAAATTGACGGTCAATAATGCCACTTGGCTACGTTACCAATCCTACTCAGGGGTCTCACGGTATGTCATGATCAGCCAAGCAACTAATAATAACAATAACCATGAAAATCAAGCTACGGTCACACCAGCTAGTGGGAGTTATAAGTTCACGGTCAAAACCAATATTCGCTCCGCAGCTAGCAAGTCGGCCACGGTCGTTGGCACTTACAATGCCGGTGAGACGGTTTACTACAACGGTAAGGTAACTACAGGCGGTACGACTTGGCTGCGGTACCTGTCTTACTCTGGGGCCCAACATTACGTGGCCACGAGTGGCGATGAAGTTGCGCCAGTCAACAAGCCTAACGTCGTTGCAACTAGTGGGGCTTATCGTTTCACAAATACGACGGCCATCAAGAATGCGCCGGCCAATAACGCGGCCACGGTGGGAACGTATAACGCTGGCGACACCGTTTACTATAATGGTAAGGTGACGACTAACGGTGAGACTTGGTTACGTTACTTATCTTATTCTGGTGCCCAACACTACGTTCAAATCAGTGGTAATACCGGTGGCAACAGTGTTTCAAAGCCACAAGTGACACCACAAAGCGGTAGTTACCGGTTCAACCAGACGACAGCGATTAAGAACGCCCCAGCGGGTAATGCTGCCAATGTTGGCACTTACAATGCTGGCGAGACGGTGTACTATAACGCCAAGGTGACCGCTGATGGGCAAACTTGGTTACGGTACTTGTCCTATTCTGGTGCCCAACACTACGTTGCGATTAGTGGGGCGTCATCATCGTCATCGAACACGACGAGCACGCCAACTAATACCACCGGTGCATTCCGATTTGTCACGACGACTAACATTCGGACGGCGCCAACAACTCGTGCAGGGATCGTTGGACAATATAATCCAGGTGAAACGGTCTACTATAACGGGACGGTACAAGCAGAAGGCTATACTTGGTTACGGTACCTTAGTCGCTCTGGAGCGACCCACTATGTCGCAATGATCAAGAATTAAGCATTTAAGTTGTAACTGCTTTCATGAGGTTCTATAATAGCGTTAGTGAAATGGATAGCGACCACGGCCGCTATTAAGTTTCGACGACCTAGTTGGCTTCGGCTGACTAGGTCGTTTTTGATTTTTAAGATCTGTCGACGGGAACAACATTTATTTGCCAGGTTTGCAATCGCTTACATTGTATGCTATATTGGATTCATCGGAAGAATCACAGGTCAGTATCAAACCGTTACCCAATTGTTGTAACAAACCCGTCAAGTGATAGCTAGTGCAGTATAGCAGCGTTTCCGCTAATTTCGGATAACTGACTGACCCAACCTCCATCTATTGATGGCACGGTTAGCTCCACGGAGAACGGATTGCCGCCAATCAAACGTTCATGGATGTGGATAGTGAATCAGTCATCTTGTGGTGTGAAGAACGCCACGCTAAACTTTTTTGTATGATTCTTCCAAAAAATGGGCTCACATTGTGGGTCCTTTTTTCATCTTGCTGTATGATTAAAGTAACCTAAAGCTGAAGGAGATTTTAAACCATGTACTATGTCGCAATGAAAGATCATGAAATTGGCCGCAACTTGGCTACGGAACAGTATTTAATGAACAATGTAGATTTTGATGAACCATTGGTCTTGTTCTATTATGAGGAACCTTGCATTATCGTTGGGCGTAATCAAAATACGCTTGAAGAAATCAATGCAGATTATGTTCGTGAACATCATATTACCGTCACTCGTCGGTTATCTGGTGGTGGTGCTGTTTATCAGGACTTAGGCAATCTCTGTTTCAGCTTTGTGGTCGACAGTGATAGCCAAGAATTTGGTGACTTTAAGACGTTTACCAAGCCAATTATCGATGCACTGCACGATATGGGTGCAATGACGGCAACGGTCAGTGGTCGTAACGACTTACTCGTTGATGGCAAGAAGTTTTCTGGTAACGCTATGTATTCGCGGAATGGCAAGACCTTCTCACATGGGACATTGATGTTGAATGTCGACTTAAACGTCGTGCCACAGGCGTTAACTGTTCCAACCGATAAGATTGCATCGAAGGGCATCAAGTCGGTCCGGAGTCGGGTCACGAACTTGCGGCCATACCTGGCACCAGAGTATCAAAATATCACGGTGCCAGAATTCCAAGACGCGTTATTGAAGGAATTATTTCACGTTGATTCACTCGACCAAATCGCCGATAAGGAATATCACGTGACACCTGAACAACAAAAAGCTATTGATAAAATTTACGAAGACTATTATGCTAATTGGGATTGGGTTTACGGCAAATCGCCTGAATTCTCAGTTAAACGGCGGCAACATTTTGATATGGGAACCATTGATGTCCGGATCAAAGTGGATGACGGCTTGATCAATAATATTAAATTTTACGGTGATTTCTTTGGTAGCGGTAACGTCCAAGATATCGAAGCAGCGCTGAACGGGGTGCGTTATGACCATGAAGCCATCGCGGACGCCCTAGCTGATATCGACTTAAACCAGTACTTCACTGGCATTGAACGGACTGCTATCATCGACTTAATTGCCCAGTAATAGGAGTGATTTGTTGAAACTGACTCGCTTAGTTGCATTTGCGTTTGTGTCCTTTTTTTGTTACGGTATCGTCAATTGGATGATGTCGACCAGCCATTTTCACTTGCAAGCCAAGCATATCTCGGTCGCAGAAATGTGGCAGGGCTTACTGATTGCGCTCGTGTTGTACTTTTTAGGCGTCCTGGCGGTTTATATTAACCGAATGTTGGGCTTCTACGTGCTCGGACTAGTGGTGCTGATATACAGTCTTGGACTCATCAGTGCGCTGATGTCTGGCTATCAAAGTACGGCTGGAATGGAAATCAAGCTTTTGCTAGAGATTATGGGTGTGATTGGACTCGGAATCAACTTTTACACGTTGGTGCTACTCACACGTTGGCGACGAACAAATTAACGAAATTGACAAAATGAATGAGGGATCGAGTTTTATGCAACGAAACGTACAAACTTTTATCGATGATGTCACGGCCGAAAAGGTGACCCAGGCCAGTTTAACGGGCACCTATGACCAATTAACAGCGCAAGTTCAACCGTGGTTAGCGAAGTTGGTCGCAGCGGTCAAGCAAGACCAGCTGGCCCAGATCACCTTGACGATGACTCACGAGCCCGCGATTAGCTTTCGGCTTGAGACGAGTGTCATTAACCTGCCACTTGCAAACTTAACTGAAATTGGCAAGGTGACGGTCGCAGACGACACGATGCCAATCAATGTCTATATGATTGCCGAATCCGAAGCGCTCCAATCCGGCTTGCGAATCGATGAATTAGGCTCAGTTGATGATGTGCTGGCTGATCAGGCCAACGCCGAAAAGTTGTTGACGGACTGGTTGTCAGCGCAAGTCGACCGTTTGAATCAGATCACGGCGGTTGAAGATTAAACACAATCTTTACCTGCCAGTTACTGAATGTTTACAAACATGTGGTATTGTTAAAATTGATATTGGAGCCAAGCCAAAATCAAAATACCAATGGGAACGGTGGCGTCGATTGCTAGTCAATTGCACCACCGTTTTTTTGCGGCTACCTTGCATTTTAGAGATTAAGATGTTATGGTTGTTCTTGCGATGAGTCGATAGAGTCAGATCGTTAGTAATAACGGTTCCGCGCGAGCGGCTAGTGACTAATATTGATAGCGGGGCACGTTTCTCTGACGTATTTCAGAGTGCTTGGGTCACTGACATTGTGGAGTGTCACCCCCGCTGGCTTTGCCAGTGCCGTGAATAGACGCGTGTTGACCATTTTCGGATGGCTGATACGCGTCTTTTTTTGTATTTGTGATTCACAGTTAAATCGATGAGTAATTGCAACGAATTTGCCAGGAATGACGAGACGTTTTTTTCATTGCCTGGTCAGTATCGGGCATTGTTTTGATACAAAAACGGGTCTATCCCACTTTGAGATAGGCCCGTCAATGATATTTACAAAAAATGAATTCCAATCACGCCTACTAACATCAGCAATAGGCCGACTAAGCGGGGAAGTTTGACCCGTTGTGCCTGGGCTTCGAACCAACCGAATTGTTCAATGATGGCACTGAACAGCAATTGGCCAAATAATGCAATCACGACCACTTGACCCGTCCCAATCTGAGGGACTAACCAGGCACTACCGAAAACATAGGCTGCACCTAAGAAGCCACCGATCCACATCCACCAGTAACTTCGACCAGCTTGAAGGGCGATTTGAAGTGGCTTAGTGGGTACCCGTAAGACGGTAATCAGTAACAGTAAGAGCACTGCGCCGACGGTAAACGAAACCATAGCAGCGTGGACGGATGACTGGAGAATCGTGCCTAGATGACCATTGATGGCTGCCTGAGTTGCAATTAGCATCCCAGCACCGATGCCAAGTAACCGCCACAGCCAGAGCCCTTTGACCGGATGTTCAGCGGTCGCATGATTAAAGCGGACGGTGGCGACCAGCATGCCCAAGGTGACCAATACTAATCCGATGACTTTCACAATCGTCAGCGGTTCGCGCGGCGATGCAAACCAGCCGAATTGGTCGATGAGAATCCCCATCACCATTTGTCCAAAAATCGGTAATACCGCCGTTTGAATACTGCCTAGTCGTGGGAAGAGTAGCAAGTTGACCGTTAGACCAATGACGCCTAAAAGGCCACCAAGCCAGATCCACCACGGGTTGGTCGCAATTGTCGTCAGTGAGACGAACGGTGAGACGCCACTCAGTAACGTGAGTACGATCAAGAATAGCGCACCGACGCTAAAGGAGACCGCAGAAGCTAAGTAGGGAGACCCCACAAATTGACGTAGTTTGGCATTGACCGCGGTCTGCATGGCCAGACCACCGCCCATTAAAATTGGAATTAAAGCGAGTAAGAACATCATTCATCACACTCCTATAACAGTTGATGAATCATAGCTTACTAGCTCAAGTAAACTTGAGGTCAAGTCTAAAGCCTGAATTATTTTTTGGAACCGTTCCCAAGTTCCTGAGCGGTGTGACCTGCTTGAAGTAATTCTTGATACTCACGATAAGTTTGCGGGTCGACTTGTTTGGAACCAGCCCGTAGATGAATCTTCTCTGTACCAGCTTCTTCGGCAGTTCGATAGTACCATTTCTTAAAACGCAAGTAGGCCAGCGAACTTTCGAGTTGGCTAATCTCGTCTTCGAGCGTCTGTTCATGTTTCGCCAAGAATTGATAGCGCTCGTGCAATGAGTCGTCGCCATCTAAGCGCCAGGAGACAAAGTGGGCAATATCCTTTATGGCAACGCCGGCATGTTTTAAATCCAAAATCATTTGTAATAGCTGAATATTATCGTCGGTAAACCGGCGCCGGCCAGCCTGGTCGCGTTTGACGAATGGCAGTAATCCCGTCTCGTCATAATATCTAATCGTCGCAACTGAAAGTCCCATGCGCTCAGCCACCGCACCAATTCCGTATGTTTTCACCCTCGTGATACCTCCTTAATCGTTATCATTACCATACCATGATGTACGGGAAATTGGGGTCGATTTAGTTTCAAATTATCCCTGAATTACATGATGACAACTTGAAACGCAAGACGCCCCAATCAGCAGAAAATTTGACTGCTGGTCGGGGCGATTTGTGGTTAATCATTAAAAATTAGTTGCGGCACTGCAGGCAACTTGCATAAGGTGTGTCGCGCTTCTGTTCACAGCGTATGGCTTAAAATCAACGCATAGTACTTGAGCCTTAGCGCACGTTGTCGTCTGTATCTGGCTGAACCGCCGTAATTTGGTGGCACCGCAGTTGATGCTGGGCATCCCATTTGACCGTCCAAATTTCTTGAAAGCGTTCAATGTAAGCTGAATCCTTGGCCTGTTGGTTGAACGTGGCACTTTTATTGGCATATCGGAAGTAGTCGCGGGCCTGCGCGGTGACTAAGATGTTGATAGCGCGACCCGGACCATTGTCGAGCTGGCGGAGTGAAATCAGGTGCAGTGAGTCAAGCTCGTTGAACTTGCGCTGGATCATAAAACCGATAATGATGCAGCGTTGATATTGATAATATCCTGGTCCCATCAAGCGGTGTAGCGCCGTCAAATCATTACGCGTCCAGGCGGCCTCAACCTCATAGAACAGCGTTTCAAAGGCCGCTGCTAGGGTCGGCGGCAGGTCTGTTTGATTGGCGAATAAGTTCTGGCGTCGCCGTCGTAATAAGCGTTTAATAGCGATAACAGCGACTAGTAAGCCGAAACCGCCACCAGTTGCATTGTGCTGCCAACCAGTTATTATCCTGGGACGGTCAAATTCGCGGCGGTCATCATAATATTCGTCGCTGCTCGACCGATTCCAAGTAGACGTCGAGTCACTGCCACCACCACCGCCGTAATTGCCACCTGCACGTGCTTGGACGTTGAGTGGTGCCATTAATAAGCATAGGAATAAGCCCCCAAAGCTTAACCATCTTTTCAATACGTTTCACCCCAATTAAGTTCATTCAATTAGCATAGCATGGATTGCGGTTAAGAAAGTTAAGCTGTTGGGGGTGGACGGTGTGGCGGCTGGTATGACTGCTGAATAAATTATCGTGAAGTCGTTGGGGGTATCCTGAACTTGTCAGTGGAATTGGTGGCAGGGGTTGGACATTGGCAGCAGGTTGCTTCGGAAGTATTTAAAAGATGGTCGTATCCAGGCATTGGCAGTGAAAGCTTATCATTGTAGCTGTGAGATGTCTAAAACACGGTCATACCTGTGAGTCGTGTTGTTGAATCGTCATGCTGGATGGGCGAAGGAGCGACACGATTGGACGTCTAATTCAAAAAACGCGTGCCCAACTAGGATTTACCCAGTCAGGCACGCGTTCAAGTATTAAATGTGACGATTAATCTTCTTCTTCTACCGTAGCTGCGGACTCAGTGTTCGCCGTTGCTTGTTGCATCTTTCCAAGCACAGCGCGGGCGATTGGGCCAACGATGAGCAGTTGGAGTGGAAGGGCAACAATCAAGTTAAAGATCCAAGTATGACCATAAGTCGCTAAGACGTGACCGCCAGCCAATTCACCTTCGACTGCGATGCCGAAGAAGGACATGCAAGTCACCATGCCCAGCACCATCAAGACGGAAATCGTAATTCCGATTAAGACGACCTTTTTACGCATGTAATCATTAATGATATATTTGAAAGCTAATCGTTTGGCAATTGGTCCCACGACCAATAAGTCTAACAGGATCGCAACGAATAAACCGAGTGGGTAGCCACTAAGGATTGCCATTACCAAGCCGCTACTAAAGCCTTGAGCGAGGGTAACGTTGTAGGCGGTCATGACAAAGACCATTAAGCCAGCCATGATGGCAGTGAAAACAACTTCTTCTTTTAAATTACGTGGCATTCTATTGACACACTCCTAATTTTAGTATCGGTTGATTACTATAGCATGCAAACTGGGCTTCACATAAGTAACAATTTGATGACAAATTATGAACCGGTTACATTTTGTAAGCAGAAAAACGGATTTAGTGACAGATACTTGGTCTCATTAAGTACTAATTAGGACTGTACGGTATAATAGAACTATTAAATGAATGCGTCGTGACCACGCAGCCATCAGTCAAGCCTGGTGAGTGTTAGTGATGGCGTGGGCTCAGTTTTTGGAATTAAAAGATCAAAAGATAATGAAACGAGGGGTAACATGGCAACATTTAAATCAATTTGGGCTGGGTTTAAAGCATCCCCGGAATACCAGCCACTTAAGACACAATATGATCAGATGGATGGTGTCTCTGATATCATCGGATTGAGCTGGGATAATTTAAGTGAAACGGTGGGTAACCAGCTAGATGCAGCTCTTTCTGATTATATCAGTAAGTCCCATGCTGATTGGACAGCAGCATCCATTGGCGCTTATTTGACTCAAGTCAAGCATGATGACGACATCGATGGCACGCAGTTCTTGGTGGAAGGACCGGTCGTCATCGGTGAACCGTACTGTACTTACTTAGCACGAACGAAACAAATTAATGCGAAGCCCGCTGACATTTCGAAGGTGATGGCGGAAATTAAAAAAGAGAATCCTGAAGCTGGCAGTCTTCCGAAGTTTTTATTGGCATTATTTTCGACACCAGTTGAGACTGAAGGATTTATGGATGATGACGACGACTTCGATGATGATTTCGACGATGTTGACTTTTGGGATAACCCCGACCTTGATTCCGATGATGACTTTGTGCCGAGTGTTGATTTGGGCCAGGATGGGTCATCCATGACTGAAGATGACTTTGATGATGATCCTAGTACCCGAGTTAATCGGGATCCAAAGTTGCCAATGTGGCAACCTAGCCGATTATTAAGAGTGAATCTTCAGTATTCGAGATTAATGAAAATCTACCAAGAGCGTCCAGAATGGCAGAACCGTCCCGAGGTGGTCACAGCCGACTTTATGCAAAATGTTGTTGAAACATTATTGGTGATTGGGTATAACCGTTATCGTAAATTGCCGCGAAGTTGGACCAAGCATATGTTGGTTGAGATTATGACGGGTGATTTTGTTGCGGATCGTCTTTATAGTCAAGAAGAATATGCGGCGATTGGTCCAATGTTAACTGATTTGATTAGTATCGTAGGTTCCGAGCAGATGATGAAACCAAATAAGGTCGCTCAACTCCAACGGTATATTCATGAGGCTGCTGAAAAAATGGTTGAAGCAGCTAAGGATCCCAACAATTATTCGGTAGACAAGAAGATGATCCTGAAAATTCAAGCGGCTGGTGTTGACTTGAATGATGACGACAGTATCAACAATTATGTGACTGACCACAAGAATGACATCAGTAGTGAATATGAGAATGGCTTTCCAATCACGGCGGCAGTATTTGATGATCCAGAGCAACTGGCCAAGTTGATTGACTTTTACAGCCCTGATCAGGAAAGGGATTACCTGAATCCGGATGCGCATGTTGAGACTTTCGAGGGTCGGTCTTGGCATCGTAAGGATGCGATTAAGACCCACCGCTTTGCTGTTGAACTGGGGTTTAGGGCCTATTTAGATCAACAGCAAAAGCATCCTGAAAATACAGCCCGCGTTTCTGATTATGTGGAGTCTTTTGAGTTTTACCTTGGCCGTGCATACGACTGCAACCTTCTACAGCCTGAAGAATTGACTACGGAAGCGCTTGAAGAGACCATGTCGCTTGAATACGGGCCTGGTTCAGTGGTTGATGGTGCTGAACAACAAAGGTTTGTACAACGAATACAGCTCGATGATATGGATAAATTGATTGTCATGGTGGATATGCTAGAAATGTATACAACGCTTCCAGAGCAGCGTGCACAAGCTCTGCGACAAGTTGTCAGAGATGAGAAACTGCGCTTGCATAAGAGGCTGGGGATGGATGCGACACCGGCATTCCGAAAAAAGAAGAAGCGTAAGCGGCCCAAAAAGAATCGGCGCAATAAACGTTAGGGGATAATTAGGGTACTCATTGATACCGTGCGTTTGTGAGATCTGTTGTGGGATGCAAGTCAATTGTGCGTTTGCTGGTTTCGTTAATTGCACATTTTTGCTATAAGCGGCGGCATTTTCTAAACCTGAATTCTCAAGGTAACCCCCAATTCTTATCGAAACATTAAATTTGCATCTAAAACAGGTAAACGTTGGTAAAGTGAGTCAACATAGCGTATGCTTTAGGTAGTATCAGACAATTAATCTTTGGGGAGTTGATTATCTTGAAAAAAGTGTTAGTTAGTACCGCAGTAATCGCCGCAATTGCAGCGCTTGGGGGTGGCTATTATTTGGAGGCCGACCACCAAACTAGTCAACAACGTGTTAGTGAAACGAAGACGGTCGTGTCAAAGAAGGCTGAAAAGTCGAGCAAGTCTGCGTCCTCGTCAGATGCTAAGACCGAGAAGTCAACCGCAACAAAATCGTCTTCAACAGCTGATGACTCTTCAACAACTGCGACTTCCGATAGTCGGAGCTCATCGACGACTGGGACGGATGCACAATCATCTACGGATTCCACGACGACCAGCAGTCAAGCAGCTAGTTCCGCAACCACGGGGACTAGCAAGCAATCGTCCTCATCAGCGACTAGTAGTACCGTTGCAACGCAACATTTAACGACTAGTCAGATCAACGATTGGGCTTGGCATCAAGTGTCAGCCCAGTATCAAGGGACAACTGCTAACAAGCAGAACTTTGTCTTTAATCAGTATCAACAGGGCGGACTCGTCTATGTTGAAGTTTATGAAAATCAAAACGCCGATGTCGCGCACTTAGCAGGCCGGTTCCGGGTTAATGCCAAGGGTCAACTTGAGCAGCAACAACTTGCCCAAGGGGACGTCTGGCAAGTCGTTTCGACACAACCTTAAGCCGTTCGACTGAAGTAGGCTAACAACGGTCAAGGAGATTCCTTCAGAAAATGATTCTGGAGGAGTCTTTTTGTATGGACTTTTTTCATGGCCAGATGGTTGACGCAGATATGGCTTGACCAGCGTTCTACTCACACTATGGCTACAGCACCACGTGTAACCGCCTTCTTGCCCTCACATTCAAAATACGGCATACTAGAGGGAGGTTATAAAGGTTGGTGGATAAGTTGGCAAAAGAGAAACATGAGATTTATGATGAAAAGGATAAGCGGCTTGGACGCCTGATTCTTAAAATTATGGGGATTGTTGCCGTGGTGAGTGGTCTGATTGGGCCGTTTGTTTATGTGTGGAATGCTGACTGGGGCCGCGAGCTTGGAACATTAGCCGTGATTTGTGGTGGCTTGGTGCTCTGCTTGGGACCAAAGGGGCGAACAGCCGGAGGACAGTGGCTCGCGTTGTTGAAGACGTTGGGGCTAGCCGCTTTGATTTTGATTTATTTTGTGATTGTTTCAAAATTATTCGGATAAGTCGCTTTGGCGAACGTTTTTTTGCTCAGAAGTTAGTTTAGAAAATGTAAATCATGTCAGGAACTGCCGATGCTGGTGGTTCCTTTTTTGTGATATTGTTGCACTCAAAGTTAACGATTTTCGGAACGATGTAGTTAGGTTGTTAACTTAATGATGATAATTCTCAGCAGCAGCTGCGGCTCGAATTGAGTGTTAGCTTATTTAAACCCGCTGGAAGTTACCCAAATACGATCGGTACGCCAAAATTTTGAGCACGCCGACCAGTCGCTCCACCCACATGACGTCAAGTTTTTGGGCGATTCCGCACGCGTTTCATAGGCCGGCTGGCGCGAAATTAGCCTTGCACTCACCCCATCATGAGAGTAAGATGAAAATATCATTAAATGACATGTTGATGAGAAGAGTAGTTAGTCTGCGCCTTTAACAGGGAGCCGTAGTGAGTGCAAAGCGGCAAGGTGGCGGCCTAATGAAGATGAACTCGGAATGCCCAGTAGCGGTCACAAGGCTGTGCTGGCGGGACTAGCCGTTATCCTAGTGAGTTGAAATCAACTTGATGAGTGTTGTGGGGCGACCCGCAATTGAACTTGGGTGGTAACACGCGACCGGCGTCCCTGATAGATGGCGGTTTTTTTGTGTTTTCATTTTTAGGATGAGATTACGATTAATGGCATAAAATTTAATAAGGTGGATTGAGAACATGACAAAGCAGACAGATGAGTTACATATTGAAACCCGGTTAGCGCAAGCGGGTAATCGAAGTGATGATGAGAAGACCGGGGCGATTTCAGCACCGATTTATTTATCAACGGCGTATCGGCATGCCGGCCTCGGCCAATCGACGGGTTTTGATTATCCGCGTGAAGCACAACCCACGCGATGTATTTTGGAACAAGTGTTAGCTGAAATGGAACACGGGGTGGCTGCCTATGCGCTCACTTCAGGTATGGCCGCGATTCAGTTGGTCTTCACGTTATTCCATAGTGGGGACAAAATTATTGTTTCAGACGATTTATACGGGGGCTCGTATCGATTCTTTGACTTACTGCATGACCACTATCACTTGGATTTTGCGGTCTGGGACGGACAAGACCAGGCGGCATTGGCAACTTTAGCGGATGAACACACCGTTGCGTTATGGCTCGAAACGCCATCTAATCCAACGATGAAAGTCATTGATATTCAGGCAACCGCTGCGACTGCGCATGACCACGGGTTAAAATTGATTGTGGATAACACGTTCTATACGCCGCTGATTCAAAAGCCGTTAGACCTGGGTGCTGACATCGTCGTGCATTCAGCGACCAAGTATCTGGCTGGCCACAATGACGTGCTGGCTGGCGCAGTCGTGGTCAAAGACCAGGCGGATGCCAAGGCCTTAGAATTCAATCTGGTGACGACCGGTGCCGTGTTAGATCCATTTGACGCGTGGTTGCTATTGCGAAGCCTGAAGACGTTGCCGCTTCGTTTACACCAACAAGAAGCCAATGCCCAATCGCTCGTCAAAACGCTGACGGCGGATGCACACGTGTCACGGGTCTTATACCCCGGTCGCGGCGGCATGATCAGTTTTTACCTGGCTGACGGGACCGACGTCGACACCTTCCTACGCGCGTTAAACGTGATTTCCTTTGCCGAAAGTCTGGGTGGGGTCGAGAGCTTGCTGACCGTTCCCGCCGTCCAGACACACGCCGATTTGACGCCTGAGCAGCGCGCTGAAAAGGGCATCACACCGAACTTGTTACGCTTGTCAGTCGGTATCGAAAACGTGGCCGATTTAGCAGCTGATTTACAACAAGCCTTGCAACGTGCGAGCGAATAGCGCAAAGTTCTTTACTTACTTTTAGTATGTGTTAAACTATAGGTATCATCAAGAATATTGGAGGCATTTTTTATGGCAACTGCAACTTTAAGCGACGAAGAAATTCGCGATCGAATCAAGACGGGTAAGCATATGTTATTCTTTACGGCGGACTGGTGCCCGGATTGTGCGTTTATTAAACCAGTAATGCCCCAAATCGAAGCCAAGTACGACCAATACGATTGGATTACGGTTGACCGTGACGCGAATATTGAAATCGCCCAGGACATGGGTGTGATGGGCATTCCTAGTTTCGTTGGCATTGAAGATGGTCAAGAAATTGGCCGCTATGTCGACAAATTCCGTAAGACGCAAAAACAAGTTGAAGATTTCTTAGATACACTTGAAAAGTAATTTATTTATTACACTGGTCAGTAGTGGCTAGTCGACTTAATTGCCAACTCAGATGTGTCCGTGATGGTTAAGCTTTAACCACGATGTGCGCGTTTGGGTTGGTTTTCGTTTGGGCTTCTGCTACACTATTAACTATTAATTTTGGAAACGGTGATAAAAATGACAACGAATTTATTTGAAGACGTGGTAGTCCGTACGACCAAATTGGGCGATTTGCCCGTCTTACACGTGTTTGCAGCGAGTCAAGCACAGACGAAGTTACCAACGATTATCGATTATCATGGTTGGACGAACCAAACGGCAACAGAACTATCCGCGGCCTATCAACTAGTTCGCGCTGGTTTTCGGGTCATTTTACCAACTGCTTATTTGCATGGTAGCCGCAATGATGGCACTGACTTAGACCGCCATCCGGAACACTTCTGGTCGATCGTCGGCCATTCGGTGGCTGAATTTCCACAATTAGTGGATAGTTTAGTTGCGGCTGGAATCACTGATGCGGACAAGATCGGTGTGATGGGGACTTCCATGGGTGGTATTACCGCTGCAGGTGTGATGGCCACGCAGCCGCAAGTTGTTGCCGGCGTGTCACTGATTGGGTCACCTGAACCGGTCGCATTCGCCAAGGACCAAGTTGCGCAGCTACCAGCAGCCTTACAAGCCAAACTACCGGACGAACTGATTACCAAAACGTATCAACAGTTGGCCAAGTTTGACTTATCAGAACATCCAGAAGCGCTGGCTGGGCGTCCAATGTTCTTCTTTAACGGAACGGCCGACCAGATGGTGCCATATCAATATGTGCGCGATTTCAAGCACCGTTTCAAAGATACCCCAGCCCTGAGTGCAACGGTCTTCAAACGTGCTGAGGGTGGCGTTCATCACGTGCCACATAAGATTCAGGAAGCTGCGGTCGACTTTTTAGCGGCTAGTATTTTGAAATAAGGCAACGACGATTGTTAGTGATTGTTAACAGTGCGTCGGCTACTAACTAAATGCTTTGAAACTAATCCATAAAACGAAACGTCCTAGCTGTTCAGATTTACAAACAGCTAGGGCGTTTTTCGTTTGGCATCGTGCTGAAGTCGCCGGATCCCAAAATACAGAAGTAACAGCAGTCCCACCGGTTCCGACAGCAGCATCAAGAGGCCGCGCTCCAATATAAAAATGGCGAGATTCATTTCATCATCCCAACGGGCAGCCCGTTCGTTCAAATGAGAGTGATACTTTAAACTGGCCTGCACCGAGATTGACTGCATTTTGAAGGGGTTGCGACGTAGCATCGGGATGGCTGACAGGAGCAGTGGATAACTGATCAGATACGAGCTAATTAGCCAGCACACCGGTAGATTAAGGACCAATTGCCACTCACCAGTGGGCTTGGCCGTGATGGCGTAATACGCGACAATGAGTACCGGTAGCGCTGACAATTCGGCGGTCAATATATTAATTAATTGATGAGTTCTCATTATTTCGCCTCGAAACCGAACCATAATTACGCGCTGAACGAACTGGTTGAAATCAAAATAATCTGCATTATAGCACTGCTTTGACGGGGGAGTCGGCGTGACGATTTGGTTAGTTAAGCCAATATTTTCAAAATAATGATTGTTTACAATTGAATTTTGAACAATTTAGATGTATGCTAATAATCGTAAATGAAAACGTATACAACAAATTTAAAAAAGAAGGCATTTACTATGGCAAAGATGATTGAAGCATCCGTCGCAATGTTGAAAGTGTTAGAAGCTTGGGATATTAAGCAGATTTACGGCTATGCCGGTGGGTCGTTTAATTCAACCATGCACGCGTTGGACGTCGAGAAAAATCGGCTCCAATACGTACAAGTGCGTCACGAACAAGTTGGTGCACTAGCTGCCGCGGCTGATGCGAAGTTAACCGGGAAGATCGGTGTCGCATTTGGTTCTGCAGGCCCTGGTGCCGTTAACTTGCTGAACGGACTGTACGATGCGAAGGAAGACCACGTTCCCGTACTTGCCTTAGTGGGTCAAGTTGCCCATACCAATATGAACTATGATTATTTCCAAGAATTTGCAGAAGAACCAATTTTCAGTGACGTCGCCGTCTTCAATCGGACTGTAATGACGCCTGAAAGTCTACCATACGTTGTCGATAAGGCAATCCGGACCGCTTACCGGGAAAATGGCGTTGCCGTCGTCACGATTCCAAATGACTTTGGGTATGTTGAAATTCCGGATGAAAACTATGATTCAGCGAGTGTTCCTGCCAAGTTACGGGGCGTTCCTGAAATCGAGGATGACCAAGTCAAGACCGTCTTAGACATGATCAAAGCTGCCAAGTACCCCGTCTTCCACGTTGGTCAAGGGACTCGTGGCGCGACCGAAGATATGATGGCTTTAGCTGAACGGTTACAAGTGCCAATCATCATCACTGGTTTAGCCAAAGGGGTCATTCCAGATAGTTTCGATGGCAACATGGGCAGTGCTTACCGGGCTGCTTCCAAGGCTGCGGATGAACTCATGGGGATTACGGACTTAGTTGTCTCAGTCGGTGCGGACTATTCATTCGCCCAAATTATGTACACGACCCATGATTTCAAGTATGTTCAAATTGAATTAGATCCTGGTAAATTTGGTCGTCATCACCATTTAGACTTCGGTGTCAATGGCGATGCCAAGGTGTTCATCAAACGGGCCTTAGCCTTGAGTGAACAGGCTGCACCATCACCATACTATCAAGCTGCCAAGGCCGACATGGCTGATTGGAAGCAGTACTTGAAGAAGTTAAGTGAACGGACGACTGATCCACTGGAATATGAACAAGTTTATCAAGAAATCAACCGGGTCGCAGAAGACGATGCCGTCTTCTCAATGGATGTCGGTGACAACACCATCAACAGTTTCCGGTTCTTAAAGATGAACCCTAAGCAAAAACTATTGACCTCCGCACTATTTGCGACGATGGGTGCCGGCGTTCCCGGGGCAATTGCTGCCAAGATGAGCTATCCTGACCGTCAAGCCTTCAATATTGCCGGTGATGGGGCCTTCTCAATGGTCATGCAAGACTTGTTGACCGAAGTAAAGTACCACTTGCCAATCTTCAATATTGTCACGTCTAACCAAACGTTGAACTTTATTAAGTCTGAACAAGAGGACGTGCCGCAACCATACTATGGGATTGATTTGCTCGATGCCGACTTTGCAAAAATCGCTGAAGGGATGGGCGTCAAAGGGATTCGTGTCGACCACTTTGCCCAATTACATGATGCCTTTGAAACGGCCATGGCCGAATTAAAAGCGGGTCGTCCAGTCTTGATTGATGCTAAGATTACTGACAAACGGGGCTTACCAGTTGAAATTCTGGATGTCGATCCAGCCAAGACATCCGATGCTTCGGTCAGCGCATTTAAAGAAAAGTACGATGCTAATGAATTGAAACCATTATCCAGTTACTTCAAAGAATTCAAGGTACAATAAACCTCACGATTAATCGTTGAGATTGGAATCACGAATTGGCAGTTCTTCCATTGTGGAAGAGCTGCCAATTTTTTTACGCGTCGTTCTAGTGGTATATACCTGTAAAAAGGTGGATAATGAGCATACGATTTAATGATAGATGTGATAGCCGGTCAAATGGGGAGGCCGGTATTCGTGAATGCTGCCGCTTGAATCTTAGTAGCAGTCAACACGATGCTTGAGGACGATTGGTACCAACAAAGGGGGAGTACACGATGATTCATCGACGGTTAATTGCCGGACCGACGTTTATTTTAGGCCTGGTTTGGTTGATTGGTTACGGCCTACAACGGGCCCACAGCGGAATTGGTGGTGCTTGGAGTGCTTACGCGTTTACAGGGCTGATTCTGTACACGATTCTGGCAACGTTCATCACCAGCTTGGCGGATGCGTACCAGGGAAACCACGCGCGGACGAAGGCTGAAAAACACTTTTACGGCTATATGTGTACGTTATCCGTGATTTTAACGATCACAGCGATATACTGGATGGCGCATAATTAGGGGGAGACCACCATGCAAGATGAAAGTGATTGGTTGATGCGGCAGTTGCGCGCATTTGCGACGGGGCTGGGATACACTTTGAGTCGTCGTAAGGGTGGTGAGACCCAAGTCGTCTTTCCAGAGTTACAAGATAAACCGTTACTGCACCAAGTCGAACTGACACAATTAATCGACAAGCACGCCTATGCGCAAGCCGCAGACCGGTTGCTAGCGTTACAATACGCCATGACGGCCTCAGAATTCTTGAAGTTAGGCATCTGGTTCTACGCGACACTCAACCGATTTGATGACCAGAACCTCGCCAGCGGGGGAATATCGCGGGCGTCACTGGTAGCGGGATTAGCACAGTTGAAGCAGTTAGATTTATAATCCAGAATACTGACAACTGATGGGAGCGGAAGCGACGCTGCTTTTGTCAACACACAATATGAAATAAGCTGCAAAAAACGAGCTTTCAGAAAAAATTCCGAAAGCTCGTTTTGATTAATTTAGCGCATTAGTAATGAGGGCGTTAGCGGACGACGTAGACCTGATCGTGAATCAGATCAAATCGCCGAAAATGGGCATTTAACTTAGTCACCGCATCGTCAGTTTGATAGGTCGCTTCGTCCCAGAATTGTTTGGAACCAGTTGCACCGTACTTTTCACCAATGACAATCAGTGGAATATCGTGCTCATCTTGGCGCATTGCCTGTAAAAGGTCCCAATCAATGGTCAATTTGTCGGGTGACCAGGCCATGATAACGTACTTGATGGACCCGGCGTATTGTTTAAAGGCACTGACAGCATCCAGTGCTTCAATCGATGTGACCGGGTGGCGTCCCGTTTGATTACCAGTCTCGTGCGTCCAATCCTTAGAATCGGTCGTGTAGATTGGCTGACTGGGATGCAGCCGCTTGAGCCCCTTTGAAATGTAGCCGTTGCCAGCCATGACTTCTAACACCGGGGCATTACCAGTGAAATCAGCTAAGTCTTTGAGAAATGGGGCGCTGATGTAGGCCCACATGCCGTATTGCGCTTCCAAATAATCTCGGAAATCACGCAACAATTTGTCGACCTTTGGCAGGGCCGCTGACAATTGGTTCCACGCGGCATCACCAGCCGGGTCGCCCAGTGGGTACTGTTGATTGATGCGTGCAAACAGCTGATCCTGAAAGTCATCCGGCACTTCTAAGACCGGCAGTTGCTGCGGTGCCAGTCCAGCGGCCAATAGCCGGTCTGCTTCTAGCACGTTATTGATCAGCACGAGGATTTGCGGGTCGTCTTTAAACAACGTGCGGTAACGCGTCATTTGTTGAATGTAGGGGGTCACGGCTTGTTGTTTCGCCCGTTTTTTGAGTTGTTTTAATTTCTTGGGATTCATAATAACTCCTAGTCATCGAAATGTAGATCTAATTCTTCCTGACCGACCACGTCCGTCGTGGCCCGGTGTTGACGGCCATGTAAGTAGCCGTCCATCAGTTGAAATAGTTCATAACGGTCTTCACTGGACAGTTGTTCCTGGTTGAACGTCAGTGGTTTGCCAGATAAAAAAATCCGTCCGAGGTCGTATTCTTCTTGGTCCGATTTTCCTGATAAATAGTCAGTGGTGACGTTAAAAAACTCGGCTAATTTACGAACTTCTAGGTAGGAAGGGGTCCGTAAATTACGTTCCCAGTTGCCGATTTGAGCTGCGGTATTTTTGCGGGTCGTCTGTTCAGCGGCGGGCATCTGATTGAGCGCGGTCGCGAGTTGGGCCAGGGTCATTTTTTGCCCTCGTCGAAGGGCGCGTAAACGTTCTGGAAACATATGCTCACTTCCATTCTGTTAGATTAGCGGTGCGGATAGGGCCATAAATTCATCAATATCCCGTTTGATTAGGGCGACGCCAGCTTGCCAGAACACGGGCTTAGTCAAGTCCACATTGAGGTGCTTGGCAGCTAAGTCCTCGGTCGACATGTTGGCCGTATCCCGTAGTAGAGCGATGTAGCGGTCTTCAAAGTCCGGTTGGGTCTTCGCCTGTGCGTAAATTCCAAGGCTGAAGAGGTAGCCAAAGGTATAAGGAAAATTATAAAACGGTACGTCGTCGATGTAGAAATGTAACTTGCTGGCCCAAAACATTGGATGATAAGTACTCAAAGCGTTGCCGTACGCTTCTTGTTGCGCGTTCAGCATCAACTGTGAGAGCTCGTCTGGCGTGACGATGCCGTGTTGCCGGGCTTCATAGAAGCGGGTCTCAAACAAGTACCGAGCGCGAATATCCAAGAACATTGCAAGCGGGTTTTGCATTTTGGCATCGAGCAAGGTCAACTTGGCTTTGGTGTCGTCTGCAGCTTTGACGCTCGCGTCGGCAACGATCAGTTCTGCAAAAGTCGAGGCCGTCTCTGCGACGTTCATCGCATAATCCTGACGCCAGAGCGGTAAATCCTGAATCACGCTACCATGAAAGGCGTGTCCAAGTTCGTGCGCGAGCGTTGCCGTGTCGTTGGGCGAGCCAGTGAACGTCATGAAGATGCGGGATTCGTGCGTTTCAGGCAAGTTTTCCATGTAGCCGCCGGGACGCTTGTTCGGCCGATTCTCGGCTTCGACCCACCGATTTTCTAGGGCGTGTTTAGCGAGCGCTCCCATCTTAGGGCTGAACTGCTGGAAATTCTTAATCACGAAGTCGGCAGCTTGGTCATAAGTCTGACTTGGTACTTCCCCTAAGGCGAGCGGGGCTTCGATATCTTGCCAGTCCAATTGTGACTTGCCTAAGAGTTGCGCTTTACGTTGCAAGTAGCTGAGTAACAGGTGCTTGCTGTCGGCGACGACTTGGTACATCGTATCCAGCGTCGCACGGCTCATGCGGTTTAATTCGAGTGGCTTTTTCAAAAAGTCATCGGTACCGTGTGCGCGATAATTTGCCAGACGAAAGCCTGCTAAGTGGTTCAGGGTGTCGGCAAACGGGGCCGCGTGCGCTTGCCAAGCCGCTTCCCAATTACGCATCAATTGCGCGCGCTGTTCGTTTGGCATGGCAGCGGCTAACATATTTTGGGCCTGCCCGGCTGAAAGTTGCGTCGTCTGACCAGTTTCATCCGTATAAGGTACCTTGATCGCACTGACCAGCGTGTCGTAGTGGTCGCTCCAACCTTGAAAACCATCTAGGGCCAAGCTGTTGATCAAGGCTTCTGTATCGTCATCTAAAAGTGCTAACCCTTGCTGGCGCATTTCAGTGAGATTGAAAGCCAGTGGTGCTAGGGCCGGCTGTTTGATGAGTGCTTTAAAGGTGTTGGCATCCAACTTCACGAGTTGTTTTTTGAAGCGTGTCAAGAGATTATCCAGCTGATTGTCGAGTTGGTAGAGTTGATTCAGTCGGGGCGCTGCCTTGGTATCGTCAGCGTGTGCAGACTGGTAGGCGACAACGAAGACCGTGGCTTGGTCAATGCCGGCTTGAATCGCTTGCAAGTTGTTGACGAGTTGGGTGAACCAATCCGCATCCGGCGTATCGGCTGCGGCCCGCCAATGAACGAGAACGTCGGCAGTCGTGGTTAATTGTTGTTTGATCGTGGTCATCTTTTCAGCTAATGCGGGTGAATCGATGCCACCGGCAAAAATGCTGTCTAGATCCCACGTTTCTGAATAGTGCATAGAATGTTGGCCTCCTCAATCTGGTCTAGTTATCTTTAATTATAACGGTTATTATGGAAGTAGTGGCAAAATTTTGCCGCTTTGGGCGGATTTTTGACGATGGTCAGGCATCTCGTTTTTAAAGCCTGTGTTGAATTATCGATTGTTTTGGCCGTTATTTATGAAATTTGGTGCTGTACGACGCAGATTTGGGCCGTCTTGAAGTGCCAAGATACGAGGAGTGGTTAGGTGTGAAAAAGTGGTGGATAACGTTGGCTGTGCTGGTGGTGTTAGTTGCTGGTGGCTTAATTGGTGCGGGGAGTTATTTTTATCACGTTGCGATTGCCAGGGGCGACAAATCGTTCGTGACTCAGAGTACGAAATTATCGAAGAAGAGTCAGGTTTATCATGAAAAATATTGGTATTTACATACGGCGAAACAAACGTGGACAATTGAATCGCATGATCATTTGCGATTGGTCGCGTGGTATATTCCCGCCAACAAATCGACCAAAACGGTGGTGCTGGCACATGGGTTTGCCGGCAATAAATCATTGATGGGTGCCTGGGCAGGCATGTATCATGAGCTCGGCTATAATGTCCTAGTTCCCGATTCACGTGCGAGCGGTGCCAGTCAGGGGCAAGCGGTCGGTTATGGCTGGCTCGAGCGGCGAGATGATTTGCAATGGGCCCGAACCGTCGTCAAACGGACGGCAACCAAGCAAATCGTGATGAGTGGGATTAGTATGGGTGCAGCTGGAATGACCATGGCGAGTGGTGAGCGACAGATTCCACAAATCAAAGCGTACGTGGTCGATAGTCCGTTTACCAGTGCGAATGCCATTATCAGCTATCAAGCGGGCCAGTTGTATCACTTGCCGGCGTTTCCATTGGTCAACGTGACGAGTCTGATTACCAAATTACGCGCGGGGTATAGTTTCAAAGAAGCGGACGCGGTCGCACAAATTCGTAAGAACCGGTTGCCGATTATGATTATCAGTGGCACGAAGGATGATTTTGTGCCGACCCGCATGGGTAAACAACTGTATCGCAACGCGCATCAGCCCAAGCGACTCTGGCTTGTCAAAGGCGCAGGGCACACGACTGCGATTACTCAGAATTATCAACGGTATAAGCGTCACATCGCTAGTTTCTTAGCACAATATGTCGATTGAAATAAAATAACCTTTCGATTCAGTTGCATCGCAGGCCTGAATCGAAAGGTTATTATTGTCATTATGATAGATACGCAGACACGAGGATTGCACAATGAGCGCGTGACTACTAAATCACCAATCATGTTGAAGACAGTCTATCGCATGTCCTGCCAATCAGTATTGCGATAACCACTGCCAGCACTGACTTCGAGCGGCATCCGTCATGTTGGCTGAGTCACTGTGGTGGCCGATTCGTTGGTCGTTGCGGCATGTGCGGCTGTTTGAACTAGACTAATACTGACAATTGCTCTTAAACTGGATGTTAATAAAATGACTAAACTTTTTTATTTGGTCGATGGTGAATCAGGTGAGACAAGCCAACTAGGATGAGTGCCGGTAACGCAATGATAATTAGTATCCCACAATAAAAAATATCAGCAATCAAACTGATGTCAGCATCCCGCTGTTGATTAGCAGCGTCGATTGCCAGTCGGCTTTTAACTGGATTAGTCGCGTCATGGTAGGTATCGGCTAAGTTTGAGGGCTGTTGACGTTCTATTGCAGCAGACTTGGAACGAAGCGACTTGGTTTTGAGATGCGGGTGGCCGATTTGGGGTCGGATGATAATCAGTAATGGATAAGCAATCAGAAATGAAGTCGTCCAATACAGATTAAGCCATGTCCAATGGAGCTGCAGTGTGCCATCTGGGTCAGCAGTGATCAAATAGTACACGGCAATGAAAAAGAGTCCGCCGCGTAAATAGGCCGCTAAGATAATTTTAACAATAACCATATTAGTCCACCTTTCAAATCGACAGTGGTTGTGTTCATGTAATACCATTTCAATCCGGATTGAAGTATTAGTAGGTTATGATTCCATTTTAAATTAAAATAAGATTAAATTAAAGCAAAAAAATAATTTATATATAATAAAAAGCAATCAGCCCGCAAAATCTTGCCGGCTGATTGCTTTTATGGATGTCATTAAAACGGACTGATTAGCCCCGCTGGTATGGCACTTGACATGGGACATCGACGCCATCTTGTAAGGTGACAAGGTAAAGCTGGTCTAAGACAGCGGGTCCCCGAGAATGATTGCTGCCCCAGGTGGTTAATAAGTGGTTCAACCGGCTGGCAACTTGATGATGATCCATCACGCAATCCAAATCCTGTGCGGCTTTAGCTAAGGCTTCAGATAATTCAGGAATTGCACGTACTTCAGGATCACTGTACGCCACGTCGATTGCCCGAGTCAAAGCGATGGCATTTTCATTTTTTAACATGTTTCCCCATCCCTTTCGCGTTATGATGACCAATTGTGGTCTACTGCTAACTTAAGTATAGCGCTACTGAGGTGAGTTTCAAGTCGAAAATGTAACCGCTATCACACGTAATGGCAGTGTCGGATTGCATTTAATGAGCCAACGTGTTATATTGTAATAGATAAATAGAACACTAGGGAGGCCGATCAGTTGAAATTCGATGACAAGGTGCCGATTTACTATCAAATCAAGCAACACATGTATCATGAAATGATTGACGGGTCATTGCCACCGGGGGCTAAGTTGCCTGCGGTTCGGCAATTGGCGGTAGATTTGACCGTTAATGTCAATACGGTTCAACGGGCCCTCAGTGAGATGATTGCAGAGGGAACGCTGACGTCACAGCGTGGTAAAGGTAATTTTGTGACGGATGACCCAGAGAAGATTGCCCGATTACAATCGGAATTAGTGACCGAGCAGTTAGCACTAGCTTATCAGCAGTTGCATGCTTTGAATTTGAATGATGCCGACATCATTCAGCGCATGCAACGATATATTGAACAGCGGGAGGATGACGCAAATGGCAACATTGACGCTTAAAAATGTCGCGTACAAGCACAATCAACGGCAGATTTTACAAGATGTACAATTAGTACTTTCAGCAGGAAAAATCGTCGGCTTGTTAGGTGAAAACGGGGCTGGGAAGACGACTCTGATGCGGCTCATCATGGGAACGGCGAAAGGCCGCGGTGAGATTCGGGTCAACGGTGAAGCTGGCGTGGTTGCCCGTAAACAACACATCAGTTTTACGGACCACCTCAGCGGATTTAGTACCGGCATGAAATTAGAACAGATTGCGAAATTTTATGCCAGTGTTTATCCAGACTTCGATACAACTCGGTATCAGGAAATGGTGGCGTTCTTGGAACTCGACGCTCAACAGAAATTAGGCGAGTTGTCCAAGGGGACCCGAGAAAAGCTGATTATTGCGCTGACGCTGAGTCGTCAGGCGGCCGTTTATTTACTGGACGAGCCATTCAGTGGTATCGACAGCATGAGTCGTAAGAAAATCATCAACAGTATTATTAAGTGGACCCCTGATGAGGCCATTCTGCTCATCAGCGACCACTATGTCAGTGAAATTGCGCCGATCTTAGACGAAATCGTGGTCGTCAAAGACCAAACGATCACGTTGCACCAGGCGACTGACGAGATTCGTGATCGGTATGGCATTGAATTAAAAGATTATTATGAACAGTTGTATACGGGAGGTGCGACGGATGACAAATAGTTGGCCACTTTTTAAGGCACTCAGCTGGCCGCGGTTCAAACAAATGAATCTCCTGGTGGGCGTTGAAATCATTGCAGTCTTGGTCACGAGCCTCTGGACCGCGATCAAAGGGAATTTTTCGGGTGCAACGTTATTTTATAATTTAAGTGCCTGGATGATTTTGCCACTGGCCGTCGGGTTTATTTTGTTGGCAGTCGCTAATGAGAAGACGTTTCGGTCGGGGACCTTCCAGTTGTTGCCCGTCAGCGATTGGAAGATGTATACGATTAACTTGGTGGCGTCACTTGCCAATATTATTTATGTTTGGCTCTTGCAAGTGGTTCTGATGGCAATCACCATTGGTATCGGTTGGCAGGACTTGATGGGTGGTCTAACGACAACTTCAATTCTGTTCAGTCAATTTAGTGCCAGCGGTGTGACGAAGTTCGTCCTTGGAACGTTATTAGTCCTCGTGCTCGTCACCTTGTTGATTTGGAGCACAATTGCGACTTGCCACTTCATTACCAACGCGGCGAAGGGCTTCTTACCGAAATTCCGTCAGCAGTTTGTGAACGTGATTATTACGGTCGTCGTTATTTACGTGGCCTTCCGCTTAGCCAGTCTCCTCATGAATATGATTAGTTATTTATCGAGTCAATTGGTCAATCAGGGGCAGGTCGATTCCTTATGGGTTGGCAGCTTGATTATGCTGATCGTCATTCTGGTTGAAGGCGCGATTAATATTTTTATGCAACACAAATGGGTTGAACCAACGCTGAACTAATCGCGAATTAACCACAAAAGCCACTGCGAACTGACCGCATCACGCGGTTGGATTCGCAGTGGTTTTTTTGGACTGGTCAATCAGTCTGAAATTAACGTGACCGACTGACTTGCGATTAAAAGCGTCTAAACAACTTTGGCGCCCAGACTGTTTTTAAAGTGACGTAAGGCCCATTCGTGTCCATCCGTATCAAAACTAGCGACAGCGTCTTGATGAATCACGAGCTGATAGCCTAAATTGTAAGCATCGACGGCAGTGTGTAGCACGCAAATATCGGTGCAGACACCAACTAAGTGCAGCGTATCGACGTGGCGTTCGCGTAGTCGTAAGTCCAAATCGGTCCCAGCAAACGAGCTATAACGGGTCTTGTCGAATTGCCAGACTTGATCATCGGCTTGATGCTTGTCGAACCAAGTCTTCAAGGGGCCATACAGTTCACGACCCCAGGTGTTGCGGACGTTATGCGGTGGAAAGAGGCGACTTTCCGGATGGTACGGGTCGTTAGGCGTGTGGACGTCGGTTGGGAGCAACACCCAGTCACCATTGTTAGCCATTGTTTCAGCAAGTTGAACAATGGTCGGCGCGAGCGCTTGTCCTGGTTTGCCACAAGTCAAGGCCCCGTCGTCGGCCACAAAGTCGTTGGTATAATCAATAATGAGTAACGCTTGATTGGTTGCCATTGTGCGATTACCTCCCTTAAGATGGCTTTACTCTAAACAACTTCACGGGGCCTGTCAATCATTAAGGGTGGGGGAGTAAGTGCGTCATAAGTGAATTAATGTGGGCTAGGCATTTACAGTAAGCAAGGCAGCGAGTTGGATGGTCGCCAATATAATTTTATCGATAATTATATTGTCAATGGTTGGGGGAATTCGTTGGCGTGGTCGTAAACTGCTTAGGCTAAAGGGTGAGTGATACCGGTACGGGCAACAGCAGGCCACGAGCAAATCAACGGATTCCCGATTGCACGACTGTTAGCCACCCGATACAGATACCCCAACGCAGTGTAGATGCTCGACTACCGGTGAGAAATCAGTGTCGTAAATCAAAGTCACAATGTGTGTTTATCTGGCGAGTTGCGTTAAAATTAAAGAACAACTAAATCAAGGAGGATTTTTGGTGTGCAAACTGTTTTCTTAGTGCTACTCCTCGTCGCGGCTGTCGTCGTGGCAAATGCCGTCTATGCACGCTTTAATCAAGTCCCGGTCGCCTTTTTGCAAATTGGGGCCGGATTAATTTTGTCATTAATTCCGTTATATCAAGACTTCGAGCTGGAACCGGAAATATTCTTATTTGTGATTATTTCGATTCTCATGTTCAATGACGGGCAAAATACGAACGTCCGTAAGTTGAGTCACCAATTTGGGACGACCTTGTCGTTAGCGGTCGTGTTGGCAATCGTCACGATTTTCATTGTTGGGATACTGACGCACCAACTGATTCCAGAGTTTTCATTAGCACTGGCGTTAGCCTTGGGTGCAATTATTACGCCGACCGATGCCGTGGCCGTTTCATCGATTACGACTAAGGTGGCGATTCCTGATGAAGTCATGACGACGCTGGAAAATGAGTCGCTCTTTAACGATGCTTCCGGTATCGTGGCCTTTAATCTGGCGATTGCCGCCATTGTGACGGGCCAATTTTCCGTCTGGCACGGAATTACGAATTTTTTATACGTCTTTGTTGGCGGAATTATCGTTGGCTTGGTATTGGGATACGTCATCGTCGCCATCCGAATCATGTTGATCAATATGCGTGTGGACACGCCGTCGGTCATTGTGCCTTACACGTTACTGACACCATTTGTCGTCTACTTCTTAGCTGAATCTCTCGGCGTTTCTGGCATCTTGGCCGTGGTGGCGACTGGTTTGATTCATGGCGTGCAATCGGATCGGTTACGGCTGACGACTTCGCGCCTCCAAATCGTGATGTCGACGACCTGGTCGATTGTCGCTAGTATTTTAAACGGAATCGTGTTCGTGCTGTTGGGCGTGTCACTGCCGAGCGTCATCAAACATTTACAACAGCGTGATACCGGGTCAGTGGCCGTATTAATCGGCTTGGGAGTTCTCCTATATCTAGTGATGACCCTGGTGCGGTTCTTCTGGACGCGGTTTGATCTGGCCCGTATTCGCGCTTGGGATACACACGAAAAGACCCGTAATGCGTTTGTGATGGGGCTCAGTGGGGTGCACGGGACGATTACACTGGCGATGGCCTTCTCATTGCCACTAACACTCAACGGCAGTGCGTTTCCATACCGCAATGACATTATTTTCGTTGCCGCCGTCGTTATTTTGACCAGCCTGCTGGTACCGACGATCTTGTTACCGCTGACGCTACCGAAGCAAACCGTTAAAGTGACGGAAGAAGAGTTAGCATCAGCCAAAGCGGAGATGGTCACTCATGCGAGTCAACTGATGCAGGCGCGCCACGGCAATAACGTCGGTACGGGTAAGGTGATTGAAATCCTATCTGGGCAGCGGACGCTGGATGGCCGGCCAAAACGGTCAGAATTGTCGCAGCTCTTCGATGCCACGTTTGATGTTGAACAGCAGACCATCAATCAAATGGTCGACCGCGATGAAATTACGCCTCAAGCGGCAGATAAATACATGCGTTTGGCGAGCCAGACGCGACTCCAGAATCAGCAAACCTTTTTCAAGCGGTTTAAATTATTTTTCCGGTTTGCAATGGTCAAATGGTCGCTAACCAAGAAGGCCCGGGCTCGCCGTAAAGCCTTCCGTCAGTACCATGCGCGCCATGGTCAAGAACGCTCAGAATTGATGTCGCGTCATCGCGAAATGTGGCAACAGATGCGTGCGATTGAACAACAACCATATGATGCAGTGCTGGCCTATCTCTCAAAGACGATCACTGCCGAAAACCAGCAAGCTATCGGTATCGTCCGTCGAGCCTACGATGAACGGCACCGGCGCTTGTCGGGAGAACGGGACTTACAAGATGTTCAAAATGAATTATTAATTGAAGCCTTTCAGCTGGAATACAACTTTATTCAGACCCAGTTGGCCAATAAGACGTATAGCGCTGAACTGGGCAATCAGTTATATGAACAAATCTCAACTGACCAGTTAGTTTACTTACAATCGGTGAATACCGATTAGTTACACTTAGTAACGTCAACGATAGGACCAACTGTGACGAGTATCATTGCGGGCGCGGCTCAGGTACAATCAAAGTATCCCAAGAGTCGCATTGACGCATTGCTATGTCAATCCGTCCGCCCCCAAACTGTAAGTTATGCATGACGTCTGGGAATAACGATGACCGCTTTAAGCCTGATGGTTTGAAGCGGTCATTTTATGATGCGCATAATTTGATATTTTAGTCACGCATTGTACTCATTGATGTGGCATGAATCATGATTGAAAGGTGCTGGTTGGATTTCTGTTTGTCAGCCAGAGATGCGTCCTAATCCGACTTCCGGGGCCGGCTGACAACGCTGGAACAGGGCGGACATCGATTTGAACTCACGCAGAAACCCACTGCGCAATTTCAAATACGAGTCTTCTTCTAGCCCGGGAAACCCACCCGGACAAGAAGAATTTCGCCCTTGAGCATTGTCAGCCGGCCCCTACAGTCGGGAAGCCGTTCGAATGGCGGATGAACGGCCACCTATCTGGGTACAATTGATCACTGAATATTAGGTGGCTGGTCCTTCAGGAAAGCTCTTAATCAGTATCGATAATGACTTATGGCATTTAATTGCTGAGAAGATTAGCAAATATTATTCACTCATCATGCCACCAACTTCAATAGCAACTGGTCTTGGATTTAGTCGATAAAATTATCTTCATTGAGAATTCAAGATTTTGCGATCTCAAATAACTAGGAAAAGTTCTGACAAGTTGTGTGGAGTCGCTGATTCGAAAAACTAAAACCTGGTTAAGAACGTTTAGCGATTGTTAGAAACCAATCTGAAAGTTCAATATCAAAATTCCCGTGTACCAAGGAATCAAAGACTAATCCAATAAAAAGTTGGGTCCACACATGTCTGCCTTTCGAACACAACCCAGGCTGGAAGGTGTTTCTGACAATGCTCAGCGATGAAATTCCACTTAGCAAGCGTCCTTTGCTTGGTTAGTGGAAGACCGGTATTTAAGACGTGGGCTTTCGGCTTAAATCTGTGTCCATCGCGTTCCAGCGTTGTCAGAAATACCTGGAAGCCGGTGTAGGACGAACAACACGACAGGTTTACGCTAACTTGTTTTGTTTCCAGCGGTTCTCAGCTGGCTGCTTTTGAACTTGAGAACCAGCACCTTTCAACCATTTTTACTACCAAATCATAGCTAGCGCAACGTGCGTAGTCGTACGGCATATTGTCGCCGGGTTGATGCTGGTATAATTTTAATCATAAAATTTGAACAAAATGCTTGTCTTAGAGTGGCTCTAAGGTGCTAATCTATGAACAGACTTATGAATTAGAAAGTGAGCGATAAACATGGAAACGCCTATTTTGGCAACAATTGATCAACCGGCAGACCTTAAAAAACGATCATTGCCGGAACTGACACAGCTAGCTGACGAGCTGCGACACGTGTTATTGAATAAAGTCAGTCAGACTGGAGGCCATGTGGGGCCAAACTTGGGCGTTGTTGAATTGACGATTGCCTTTCACACGATTTTTGATTCGCCCGTC
This sequence comes from Lactiplantibacillus sp. 30.2.29, assembly GCF_018991255.1. Classification (NCBI taxonomy): domain Bacteria; kingdom Bacillati; phylum Bacillota; class Bacilli; order Lactobacillales; family Lactobacillaceae; genus Lactiplantibacillus; species Lactiplantibacillus sp. 30.2.29. The sequence goes on along the minus strand of NZ_JAGYGU010000002.1, from coordinate 93,673 downwards.
GATAAAGTCGTCTGGGATGTCTCGCATCAAGCCTACACGCACAAAATTTTGACCGGGCGTAAGCAAGCGTGGTTAGATCCCGCCCACTATGACGATGTTAGTGGCTATACGGCACCTGAAGAAAGTCCGCACGACTATTTCAATATCGGCCACACTTCGACGTCAATCGCACTCGCGACTGGGATGGTGGTTGCACGTGATATTGAGGGTAAAACGGGTAACGTGATGGCCGTCATTGGTGATGGGTCCTTGTCCGGTGGCTTAGCGCTGGAAGGCCTGAACATTGCGGCGACCTTGAAGTCGAACCTGATTATTTTAGTCAATGATAACGTGATGGCGATTGCGGAGGACCATGGCGGTATTTATCAAAATCTACGGGAACTCCGTGAATCGAACGGGACGAGCAGCCATAACTTGTTTAAAGACTTCGGCCTGGACTGATACGTGGAAAACGGGAATGACTTGGAAACGATGCTAACAGCCTTTAAGGCGGTTAAAGATATCGATCACCCAATTGTTTTACACGTTCACACCGAGAAGGGTCATGGCTATCAGCCCGCGATTGACAATAAAGAGGCCTTTCACTGGCATGTGCCGTTTGACTTGGCTAGTGGTGCAACCTTGCATCCAAATACCGGGGAGACTTATACGGATGTCATTCACGCGACCTTGGAGGATGAATTAGCCGCAGAGACGCCAATTACTGCGATTACGGCGGCTGTTCCGGGAACTTATGATTTGAAACAGTTTGGTCGTAAACATCCGCACCGTTACTTCGACGTTGGCATTGCTGAACAAGAATCGATTACGTTCGCTGCTGGTCAGGCGCAACAAGGGCTACGGCCAATCGTCTTTCATTCTGGCACCTTCCTCCAACGGGCATATGACCAGTTATCGCACGACCTAGGCATCAACAAATTGCCGGTCACGATTATGGTTGCCGGCGGGCGCATCAATGCGGGCGACCCGACCCATCAAGGTATTTTTGACGTTGCGATGTTGAGCAACATTCCGAATCTGACGTATTTGGCACCAACGACTAAGGAAGAATTGCGTGCGATGATGCACTGGGCGTTGCACCAAAACAACGGTCCGGTCGCAATCCGGGTCCCAAGTAATGACGTTCAGTCCGCACCACTGCAAGACTTTGACGCCTTGAAGATGCACACGGTACACATGGGTCGCCAAGTGGCCTTAATGGGTGTCGGCAGCATCTTCCCATTAGCCGCGACGGTTCAACAGCAATTAGCTGCGCACGGTATTGATGCCACTTTGATTGATCCACGCGACATTTCGGACCCTGACACGGCCACTTTGGCCCAACTCAAGAATGGACATCAACTCGTGGTGACGATTGAAGAAGCCAGTCTTAGTGGCGGTTTTGGTGAGAAAGTCAGCCGGTACTATGGTGACAGTGAGATGCGGGTCTTGAACTTCGGGGCCGCAAAACGGTTCAATGATCGGGAAACGACGACGGAATTGAAGCACGAATTTCAGTTGACGCCTGAACAAATCGTGACTGCCATCACAGCCCAATTGGCACAAAAGTAATTGAGCGGCGATCGTCATATTTTTTAGCACCACTGCGTTAAAGCAATCGCTTAGCCGCAGCCAGACACCTGATGAAGGGCTTGGCTGCGGCTTTTTAGTTCGGCAAAGTGGTCAGATAAAACATTGGACAAAATGTCCAAAATCCTGGCGACCGCGCTTAATTATTGAACGTTTTGACCGAAAGTCAGTCTTTAGCTTGGTTCCGGCAATTAAGTCGGTATAATGAAGCTATCAACCAATTTGGAGGAAGTCAACATGCTAACGATTGCTTATATTGGAAATGGGAAGAGTGCGAATCGCTACCACCTACCGTTTGCCTTGAAACTAAAGGATAAAATTAACGTTAAGACGATTTATTCACGCTCGGGACGACAAACGTGGCAACCGATTGCGGGGGTCCATTACACGACTGACCTGGATGATATTTATCAAGACCCGGCGATTGATTTAGTGGTCGTTTCAACGCCCGGCCACACCCATTACGCGGTAGCCAAGGATGTCTTGTTGCATGGGAAGAACGTACTGGTCGAAAAGCCGTTTACCGAAACGTCGGCGGAAGCTCAAGAATTGTTCGCGTTAGCCAAAGAAAAGCAGCTGTTCATTCAGTGCTACCAGAATCGTCGTTTTGACTCGGATTATCTCACGGCCCAAAAAGTAATTGAAAGTGGCGTACTGGGGGATTTACTGGAAGTCGAGATGCATTTTGACTACTTTCGGCCGGAAGTTCCTACCAGTATTAAAGAATTCTCGTTAGATACGAGTTACTTATATGGCCACGCTTGTCATACTTTGGATCAAGTCATCGCCTATTTTGGGGAACCAGACGACGTGCACTTTGATGTTCGGCAGCTGTTGGGCGCAAACCGGATGAATGATTACTTTGATATTGATCTGTATTACGGCGCGCTGAAAGTTTCCGTAAAGTCCAGCTACTTCCGTATCAAACCACGGCCAAGTTTCGTGTTGTATGGTAAGCAGGGGATGTTCGTGAAGGCGGATAAGGATCGGTAGGAATATGATTTAAAACACTTCTACATGCCAGACCATGCAGACTTCGGTATTGACCAACCGGAAAACTACGGGACGCTGACGTACGTTGACGACGCCGGTCGCTATCATGAAGAGAAGGTCGTCTCAGAGGTCGGTGATTACAGCCGCGTTTATGATGGTGTGTATGAGACGCTCGTTAACGGGGCCCCGAAGCTCGTGAAGGACGAGGAGACTCTGTTGCAGATCAAACTATTGGAACAAGGCATTCAACAGTGCCGCCGGTAATCATCATTAGACGAGTGGAACAATTTATATAATACGAGGAGGAAGACACATGCGATTAGGAATTTTAGGAACTGGAAAAATTGTTCAAGAATTTTTGCCAATGGTCAAGACGATTCCGTCAATTGAACTCGCGGGCTTATTGTCGACGCCGCGGAGCGTTGAACGGGCGCACGACTTGCAGCAACAGTACCAGATTGCGACTGTTTATACGGAGTATGCGACCTTATTGGCGGATGCGGCGATTGACACGGTGTACGTGGCGCTGCCGAATTCGCTACATTATCAGTATGCCAAACAGGCCTTATTGGCGGGTAAAAACGTGATTTGTGAGAAGCCGTTTACCCTAGTAGCTGAGCAGTTGGCAGAGTTAAAAGACCTCGCTTTGAGCGGCGACTTAGTCCTGATCGAAGCCATCACCAACCAGTATCTGGAGAACTATCAAGCCATTCGGCGGGACCTACCGGATTTAGGAAAATTGAAGATTATTGAATGCAACTATTCGCAATATTCTTCACGCTATGACCAATTTAAGGCGGGGACCGTCTTACCAGCCTTTGACCCCAAACTGGGTGGTGGGGCGTTGATGGATTTGAACATCTACAACATTCACTTTGTCGTCGGTCTGTTAGGCGCGCCGACCCATGTGCAATATCTGGCAAACGTTGAGCGAAATATCGATACATCGGGTATCTTGGTGTTGTCCTATCCGGATATCAAAGTCGTCTGCATTGGTGCCAAGGATTGTACCTCACCAGTGCGGTCAACGATTCAAGGGACTAATGGGTCCATCGTTTTGAACGGCCCAACCAATACCGTCGAAAGCTTTACAAAAATTGCGCATGATGGGACGGCGACTGATTATGCGGGCAATCAGGCAGCACACCGGATGCATGCCGAATTTGTCGCGTTTGAACGGATCGTTGCCGAGCACGATATGGCAACGGTCAAGCAGCAATTGGCTCATTCAGAAACCGTCATGGCTGTGGTCGACCAGGCGGTGGCGAGTGCGGGATTGAAACTGGGTTAAGCACAGTTATCCATAGGCAATCAACGATTAGGTACTCACGTGCGTCAGTAATTTGGCGTGGTGGGCGCCTTTTTGTGTTGGCACTTGGCAAGTATGAAGCCCAAGTTGACTGACAAATGGTAGGACGGCCAGGCCTCGCACGCTTCCAGACTAGGAGCGACTTAACTGCGGATTGCGGACCAACTAAACCCGATGGCGACCGGCAACTCGATAATCCAGCAGGGGATGTCGCATCAGTTGGCATGACCTCTGTTGTTGCGAAGTACCACCATCGTTGCGTTGGTTTTGACCTGTCGATACCGCCGGACAATCGCAACCTCACCGCATTAGCGTTCCTTGGTCGTCAGCGGACCAGCTTGCAGCAGTTGTTGCTTGGCCTGTAAGTTTTGCAAGTTGGCGTGGAAATCTTGCGCGTACATCGTGGCAAAGAGGCTATCGAGGACGTATTCGAAGGCCGCTTGTGAGGCAAAGGTGCCGATCTTGGCAAAATTATATTCGCTTTGGACGGTCAGCAATTGCGTCGTTGCTTGTGCCAATAGCGGCGATTGTGGGTTGCCCGTCAGCACGAGTAATGGAATTTGATGGTCGGCGAAGTACGTGGCAAATTGCTGGTGCACACTGGTTGTACCGGCATATGAGATGATGAAGGCACAGTCTTCTGTCGTCAAATTAGCGGCGTTCCAAGCCTCATCTGCATACTCGTCGGCAATAATCGCAAAGCGGTTGATTTTAACGAGTTTGTTTTGAAAGCTCCGTGCGCGTAATTGGGAATCACCCTGGGCAAAAAATGAAAATTCGGTTCGCTTGCATCAGCAAGTTCGCGGCTTGGGCGAGCTGTGCCGCATCTAGTTGCTGCTGTGCGGTTTGGATGGCGTTGATGGTCAATGTCGCCATCTTGGCGCTGATGGTTTGGACAGAATCGTTATCCGAAAAAGGAAAGTTGGCATCCACGGTGGTCGATTGGTGTTGCTGTGTGGCAATTTCAGCTGTCAACGCCTGTTGAAAATCGCGAAAACCATGATAACCCAGCTTCTGAGTCAGACGGACGATCGTTGAATGCGAGGTGTACGTTTTGGCGGCCAGGTCTTTGATTCGCAATGTAGGCATCTGATTCAAATGGGCTAAGATATAGGCACCGATGCGTTCTTCAGTACTTGTGAAGTCGGTTGGGTGTTGCAAGCTGATTAAAATTGACATGTCATTATTTCCTCCAATCATTAATATCATACGAGTAATTCCCCAAAATTGCGATTATTATCAGAAAATTGAAAATAAACGGCTTGACCTGGTACCGGTTTCATAAATTATGGTAATTATATGAAACATCGTGGTATCATCAAGTTAGAGAGGAAGTTCTGTGATGACGAATATTCATGATATTGCCCGATTGTCAGGCTATTCCGTTTCAACTGTCTCACGGGTGATCAACCACCAAAAGTACGTGGCAGACGATAAGCGGGCGAAAGTCGAAGCGATTATGCAGGAACTCGATTACGTGCCCAACCGGGTCGCACGTGATCTGAGTCGGGGCCAGACCAAAACCATTGGCGTGGTCTTACCGTACGCTAATCATCCGTACTTTGCCCGGATCGTGGATGGCATCGTGGGAGCGGGGTTTGCTGCCGGTTACAAGATTACGCTACTGCCCACCAACTATGACCGGACGATTGAACGGCACTACTTGGAAGAACTTCGAAGTAAAGCCTATGATGCGTTGATTTTTACCTCGCGTAGTAGTTCGTTAGAAACGCTCGAAAATTATCGCAAATACGGTCAAATCGTGTGTTGTGAAGATCCTGGCGACGACCGTGAACTGGCGGCGGCGTATACTGACCGGATGGCGTCGTACGTGACGGCCTTAAAGTGGGCCAAACAGCGCGGTTATGAGACGATGGGCGTCATTTTGAGTCGCAACAACGTCATCAGTGCTAGCACGCGGGTGACCAAACGGGCGTATCAGCAGGTCTATGGGCCGTTGGATGACGCCCACCTGTTTATCGGTGCGGCGACCTATGAGGATGGCTACCGGGCTGGCGAGTATTTTGCGGCGCAGTCACCACAAGTGGCGGCGGTCTTTGCGAATGGCGACGACATTGGAGCGGGCGTTTATCAATACTTTATTGATCACCAGTTGCCCCCAATGCCGATCATTGGTCAGGAGAACCTATTGACGAGTCGATTGCTGAAGTTTTCGACGATCGATCACCATCTGGAATCGTTGGGCCAGTCTGCATTTCGACTAGCGATGGGCAAGACCCGGACGCATGAATTAATAAAATCAGAGTTTATTGAGCGATAATTTGGAGGCACTTAATATGGTAGCGAGATTAGCCGTTTTTGATATTGATGATACACTATTAGCAAGTAATAAGACCCTTTTGCCGAGTACCGTGGCCAGTATTCAGGCACTCAAGGACCAACAGATCCATGTCGCGATTGCGACTGGTCGTAATTTGGCGATGGCTCGTCCCGTGATTGAAGCGTTGGCGCTACGAGACTATGTGCTCTGTAACGGGTCAGCCGCCTTCGCGGATGGTAAACAAGTTCATCAGCACACCTTGTCCAAAGCTAACCTGGGCAAGCTGATTACGGCTGCTGACCAACAACAAATCGATATTGTGGTCGAGTCATTGGATGGATTGCATATTCATACCCATCCGTCACAACAAACGCGGGATGTTTTGGAGACATTTCGGGCACCGCAACTCGACTATGCCCCGGATTACTATCAGGCCCATGACGTGTATCAGGCGATGATGTTCTATCCGGATGCCCAGAACCGGTTGTTACCGCATCCAGATGAGTTTTCGTTTGTCCGCTTCCATGAACGGGGTGTCGATATTATCCCTAAAGCCGGTTCGAAGGCCCAGGGGATTGCCAAACTGGCAGCGGCGTTGAATGTTGACAATGCCAACGTGGCGGCGTTTGGCGATAATGAAAATGACCGTGAGATGCTTCAAAGCGTGGGCATCGGTGTCGCGATGGGCAATGCCAAGCCTGAAATTAAGGCCTTAGCGGACATCACGACCACGGATTGTGACCATGACGGCATCGCCAACGGTTTGAAAAAAATCGGTTGGATCGCCTGAACGTCGCAAGCAATAACGGATTGCCTTGAAGCATGCATGGCGTTGTATTCGTCATGTTTGATGAGCACAACGTTCAGGTACATCTCACCAAAATAATGACAAAGCCGGCGACCTGAATTAGGTCGCCGGTTTTTAGACTGCAATGGAAAGTAGAGGTTTGCCGTAAATTCAAACTATGTTACGCCTAAGACTACCGGTCCTGCAGCATCTTCTTAATTGCTGCTACGGAGCGGGCGACTTGTTCCGGGTCTGCGGGGCGCTCGTCAGAATTGAATGGCCCAGTCGAGTCAGTCCGAGTCGAAGGTGCTGAAACGGACTTGGCAGTTGCACTCGGCTTAGTTTGAGTGTTTGTTGCTGCCGACTTGGCTTGACGGGCACTCGTTTTCGCGCCAGTCGAAGCTTGTGCGGGTTGACCGGCGTGCATCTGGTCCATTGTTTGGTTTAATAAATGGTCGACGAAGACGTTGCCTTGGTTGGTCGCATGGCCCTTGGTCCACCGGTAGTGCAGGTCAGTGAACTTAGGGAGTAGGCGGTCAACAGCTTGCCATAATTCGGCGTTGACTAGCGGGCCATTACTTCGTTTCCAGCCACGGCGTTTCCAACCAGATAGCCAACCCTTAGTGACCGCATTTAAGACGTACTGTGAATCGAGCACGAATAAAATCGTCGTGTTGGTTTGTTCTAATTTTTCGAGCTGTTCGAGTGCCCGCAAAAAGGCCATGATTTCCATACGATTATTGGTCGCGCCCCATTCACCGGCTGAATCGGTGACGAGTTGATCCGGCAATTCGATCCGATACGCCCACGCGGCCTTGTCATCATGATGCACGTGTTGACCGGCGACGTTACCAGTGTTACGAGAACCACCATCGGTATAAACGGTGATGGCGGCATCCACGGGTGCGGGTGTTGGACGCGCTGATGATTTAGAACGGCTAGGCTGACGTGTTGATTTGGCGCTAGTTTGACCACTCATAAACGCTTCCGCTTCGGCGGCCGTTGGAAAACTCTTGAACTGTGCTTGTGAGTAACCGTTGACTTGTGCTTGCGTTTCAGCCCAGGTCCGGTAAATGCCAGGCTGACGGCCTTTGCGAACGGCATAATATTTTTGTGCCACGAGGATTCCTACTTTCTGAAAGGTGGCTGCGATTGCGAACGATGCAATCAAGCATTGACACCCAGGATAATGCCCTAAATTATACCATATTTGGCTGGTGAAATTGATGAGTAGACTGCCATGGTAGCGATTCTGATGGAATGTGAATAGCAGGTCAAAACGGGGGTCACGCGGTCAATGGCTGGACGACATTATGTGACTTTGGATGAAGAAGAACTGTTAAGTAATTTATACGATTTTGTACTGGACGAATCGATTACTGAACGTGAGCGCAGAATTGGATTGCTGGCTAAGGGTGATTTGGAGGCCAAGCGTTATCCAGTCGCCGTTTTGAATAAACTGGTCGTCAGTTTTCAGATGGAAGCGTTGAACAAGAAGGGGTTGTCACCAGTGGCGTCTAAGTTCTATGACCAGATTGAGCCGCTATTAGTGGCGGTGAAACCCTTTGGTACCAATATCGGATTTATCGGGATGCACTGTAGTTATTTAGACGACTAACAATTGAATAATGGCTAGGAAAACTAACTGGTGAAAGCTGTGACGGCTTAGTGGGTATATTCGGACTGAATCGTCGCAGCTTTTTTGTGCCTTTGATGGGTATAGTGACCGATAACGGCACGCAATTTCACAACCGGGGACTCCGATGGCTGTTTGAAAGGTTGATCCTCAAAGTCTGGAAACATTGGGCATGTTACGATTTGTGTAGTTTGAATTGATGTGAAAAATCTATCATGTAAATCTTTTACACTTCTTATTATATGACATTTTCAATATTCTAGCTTAAAATGGGGCTAATGAAATATTAATATTTTTATTATCTTTTGCTTGTAAAAATAGTCATGTAACTACATAATGAAATCAATCAAAAAAGAAAAGGGGCTTTATCATGGGTGTGAAAAATAAGGTTGTTATGACGATGGCTGTCTTGAGTGGGGTCAGTTTAGCAGTACCATTAAATGCGAATGCGAAAACCAATACTTATAAACGAACTAAGACTACTAAAGTTGCGAAGAAAGCCTACTATACGACTAATACGACGGCATCAACTTACAAAGCCAATGGAAAAATCAACAAATGGACCTTTAAAAAGAATCATGCGTTGAAGAATTATAAGAATACGACTTGGACACGAACCCAGAAAACCTACATTAGCATGCACGGTAAGAAAGTGCTGTACTATTGGGTACATAATAGTAAAAACAATGCGACCGGTTGGATTTGGAGTGGCTATCTAAAGGCTGGTAAGAACTATCAGGGGACTACTGCGAAAGCAGCATCGGGTTCTTATCAGAAGAACACGGCTCGAAATGGGAAAATCTACACTTTCAAGCCTGGTGGCAACTCGTACATCAAGTTCACTAAGCCAAAGTCAATCGCAACCAAAACAACCTATACGCGGTCAAAGACTCGGACGGTTTACAAAGCTGGTAAATCCTACACCTACTATTATGTAACTTCGGCTAACAAGAAGACCAAGGGTTGGGTATGGAACAAGTATATGAAGTCCGGTGCCTACAAGAAAGCAACTAGCACCGCCGCAAAGACATCTTCAACAAGTTCGAGCGTTGCAAGTCAATCATCAAGTAGCACGGCATCTTCGACGGCAACCAGCAAGACCAGTTCTACTTCAAGTAGTAAAGCCAGTTCAAGTTCTGCAACAACTGCAAGCTCATCGTCAAAAGCAAGTAGTTCTTCGTCAAGTTCAACTACAGTAAACTATGCTGATCCAGATGTATCTGCACTACCTTTGTCTCAACAGGTTACCTATAACACTGAATATCCTTCAATTATTAAGAGTAGCTACCTTTGGCTTGACCTATCAACTGCATTTCAAGCACCACTTCCTTCTGGTACAGGTACCTATACTGCCTGCTTAGTAGTCGCCGATGAGAATGGTAATGCAACAGGCACAAAAGGTAAAACTATTGATTTGGCAAAAACTAAGACAGTGTCACCGGCGGAATATGAAGCTTTGACTGGTTACGATTTATCTGATTTTGAAAACTAAACCAGCACAATCCAGAAGTGGCGGACGCAATAGAATCCCAAGTAGAATTATTTTTGATCACGGACTAACCGTTGCGAAAGCGTTCTACATTACGGTATGTTGAGACCAAGAATAGTTGTAAGCAACCGGAAACGACTGAGCTACCGTGGCGACTGGTTAGCGGTGTTGACAAAGAAAGGAGGACCACTAATGCGATTCTATCTCTTTAGCGAAGGTGAGTAACAAGCCCTGATTGCGGCCAATAATGAATGGCTGGCACGCAAACAAGCGGTACAAGAATGTGGCCTGAGCGCCACAACACCAGCCGTTGAGGTTGAAGAAGCAGAAGCATTTGATCGCTTCAAGCCCATCTTTTTTGATGTATTGGGCGATGAGAGCACTTCTGCCGCCCAGATGGCCCGGGCAGTCTTTTCAACGCCGGGTGTGATTTTGACGAATATTCCAAACGTGTGAGTAAAAAGCGGTGTCAGCAATTGCTGATGCCGCTTTTCATTTTCAAGTGCGCAATAACGACCAACCCAGGGTAAAATTGCTGACTTGTAGTCACGACGGTCAATGAAAGCTGAAAATCATTATTTTTTCGCAAAAACAGTGAAGAACGATGGCTTATTTTGACGAATTACGACATAATTATCTTGTAGATCAATTAGTATCTAGAAAAATTGTTATCGCGATAATTATAATTGAATGGTTAAGCATTCTTTGCGACAATCAAGCTGACTTTGCAACAAGCACAAAGTTTATAAGTAAGATTTACGTACGATCCGTTGGGCGTCGCTCGAGTAGCAGTGTCTGATAAATCGGATCTTTAGCATTGTCAGAGTTGCCGCCAACAAAATCGTAAACGAGGGAGTCAAAGCATGGCAGATCGTCACGAAATCAAAACTGCAGATGTGGATGGGCAGTTGCGAAGCCTATCCTATCTGGCGGATAAATACGAAATCGATCAAATCAGACTAACGACACGTTACAAAAATGGCGAGCGTGGGAAACGACTGGTGCGGCCGGTGCATTATACGAAAGGCCTGCAAATGATTGATATTGATGGGCAAAAGATGAATTTTATCCAAGTTGCTAAGAAGTTCGGTTTAAACCAGCAGACGGTCCTCAGTCGCTATAAGCGGGGCGTTCGCTATCCAGACATTGTGCTACCAGTCGATGAATTTAAACGTAAGATGAAACGTGATGGTCCTCAAGATATTCAAACCGCGATTGATGGCCAGAAGATGACGTTAGCCGAGGCTTCCGCTCAATACCAGGTCAAGCCAAGTACGGTGATCAACCGCTATAAACGGGGGATTCGTGGTCCTGAATTGGTGCAAACGGTCAAGCGGGTCACTTCTGGGCCAATCGTGTTGGAAGATGGACAGACCCTGTCAGAACTGGCCGCAAAGACGGGAATTGACTATATGACGCTCTGGCAACGTTATCAAGCCGGCAAACGGGGCGCTGAGTTAAGTGTTCAACCGAAGCGCAAACGGTTTATGGTTGATTATCAGGGTCGGACGTGGACGCTGTTAGAATTATCGCGCGCGTTTCACGTGCCGGTGGGGACGTTACGAAATCGCGTCAAACAAGGCGAGTCCGGTGATAACTTAGTTCGGCCACCCTATTCACCAAAGAAATAGCTGAACGACTCAAAAGTGCCACTGATTTTGTGGTCTTGAAGGCTGTTTCCAGAGTGAGTTAATAATTTGACGAGTTTTTGTAGGCGCTGATTTTTAACCATTGGTGATCATTAAGACGTTAATATTCAGATAAAAACAGTGTCGTCAAACTGAATTCAGTCTGACGACACTGTTTGTGTTTATTAATAAATTTGTAATGAATTATTCCAGTTTTACAGCAAGCCTAGTGTTGTTTGAACAGCGTCGTTAAGTAGTCCATGAAGGTCTTCAAATAACGGTCCTTATCGACAGTTAAGGCGACGGTCACATTCGTTGGGTCGTTCAAACGGGCAGGGTCGCCAATCGTCCGACCGTAGCCTTCACCGCTGGCTTGAACGTACATATTCAGATCAAGTGTCGTGACGAAACTTGGGTCGAGTGAAACGCCGACTGCCAGTGGATCGTGCAATGCGCAACCGTGCAAATCTGGACTGGTGATGTCGTAGGCGGCGATGTAGTAGTCAACGATGTCCGCGAATTTTTCGCCGGCCGTCGTCTTCAAGTCGCGCCATTGTTGGGTTTCAGTCTTGGTCAATAACGTCCGTAACGTGACGTCGAGGCCGACCATCGTCAACGGCATATTACTAGTGAAGACGGCATTGGCGGCTTCGGCATCTTGGTTGATGTTGGCTTCAGCGTAGTGGCTGACGTTACCAGGAACCGTGAGTGCACCACCCATCAAGGTCACGTTGCCAATTGTGCTGGCGATGTCTGGGGCTTTTTCGAGTGCTTCGGCCAGGTTGGTCAGTGGACCGGTTGGCACAAGGGTCAAATCAGCGCCATATTGGTGAACAGCGTCAATCAAGAAATCAACGCCAGATTGTTTTTCAACGGCACGTTTTGGTGCGGGTAGTTCGACGTCACCGATCCCGTTCATCCCGTGGATTTGTTGTGAAATCGGCATGACATCAAAGTGCTCGGTCGTACTGGAGTGAGGTTCGCCTAGAAAGACAGGGACGTCCGTTGCACCCAGTAATTCCAAGATTTGTAAACTATTAATGGCGGCTTGGTCGACCAGGCAGTTCCCGTATGAACTAATAATACCAATCAAATCAACGTCGGGCGCACCGACTGCATAAGCAATTGCCATTGCGTCGTCGATCCCAGTGTCCAAGTCTAAAATCATTTTGCGTTTTGCCATGAAAAACATCCTCCCTAGTTAGGTCTGAAGCGCTGTAATGCTATGATTTAATTGTAAACGTTTCAGTGGACGCTGACAACGGCTAGCAGCGAATTAAATGTGGATTAGGCTATAAAATGTTCGGGATTCGTTTGGTAAAACGCTTACTGGCACAAATTTCCTGACTGACTTATACTGAAAGTCAAGGAAGGTGAAGCTAATGACCACTCAAAGTCCATTAGAAACAGTAATTAACGCCCGTCATTCTGTTCGTAAATATGACGGCCAAACTAAAATTGAACCCGAAGAAATGAATCAGATGTTACAGACTGCGTTTCTGGCACCGACTGTCTTGAATCAGCAGCCGATTCGCGCACTGGTCATCACGGATGCGCAACTCCGCGAACAGTTATGTGCAGCCACTGGGAATACCAGTCAATTGACCACATCTAGTGCGGTCGTGTTATTCGTCTTGGATCGCGAAAATCAGCATCAAACGCCCGCGTTTCAACCGGGACAAGGGGACGCACCAGCTCAACATTCAGATACGATTGGGGCCTTAGATACCGGGTTGATCGCGATGCAATTCATGCTGGTCGCCAAGGACCATGGCTACGATACCAATCCGATGACTGGTTTTGATGCCGCCGGGTTCACTAAGATTTTAAACTTAGATGCCCAGCGCTATCAGCCGCTATTGCTGGTGTCAATTGGCAAGGCGGCCGTTGCGGGTAAAATGGCAGACCATCAACCATTGTCGACATTAGTAGATTACCGCTAAACGGGGAGGCGGATGCGACGTGAATTTTGAAAAGCATTATCGCTATACCGGTAAGCAGAAGCTCGGATTGACCAAATTAGCGACGACGGTCGACCCGGAGTTTGAGGATGAAAAGGTCATCAAGAATCAGATTGCCAAGAATATCAAGCAACTGACCGAGCTGCAGGGTAAATTGTATGCCCAAGACCGGTTTGGCGTCCTGATTATTTTTCAAGCGATGGATGCTGCGGGCAAAGATAGTATGATTCGCCACATCATGAGCGGGGTTAATCCGCAGGGCTGTGAGGTCACGTCATTCAAACAGCCGACGAGTAAAGAAATCGCCCATGACTATCTGTGGCGGATTCACGAGCGGGTCCCCAAGCGCGGGATGATTGGGATTTTTAACCGGTCGTATTATGAAGACGTGCTGGTGAGCCGTGTTCATCCTGAGATTATCGTCAACGAACATATCGGTGAAATTGCCTATAAAAAGCAAGTCGACGACGCGTTTTTTGAACGGCGCTTCGGTGATTTACGGTACTTTGAAGATTATCTCCAACATAACGGCTACTTAGTTTTGAAGTTCTTCTTGCACATGTCGAAAGCGGAACAAAAGCAGCGGTTTATTCGCCGCATTGAGATTCCAAGTCATAATTGGAAGTTTTCCGCTGCCGATATTCAAGAACGGCAGTATTGGGATGACTATCAGCAAGCTTATGATGACGCGATTACGCAGACGGCCACCAAGGAGACGCCATGGTACGTCATTCCGTCAGACAGCAAGTGGTATTCACGGCTGTGCGTGTCTGAAATCATTAATCAGCGACTTGCTGAATTACCATTAGCGTATCCGTCATTAGATAAATCGGCCCAGGCACAGTTAAAGACCGCCTTGGAGCAATTAGACCGCGAAACGGATTAATGATTGCAATCGATGCCGTACTGGGTAGCATGATGCTGCTTATGTTAAGGCAACTTAGCACGTATCGCGGATGAATAAGTAACACAAAGAACGGGCCGTTCAAGCCATTTCAGCGTTAACTGAGGTTGGACTTGAACGGCTCGTTTTAGAACTTAAATACATGAGTTAGGAGCGATGATGTGGTTGACGACGAAGAAAAACGTAACTAAGAACGGCTAACAAGATGACTAATCCGAGTAAGATCAACCACGAGCTGGAACGTTCATTAGTTTGTGGCAAGTGCCGCGCCGTTGTGGAACCGGCGAATGCCGCTGCGGCAGTGGCTGGTAAAGCGCCAGCCGATTGTGTCGTTGTCAGTGGCACGTTCGTGGACGATGCTAGCGGTGAACGGTAAAACGGTGCGCTAGCAAGGGTACTTGGTCCAGCAGCGGAATTGTTACCAGCACCGCCATTGTCGACGGTTGGCTGACCAGAGACGGATGGTGTATTGGCTGCACCAGCGCCTGGCTGACTTGGCTTAGAAGTATTTGGTGCCGTCACGCTCGGCTTCGACGGCGTTTCCCCGTTAGGCCGTTCTGGCGTGGTGACGCTAGGCTTTTCGGGCTGAGTGACACCTGGCTTTTCCGGTTCAGTCACGCCAGGTTTTTCCGGCGTAGAAGTGCCAGGCTTTTCTGGTTCCGTGACACCAGGTTCTTCTGGAGTTGAAGTGCCCGGTTTCTCAGGTTCCGTGACACCAGGTTCTTCCGGCGTAGAAGTGCCAGGCTTTTCAGGTTCCGTGACACCAGGTTCTTCTGGAGTTGAAGTGCCCGGTTTCTCAGGTTCAGTCACACCAGGCTCTTCTGGAGTGGAAGTGCCAGGCTTTTCAGGTTCCGTGACACCAGGTTCTTCCGGCGTAGAAGTGCCAGGCTTTTCAGGTTCCGTGACACCAGGTTCTTCCGGCGTAGAAGTGCCAGGCTTTTCAGGTTCCGTGACACCAGGTTCTTCCGGCGTAGAGGTCCCAGGTTTTTCTGGTTCAGTGACGCCCGGTTCTTCAGGAGTAGAGGTCCCTGGTTTTTCCGGTTCCGTGACACCAGGTTCTTCCGGCGTAGAAGTGCCAGGCTTTTCAGGTTCCGTGACACCGGGTTCTTCCGGCGTGGAGGTACCCGGTTTTTCAGGCTCAGTCACACCAGGTTCTTCTGACGATTCATTCTCGTCCGGATTATTAGGCTCAGTTACCCCAGGATTCTCCGGAACATCGACCTTAGGCTTATCGATACTCGAATCAGCTGAACCACGGTTACCATTTTTATCCGTGTATTCAATATCATTAGTAAAGACAGCGGTTTCGGATTTCGGGTCGATTTGCGTCTTATAAGTCAGCGTCAGCTCAGTCACATAGTTACCACTGGCGTTAAACGTGACCTGATTACCGTTTGTCGTTGCGGTGACTGGAATTGCATTACCAGTTGCATCGTGTAGCACAGCGCTACCGGCGACAAACGTTTGGTCGGGTCCTAAAGTGTCAACGAAGCTGGGATCGGCCAGTTCGTTCTCGTTTGGTAAGACGTGGACGGTCCAAATGATATGGTACGGATCGGCCGGGTCTTCCCAGGCTGCCGTTTTATCTAACAAAATTGGCGATAAGTTTCCGGGATGTTCTGGGACAGTCCCTTTAACATCCAGTTGAACGTATCCAGAACGGTTGACTGTTGCGTATTGGTAGATCTTATTGAAGGTCACGACCCCGGTATGGGAGCCAGCTGCAATGAAGAAGTTACCACTAGAACCCGCAATGGTCCCGGTCATTGGAAACGAGTCATCGGCTGGAATCGTGACGTTGGCTGGAACCTGGAACGTCATGGTATCGCCGGCCGTAATCTTAACATTGTCTGGAATACGCCATTTATAATTGACGGTATAGTCTGCATCGGCAGGCAATTGCGCATCATGCGAAATCACGTTGCCTGCGCTATCTTTGATAACTGCACTATTTACATCATTACCAGTCGCTTCAATCACTTCTCGCGCTTGACTGATCAATGGGGGACTAAACATCAATAAGAAGAGTCCCGTTAGAGCTAATAACAACCATTGCCACCTTTTGCGCATGGTAAACACCCCCTGCTATTAAATTACCCATAGTTTACCACTGTTGTACAATTTAATAGTACGCTTAGGTGTTGTTCGTCGAGTTTACTAACCATCATGACTAAACCGGCTTGATTGCCTGTGGATAGCGGTAAATCAAGCCGGTCGAGACTAGGACTGTTTGGTAGGTTCTCAATTGATGACGCCATATAGGAACTGGATGAGGCGCAAGTCAACTTGCGGGTTGATATGCAACATCGAGTGTTCGGCGGTTAGCGGACTGCCGTGGATGATGGTCGTTTGTGGGTGCCAACCGGCTGCGCGGAGTTGCTGACTGAATTTTAAAACATCATCCAGTTTGACGCCGCCATCGCCAGTTGTCTGCCAGATTTGATCGCCGATGTTCAGGACTGGAAAACGGGTCGGCAGTTGTTGTATTGTTTTGCGAGTCACTCCCGGATAAGTCGAGCCAATCGTGACAAACTTGTTGATCTTGGCGGGGTGGTCAATGTTTGCTGTCAGGTAGTCAAAAATAATGTTGCCGCCAGACGAGTGGCCGACCGCATTGTAGCGGGTGACGTGATAACGTTTAGCCAAAATTGCAATGACGGTCGCAAACTGGCGGGCTTGTCGTTTCGCATGGTGGTTATCCGCGAAAATCACTTGGATCGTAGGATTAGCTTTCAGTGGGGCAAACTGCTGCACGCTAACGTGTCCAGATTGACTGACATGGACGATCAGGCCTTTAGTCATCAGGTGTGCCGCGGTCAAACGGTGGACAAAGCCCGCCGTCGAGAAGGCCCGGGCGTAGTCGCCGCCCACGAAAATCGTTGGAATCGACGTTTGATTGACCTGGACTTTTTTTAGTGGCATGAGTCGGTGTTGCCAATAAGTTCCTAAGCAGACGATCAGAGTCGCGCTGATGACCGCCATAATTTTAATGATTTTGTTGTGCCGCATGTTTCCCACCTTGCTTTCAGCTTCTATTATAGTCTGTCTGCTTTGACTATGCGGATAAAGTTGAATCAGTGCGTGAATGAAGATGACGCAACTTGTACCGGCATCTGTTAGCAAGCTTTTACGCACCGGTAGCGTTGGGCGGGGGAGTATAATAAAACTTTGTGCAACACCGCAACCTAAGCCGATATGGCGATGGATTGGGGGCATGCACCGCGACAAAACGTTTTTCGCGTCATACTAGCAATCTGAGCCTAATTTAAGACAAATCGACAAATTTGGTTTTGCAAACCCTCCCAGAATCCACTAGAATTAGAAGCAACAAATCTACATACAAGAGAGCTGGGAAACGATGAGTTCAGATTACGATTTAACAATTATTGGTGGCGGACCCGTGGGGATGTTTGCGGCTTTTTATGCCGGTATGCGGAACGCCCGCGTCCAATTATTAGAAAGTCTGCCCGAATTAGGTGGACAGGTTCAGGCACTCTATCCTGAAAAAATGATTCATGATGTTGCCGGCTATCCGGCAATTAAGGGGCGTGAGTTGGTCGCCCAATTGGCCAAACAACTGGACCAATTTCCAATTGATGTCCGGTTGGCTTGCCCGGTTACGGATGTGACGGGGGCCATGGGAGACTTTACGGTGACGACCGCAAATGGTGAACAGTCACATACCAAAGCAATTATTGTCGCCACTGGGAGCGGGGCATTCGAACCCCGCCGATTGGCCGTTGATAACGCGGCGACGTTTGAAAACAAGCAATTATTCTATCATATTCCAAGTGTTGACCGGTTCAAGGACCAGACTGTTTTAGTTGCCGGGGGTGGCGATTCGGCCATTGATATGGCATTGATGTTGGAACCAGTTGCCAAGCAAGTCTACATTATGCATCGCCGCGACCGTTTTCGCGGAATGGAACATAACGTCGACCTATTGAAGGCCTCGTCCGTTCAAATCAAGACGCCATTTCTCATCAAACAACTGGCGGAACTCAACAACGGGCAATTACAATTGACGATGAAGGAAGTTCGCGGTACGGCTGAAGAGACGTTAGCAGTTGATGATTTGATCGTCAACTATGGCTTTATTGCGGATAACAAGGTGATTCGCAACTGGCACGTCACGCCAACGATGGCTCACCGGCTGATTACGGTCGACACTGAAATGAAGACGGATATTCCGGGCATTGCGGCGATTGGTGATACAGTCACTTATCCGGGCAAACTTGGCTTGATTGCGAGTGGCTTTGGTGAAGCACCGAACGCAGTCAATCAACTGATGATGACGTTATACCCAGAACGGCGCAGCCCACTGCACAGTACGACGTTGTTTGAAAAAATGTAATTAATCAACGCTTGAGAAGTGAAATAGCGGCAATCGATAATCAATTTAATGATTACCGATTGCCGCTATTTATATCCTTTAATGAAGATGCAATTGGACAAAAGTGTTCAGCCAGCTTTTGACAGAAAGTAGGCGTCTACGCTCATTTGGTATGAATGATGATTAAAACGTGACAGTTCTTAAGTTCAAAAGCTACCAGCTGAGACCCGCTGGAAACAAAACGAATTAGCCGTAAACCTGATTTGATAGCTGCGTCCTACACCGGCCTCCAGGAATTTCTGACAACGCTGGAACGCGATGGACACAGATTTAAGCCGACAACCCACGTCTTAAATACTGGTCTTCCACTAACCAAGCACACAACGCTTGCTAAGTGGAATTTCATCGCTGAGCATTGTCAGAAACACCTTCCAGCCGGGGATGGTATTCGAAAGGCGGACATGTGTGGACTCAACCTTAAATAAACTAGTCGTTAGTTCTTGGTAACCAGTTATTTTGACGGTCAAATGTCAGGCTAGCTACCGATAATATTAAGCCGCTTTGTCCATATTATCAGGCAGTGAACCATCAGTATCGTAGAATATTGGCAGAGTCAGCTCTCGGTAAAGCCTTAAACCCTGTGCAAACGGCAATTTTATCGTCTGATTGTAAGCCTCTACTATTGAATTAGACACTAACCTTTAGGAAAGCTTGTCAGCATTTGAATACCATAAATCATCATAAATACTGATTCAAAAAAGTTTGCCTGAAGGACCAGTCGCAAAATATTCAGTGATCAATTGTACCCAGGTAGGTGGCCGTTTATCCGCCATTCGAGTGGGTTCCCGACTGTAGGGGCCGGCTGACAATGCTCAGTAGCCAAATTATTCTTAGCTGGAAGTGGTCTTCTTCCGGCTTAGAATAAGACTCGTATTTGAAATTGCGCGGTGGGTTTCTGCGTGAGTTCAAATCGACGTCGGCTTACGTTCCAGCAATTGTCAGCCGGCCCCGGAAGTCGGACTAAGACGATCACCGGCAGACGAACAGTAAGCCAAACAATTGGTATGATTCAATCATTTTTCATGCTTAACAATAACGCGCACGATTGTGTGCCAAGTCAATGTCCAACCGTTAATCGAACTTATTCATTACTAGTCAAGCTTAATTCATTCATGAAGGTCAAGAGTAGCTTGGCGTAGCTCGGATGGTCGGTGTTACTCTTGGCTTCCTGTTGCATTTCTTTCAGGTTGTCAGTGATGATGCCCGTTACGCCCATGAACATCATTCGGTCCATTTGGTCAGTGTCGTCGATATCCCAGGCGTAGACCGTCTTGTGATTGCGGTCGGCCTTATCGACAAATTGGTCGTTGAGCGTGGTGACTTCCATGGTGTATCCGTTGGCGTCCGTATGCGGGAAGGTCAAGTTATACGGCAAAATGTAACTGACGAACTGTTGTGAGTCGAGCCGCTTCAAGTCGCGCATCACTTTGTAGCTCAGCGTGTGTACCTGGTCGTGATGTGCCAGCAGTGTTGCCCCATATCGCTTGATGAACCGTTTGGTATCAGCAGACGTGTAAGCGGAACTGGTCTTGATTTCGACTAATAATTTCTGATGGTGTTGCCGGGCGGCCTTCAAGTAAGCATCGAAACTTGGAATTTTAGCTTGATGCCCATTTTCACGCACCGTGATTTTTTCGAGCTGCTTTAGCGTCAATTGGCTCGGTTTCTTGTTGATACCAGCCAGTGCTTTCAGGGTCGGATCATGCATGACGACAAACTGGTGATCCTTGGTGACTTGAATATCCATCTCAACGTAATCAGGATGTTCCTTACTAGTCTTGATGAGCGCCGGAATCGTGTTCTGAACGCCATTGCCATCATCGACCCCACGGTGAGAAATGATGATGGGTTTGGTGATGACTAATCCGTTTAAATAAACGAGGTTGACCGCGACGAGTAGACTAGTCGCCAGTAGAATCCCAATCGCCACGCTGGCTCGGGTCCACCGTTTTAGGCGCGGTGCTTCGTTAAAGTGTTGCGGTGCTTGCCGAAGTAGAGTGAAATCTTGGCGGTAACAAACGATGATCAGCATCATGAAAACAGCGGTCGTGTAGCAAATAATGACTTCTGTGATGGCTTCCATAATGAACAAGTTGACCGTCGCAGCGGCCATCGCAATTCCAGTCTTATCAAATCCTAATTGCGCGAGGTAAATCAGCATATAAATTAGGGTGACCGCGACTAGAATCATAAACAGGGTTACTAGCATCGTCCAGAGGTACCGCAGTGTTCGGTGCTTGGTTTGTTGCCAACTGCGCTTAACTGCAGTCTTCCATGGTAATCTGTCGATGATCATGAGCGGCAATAAGCTGATTAAACGGATCCCGAGATACCCAGCAATCAAGTGGAAGCCTGCAAGCCCCAGCGCCATCCAAGGATTCTCGAGCAAGTAACTGACGATGAAGGCCGGAATACGCGCCTTGTTCAGTAGGGGCGTGGTAAAAATGAAGCTCCCAAATGGCAGAATGACAATGAAGTAGCCGATAAAGAACAGAAAGGTGCTTGGTGAGGTCAGCGTCAAACTGGTGACCGTTGTCCGTAAGACTTGCCGAATCGTTTGCGGGCGTCCCCGGAAGATGTTAATGATCCCCAGTAATAAAAAGGCAAATTGCCAGTAGATCAAAATAATGATGGCTAATAAAATGGCCAACATGCCGAGTGCTGCAATCGGTGTGCGAATAATGATGCTTAAGACATTGGTGTAGGAGACATAACTGACTCCTTGCCATTTCAGCAGCATTTCCAGAAGCCAATTGAAGAAGGGCACTGCTAGATAACTAATGACCAGATTGGTACTGAAAATCAGTGCCACGTAACTTCCCCAATTTTTATAAAAACGGCGGGTACTATCCCACCAGAAACGCCAAGCGCCCATGCGCATTGCCCCCTTCACGTGATGACGACCATCACGCTTCTCAAAATAAGTTGACCATTGCCAGGTCGTCCCAGCTAGTCAGTGGATATAATTTATTCTATTCTATCATGAAACCGGTCACGACAGGCAATCGGCTTGCGGTGGGAACAAAAAATCCTAGTTAAGGGTCTCAGTTGAGCACCCCTTAACCAGGATATCGTTGTTACAAATCAATTATTTAGAGCTGCTAGAACTCGTCGTACTGTCCGTATCGTCCGGATTGGTAATCTTGATCCGAGTTGAATCAGTCTTCTTATGCGACGCTTCTGGGGCATCCGTCTTGTACAGATCGACCGTTGACTTGTTGCCGTTCTTCGAGTACAAACTCGTTGATTTGCCAGCCAACTTGTTTTGAATGTCGATTTCTTTTTCAAGCCCGTCAGCGTAGTTGTACTTCGACGCATCGACTTTCTTAAAGTTCTTCGGTGTGTAGAAGCGCAATAAGTTCTTGTTATTGAGTGAATCGGAAAGACTCAGTTCTTTGTCGACTTTCTTTTGATCCTTGTCGACTTTCTTCTGAACACTTTCATCATCTTCGACTTGTTTACCAGTGGCGTTATCGTAAATTTTACCACTGAGAACGGTGTACTTCGGTGTCACGAAGTCGCGATTCCGGAAGACGACCGTACTGTCATGCTGCTTGGAGAAGAGGTCGGTCCCAAACTGAATGTAGCGTTTGCTGGAAATCCCGAGCAAGTGCAGAATCGTTGGCAGAACATCGATTTCACCACCATAAGTCGATTCGACCTTACCACTCTTGATGCCTGGAATGTTGATCATGAACGGTACCCGTTGGAGTTGGGCACTGTCAAAGGACGTCCAGTCATCCGCCGATTTACCAAGAATTGGCGCCAACGTTGAATTTTCACTGTTAGATAGGCCGTAGTGGTCACCATATAAAACAATCATGGAATTCTTGAGTAAACCAGCCTTTTTGAGGTAGGTATAAAATTCCTTCACCGATTGGTCCAAATAATGCGCCGTCTGGAAATAACCATTGATGGCCGAGTCACTCGTATCAGTCGTCTTGAAGGTCGTATCTTCACTATCTAGTGAGAACGGGAAGTGGTTCGTGACGGTGATATATTTGACATAGAACGGTTGCTGGAGTCGTTCAAGGTACTTGACGGAATCCTTGAATAGCAACTTATCTTTTAGCCCATAACCGGTTGATTTATCACCGGTCGTATCGAAATAACTGGCATCAAAGAAGTATTGATAGCCCATGTTCTTGTATGTGTTATTTCGATTCCAGAAGCTAGCGACGTTTCCGTGGAAGACCGCGGAAGAGTAGTTGGCCCGTTGATTTAAAATCGCGGGCGCTGCCTGAAACGTGTTGTCTGAACCTAATTGTGAGAACAATGAACCCGTTGAAAGGCCATAGGTACTCGTTTCGAGCATGTTTTCGGCATCGGAAGTCTTCCCTTGACCGACTTCATGGAAGAAGTTCTTAAAGCTGTAAGTTGATTGACTGTGATACAGCTTATTGAGGAATGGCGTGACTTCCTTACCATTGATTTTTTGACCAATTAAAAATTGTTGGAAACTTTCCAGATGAATCACGATCACATTACGACCCTTAGCGATCCCGTACATTTTGGCATTTGGGGCGGCGTAATGCGATTCCGTATAATCCTTAACGGTGTCCAGCTCGGATTTCTTCGCACTGGCCCGTTGATGGTTCGTTTGTTCATCCTTGATGCCGTCGTAGACCGTGAAAGAGTCGAGTCCCAGGTATTTGACGATGTAGGTGCGGTCAAAAGTTCTGGTCAATAACTGGGGACGGTTGGATTCAGCGAGTGTTAAGTTGAGCCCAAAGCCCGCGATCGCGGCAGACGTATAGGCAAACGCGGTGTGCTTCTTAATCGGACGCTGATCTTGTTTAATGCGATGAAGAATCACCAAACCTAAGATGATGACAATGTCTGCCCAGTAAAGCACGTCGCCCCAGTTAGCTAAGGCTAATGAGGAGCCGGTCAGCCCTTGACTGACCTTGGAGACGCCGGTGATCGTGCTCACAGTCATGAAATCTGTGAACTCACGGTGATAGATGACATTGGCATATAGTAAAATGGTGTCCAATGCATCAATGAATAGCAAAATATAGTAATATACACCGGTTTTACGAATGTAGAACGCCAGACTAAACAAGAAGACCGTCGTTGCAATTGGATTGACAAGCATTAAGAACGCTTGCAAGGGATCCGCAACGCCGAGCGCAAATTCAGTTAAGTACGCATAAATCGTTTTGGCCCAGAATAGAAAGACTAGTAGCCAAAAGAATCCAATTCGCGTATTAACGTATTGGCGAAATTTGGTAAACATCGATAAAGACCTCATTTTTAACAAATTTGGATATGACGCGATAAACAGTCATCAAATCATTTTAACATAACATCTAGTTCCGTAATCGCTAACAATTTTAAGAATGCGTTAATTTCAGCCGGCTTGTACAATCTAGGGTGCACATTAAACAAGCTAAGAATACGAGTTTTCAAACGAAACTAGTGTTGTGCTCGAACCGACATTTGACGACGATACCATAAACGCGTATTCTCAAAAGTATTTGAGAAGGAAAGTGGCGATAAGATGAAAATCAAGACGAGTAATCAGATTGACTCAGACGTTTATGCGGATGCCATCGCAATTCGACGGGCGGTCTTCGTTCAAGAACAACACATTGATGAGGCCTTGGAAATTGATACGGTTACGCCAGCAACTTGGCACTATGTTGGTTATGATGACACGGGCAAGCCAGTGGCCACCGCACGGGTGACGCCCAACGATCCTACGACGGGCCATATTCAGCGTGTCGCCACGTTAAAGGCCGCACGCGGCCACGGGTATGCACGCCAGCTCTTAAACCAAATTGCGGTCGATGAGGCTGCGAAGGGCTACCAACAGCTGGTGTTAGGGGCACAAGTCACGGCCCAGAGTTTTTATGCTGAGTTGGGCTATCAACCAACGGGCGCGCCATTTATGGAAGCCGGCTTGCGTCATAAAAATATGGTGAAAGTATTGACGCCTGCCAATTAACTGACAAGTCAACTGCATCCTGAATTCAAGACATCTCAAGCACTGCGACCCGGTTACGACTGACCGGCGACGTGGTGTTTTTTTGCGTTTTTAAGCTAATTACGCATTGTGCTAGGTAATATGTCATGAATCATGATTAAAACGTGCCAGTTTAGATTTCTGTTCGTCAGCTGATGCGCGCCCTAGTCCGACTTCCGGGGCTTGCTGACAACGCTGGAACAGGGCGGACATCGATTTGAACTCACGCAGAAACCCACTGCGCAATTTCAAATACGAGTCTTCTTCTAGCCCGGGAAGACCGCCCGGACAAGAAAAATTTCGCCCTTGAGCATTGTCAGCCAGCCCCTCCAGTCGGGAAGCCGCTCGAATGGCAGATAAATGGCCGCCTATCTAGGTACATTTGGCCATCGACTACTAGGAGACTGGCCTTAAAAATCAGAATCGGTGATGATCTATTGAGCTTGAAAACTTGTCCCATTTGAATACTGATACGATGGTTTTAAGATTATACATTAATTTCAGAGCCACTATCCTTGAAATTAGTGCATAGAATTTGGCTTCGTTTGGTATTCAAGCTTCGTCATCTTAAGCGAGTAGAGAAAGTTCTGATAATATTCAGGAATACTGCTGGCTCCTATGATTAAAACGTGAGTATGATTGCTTTTACCTGAAACTAATCTTACAGTTCATAACCAAAATGACTGTCTACTATGAATCAACGACTAATTCAACAAAAAGTTGAGTCCGCACATGTTCTCCTTTCAAATACCATCCCCGGCTGGAAGGTGTTTCTGACAATGCTCAGCGATGAAATTCCACTTAGCAAGCGTTGTGTGCTTGGTTAGTGGAAGACCAGTATTTAAGACGTGGGCTGTCGGCTTAAATCTGTGTCCATCGCGTTCCAGCGTTGTCAGAAATTCCTGGAGGCCGGTGTAGGACGCAGCTATCAAATCAGGTTTACGCTAATTCGTTTTGTTTCCAGCGGGCCTCAGCTGGCTGCTTTTGAACTCAAGAGCCGGCACGTTTTAATCATCTTTAATGCTAAATAAGAACTGGCACAACGTATAGCTGATTATATTTTGAGTGCGGCAAGTAAGCTTCTGGTTTTTGTGTAGGGATGATGCGTTTAATCAGGGCAAGAAAGCGAATTCAGTTTGTTCAGTTAGTTGGCAAATGAAAGTTATTAGTCGTCTCTATCTAGTGAGTTGCAGTATTGTACATATGGAACCGATTAGCGCAAAAGACTGACCGGCGTTCGGCCGCTATCATCCGATGGTTAGGCTGGAAAAGTTAGGTTGTTTGGCTTTTTTTGAATGGGGGAGGAGCATATGCGAAAAAAGCGAATAGGTTTTTTGTTAAGTGTGTTGATGGCAATTTTGACGTTATTTGTGTTGGGGTCTACGGCGCATGCCAAGGAAATAAGTGTCAGCGGTCTCGATGCCAATAGTGCTCAAGTATATGATAAGAACGGTCAGTTGATGCCACCGTCCAGTTTGTTGAATACGACCACGTCATATCAAGTGACCTATAATTGGCAGATTCCAGATTCTGAAGTTTTGAACGCCGGTGATACCGTTACGGTAGGTATTCCAGCTAACGTCAAGGTTCAAAACAACGTCAGTTTTCCAGTGGTGGATGCCGATGGGGCAACTATTGGAACGTTCACGTATAAGGCTGGAGATCCCACGGGGACCATCACGTTCAATGATCGAATCAGTGGGTTGCAGAATCGGCACGGGACGTTAACGATTAACGCAAATGGTAATTCAACGATTTCGGGAGATGAACGGAGCATTGCTAAGAGTGGATCGATATTTACGTCGGATGAAGCAGGTTCACCGACCACGCTGTTCTGGCATATCACCGTTCAACCTGGGAATAACCCGACTATTGTCATCACGGATACGTTAGGACCGAACCAAACCTTTTTACCAGATACCGTTCAAGCGTATTTGGTCAATGTCGTGAACGGGATGGAAGTACCTGGTCGGACAGTGACGCCAACGGTTGCGGTTGATGGCAATATCATCACATTTTCATTTACGAATGTAACCAGTAAGCTCGTCCTGAATTATCGGACGAAACCAGAAAATGTTGATTCCGCTGCTGGCAATGTTTGGCATAATACCGCTTCCTTGAATGGTTTGGATGTGGCGACAGATGCCGATATTGTGTTTGGTGGCAACGGAAGCGCTCAGCAGGATTATAGTGTCCGGTTAACCAAGCATGATGCCGATACACAGGCCGTGCTAGCTAGTGCCACTTATGACCTCCAAGATAGCACTGGCAAAGTGTTGCAATCCGGCTTAACAACGGATGCCAATGGTCAGCTGATTGTCGAAAAATTGGCAGCAGGAAACTATCAATTCGTTGAAACTAAGGCCCCAGAAGGCTATGAGCTGAACATCAAGCCATTGACCTTTACCTTGGGAACACCGAAAACGCTGATTTCGATTGAAGTGAGTCAAGATGATCAGAAGATGCCGGTCGTACCAGCGACTGGTGATGTCACGCTGACGAAGACGGATGCGACGACTAAGAAAGTTTTAGCAGGCGCAGTCTACGAACTACGGGATGCTAATGGTAAAGTGTTGCAATCCAACTTGAAGACCGACGCGGCTGGTCAATTGGCTGTGACCGGTTTAACAGCTGGCGACTACCAGTTTGTTGAAACTGCTGCACCAACGGGCTATGAATTGAATGCAACGCCATTGCCGTTTACGATCAAAGCCGGTTAAACCGCGGCGGTGACCGTTTCCGCGACTGATGAACCAGTCACGAATCCAAGTCAGCCAGGTGAACCCGGGCAACCAGAAGAACCAGGCAAACCAAGTGAACCAGGAACAACTGAACCCGGACAACCAGAAGAACCAGGCAAACCAAGTGAACCAGGGACGACTGAACCAGGACAACCAGAAGAACCGGGCAAACCAAGTGAACCAGGAACGACTGAACCAGGACAGCCCGAAGAACCAGGCAAACCAAGCGAACCAGGGACGACTGAACCAGGCCAACCAGAAGAACCGGGCAAACCAAGTGAACCAGGAACAACTGAACCCGGACAGCCCGAAGAACCAGGCAAACCAAGCGAACCAGGGACGACTGAACCCGGACAGCCCGAAGAACCCGGCAAACCAAGCAAACCCGGAACAACTGAACCCGGACAGCCCGAAGAACCCGGCAAACCAAGCAAACCCGGAACAACTGAACCGGGCCAACCAGGTCAACCAAGTAAACCCGGAACAACTGAGCCAAGTCAACCAAGTAAACCCGGGACGACCGAACCAGGTCAACCAAGTCAGCCTGGTACCACTGGCCCAAGCACACCGAGTCAACCAGGCGTGCCTGGAACCACCACACCAAGTCAACCAAGTGGAACGTTACCAACCAATCCTAGCCAGCCTGGTGTACCAGCACCAAGTTTGCCGGGAGCTGGTAACCCATCTGCCAGTCAAGGCGTGACTACCTCAAATGGTTCAGGGACGTTAGCCTCAGGAACCGGTTTGAACGGTACGACTGCAGGAACGGGGACCACTGGTGCTGGCGCAGGCCACGGAGCGGGACTCCCGCAAACGTCTGAAACGCCAACGTCATTATTGATGATGCTCGCTGGCTTGCTCGGCTTGTTGATGGCCGGAACTGGTGTCGTTTATCTGCGGCGTCGGCACGGCTAAATTGCGTCAGTCATCATGATGGATGAGAGATCCAATTGAGTTGTTTTACACGGAACTCCAGCAAGTGCGCTGGGGTTCTTTTTTGAACGCCTAAGATATGGCGTTAGAAATTGCTGGACGACATTCGTTTAGATGTTGACGCAACGAATCCGTTGGGGTGCCAAAATCATTCGGAGCGTGTATGGTCTGAAATATCATTAGAAATCGGCACAATTATGGGGGCGTTGCGCATGCGGGGAGAACGGACGCGATGGTGGCTAAAAATCCTAGTCATTATTGGTATTATGATACTAATTGGTGGTGTGAGTCAGTGGAAGATGGCGCACGCCCGGCAACAACCGACCATTCAGTCGCGGGCAACTGTGCTTATCGCAACGGTCTCACAACAAGTTAGTACTGTAACGCCAACTGAGCTGATGAACAGGCGAACTGGCGATCCAGTGTTTTCAGCACGAATCGGCCACTTTCAGCATGATCATCCGAATTCGATTACCTCGCAACCATATCGAATCAAACGGCGCGCCTATAATGTCACGTTAATTGGCGGGGTCATGGTCGGTAGCCTCGTATTGTGGTTGGGGTATCACTGGTGGCGCCGGCGATAATGTGGACATCAAATTGAGAATATCGTAACCTTAGAAGGCCGTTCTAAGCGACACACAGTCAACTTAGAACGGCCTTTAACTAGCTTGATCATTAGTATTCAGTACTGAGTAGTCGTGTCATCACATCACGCTGAGCGGCGTTTCAGTAGTTGCGACCACCGTGGAAAACTGACGGTCCAACGAATTAGGCCCGGCAGTGTCGCCGGCACAATTAGATTACTGAGGCCAATCCCAATCAGGCTCATCAGCGCAAGCCCTTTTAGATTAGGCGCAGCGGTCAACCAGAGTGGCAACAGGTAGCCGCATTCCAGCAGCGTGACCGGCCAGACGAGTTGTCCACAAGCATAGAAGTGGGTCTGTAACCGCTGGGCATCAAAGTGGTGGAACCAATTTTGACGGTCGACCGCCATCAAGGTGACTGTCAGCCAATGCAGCGCTAGGATCACCAGGCTACTGAGGAAGACGGCGCTGCTTAACAATCCGGCATGTTGCCACTGGGTCATGATTAGCTGGGTCCAGCCCCAACTACTGATAGCCAATGCAGCTAAACCACCGGTCACCAGGGCGCTCAGTAGGAACGAGCGTAAGCCCAACCAGAGGGCGATGACTAGAATTCCCGCGACGCCGACAGTCCATTTTAGCGCGTGTTGGCTGACCAACTGATGGCGGGCCTGTTGTTGCGCGGTAATGCCCGTTGTTGTGATTTTTGAAGCTTTAAGCGGTGTCGCCAACAAACTAGCGTGAGTCACCGCTTCAAGCTGGCGCAACGTCTGCCGACTGGCTTGGTCACCCGGTGCTGTTTTGAGGAGCACGGTCAGTTGGGTCATGTTAGAATCGCTGCTAACGTTAGTAAACAAGCTGTTCTGGTAAGCTTGGTTGGTGGCGGCGTTAGCGGGGAGGTAGAAACTGTGGCCCACTTCGCTGTCAGCCAAGCTTTCCAAATAGCTGTGGGTGGCTGTCAATGACGCTAATAACGTTTTAAACGGTGCGGTCGTTTGCTTGAGCGACTGTGTCACGCGATGAACGTGTTGATCGACGTGGCCAGCTTCGGTCGCAACGGCCGTTTGGGCACTGACAACGTGGTCGAGTGCGGTCGTGGTACGGCTGGTCAGGCGGTCGAGCTTGCTCAAGGCGCGGTGTAGCTGTTCAGAGTCAGCCTGCTTGGTCGGTTGTTCGTCGTCAGTCGACGGCGTTAACAGTTTGTTGACTGTTTTAAGTTGGTCATTTAATTGGTCGTTCAAATCGGCTAAATCATTGATGCGGTCCGAGAGTTGATCGACGGACTTAGTGTGCTTGCTTGTTGCCGCTTGTTTCAGCGTTTTTTGATCACTGGCCAGTGTTCGCTGCAGTTGCGCCACGCTGGTTTGTTTGCCCGCCAAATCAATATTGATGGCGGACAATTGATTATTGACGTAAAAACTAGCAATCGGTTGGCCAGTCGGGCGGGTGACTGAGATGACACGATTAACGTTTGGCACCGCGGTCAATTGACGCGTCAACTGGTCGATCGTTTGGAGCGCGCGTTGGTTGGTCAAGTTCTGAGTGCCTTGTAGCGTAATCGTGATTGGCCCCGTCGCACCGGTACCAAAGTGCGCTTGAACCAGTTGTTGGCCGAGCTCTGCATTGGTTAATTGGGCCTGCTGCCAGGGGCGTAAATTATCGTCCGCAAATTGTTGATTGGCGCTGAGAATGCCCGGGACAATCAACAACGCACTGGCGACAATTCCCAAGGCTGGTTGCCAGTGACTAAACCGACTTAACTGGCCCCATAGGTTGTGCGACCGTGGTTGCCAAGCGTTGGTGCCAGGCCAAAAGAGGCTATCGCCCAGCCAACCGACAAAGGCATCATTCAGCGTAGGAACGGCGAGTAGCGTAATCATCAGGGCGACCGCAATCGTCCAGGCGCTGGCTAGCGTGATGAAAGCTGTTCAGTGTGCGATCAGGGTGATCAGCATCAACGGAATAATCGTCAGTCCCCATTGCCGATAGTGGGTCGTTAAAATTTTGAGACCAACTGCTTCAGGTGTTTCATCCGCGGCCGACCGCCAGTATGCGCGCATGAAGGACCACGTCAAAATCGGGGTCAATAGCAGACTGACTAGCCCAGCTAGCCCCAAGGCACTCGCCGTGAGTGGCCAGTGCCACGCCAAATGACTGTTGGTAATGAAACTGACCGTGGTAATCAAGGTGACGGCCTGGCAGCCCAGGTTTAATAAAGGCACTAATAATGACTTAAAAATCAGGCCGAGTATCATCAGCGTGATGACCGTCCCAATCAGATAGACTACCAGTAAGGCGCGTCCTTGCCGTAACACGTGTTGCTGGTAGACCAGGTCAGAACTGGTCACACTAGTCGTCAGCCCGTCGGCAGCAATCGCGTTGTTTAGTTGGTTGGCAATGATCGGCAGGTCGGCCCGAGAAGTTTGGACCGCCGCTAAAGCGAGTTCGGTCGAGCCATCGTTGGACCGTAATAATTGGCGGTCATTGGTCATGCCAGTCGCGATGCGGAGCTGCACCAGCCCATACGTATCCGCTTTGCGATTCAACTTCGCTAACACTTTGGTGATTTGACGGTGTTGCGCTTTCGTCAACTTACCGTTGGGATTGCTGAAGACCAATGTTAGTGAACGGGTGTCCGCTAGTCCGTGGCCCCATTGCTGTTGGTATTTGGCAGTGGTACGTTGATTTTGTGGCATGGTTGTTTGTTCATTCACAAATGTGGTGATGTTTGGCAAAATCACAATACTTGCTAACACCACGATCCCCCAGAAAAATAAAAATAGCCATTTTGGTTTCAATAATTTTCGCATTCGTCTTGACGCCCCCACATCAATTACTTTTTGTTACGCTAATCTTACCATATCAGTCCTGAGATTAGCGGTTTTGTCGCCAGTTTGAAAAGTTAATTACAGTAATTAATTCAGAGTTATGATATCCTAAAACGCTGTGGGGGTGACGTTATCAAAACAGACCGTTTTCAGGCATTCAGCGATGGCATATTTGCGATTCTGATTACCATCTTAGTGTTGGAATTTCATATTCCAAATTATCAGCCCGGTCACTTGTTGCCAGCAATACTGGCACAGTGGCCATTAATGTTGTCGTACGTCTTTTCATATTTTTACGTCGGAACTTTGTGGCTGCTTCACCATGATTATTTCAATATGTTGCAACGCATCGACCGTAATTTGAATATGTTGAACTTATTGATGTTATTTAGCATTACGTTGATCGATTATCCGATGTCGTTAGTGGCGGATGCGTTAACCACTGGCAATCGCCAAGATATGCAGACAGCTTTTATCGTGTACGATTTGGTCGCGCTCTTTATTTCTGCGACCTTTTACCTGATGTATGCGTATTTGCATCACCATCAAGCCTTAAAAAAGCCGGGGGTCTCCATGGCTTTCTATACCGCAATCAAACTGGACCCGGTGCGTAGTGTAACAATCTACGCGTTAGCAATCATTGCGACGTTCTGGTCAGTCTGGCTTGGGGTGATTCTGCTGGCGAGCGGAATCATCTTTCACTTTGTCGCATATTTACGGATGAGTCATCAATTAGAGCAGGCGAAAGGAGGCACACAGTGATGGATTATTCCAGTTTATTAGGTCCTGACCGCTATGACTTGGCGGTCACGTTAGCCAAGCAGTACCATCTGGATCCCAGCCAAGTCTTGTTCGGCTACTTACAAGTGGTCAGCCAAGTCACGGGTGGAACGGATGCTGAACACGCCGACTTGCATGAACCAAAAGTCCGTGCAGCAATTAATCAAGAATTTGAGCATTTTTTGAAACGCCGTCATTGATCAGAACGCCACGATACCGCCTAGATTGGCGCGCATCGTGGCGTTTTTGCGCTGCGCTTATCGCTATGTGGAGGTGCGAGGAGACTATTTTTGGATAACTGACAAACGATTCCTTCAAGGCGGCGATATCCGCCGAGCAAGTTATAATCGCAATCATATTGGTTGGTGACGATGGCGAGCTGTTTGTGATAATGGCAGTGTTGACCAACCAATCGCGCAACTGATATCACGGTCGGACCTCGCAAGCAATCTGAAGTCTATAAAGAATGGAATCAGGGTGAGTAGCTGCGAGTTAAGAAAAGTAAATTCAGTTGTGATATACAGACGGAAAAAGATGGGTAAGTGGCTAATATTATAATTTGATTAGAATTCGATTTAATTTTATTGTGACTACATGCTAAAATAGCACTATTCACCCTTCCTGTCACCTCAGCCCCTCGGCGCATTTCTGATCAAGTTCAATGAACAGCATCATCAACAATTCAAAGCTAAAGTGAAGTGATTCAATGAAAAATATCTATGTCCTCCTTGCTGGAGAGTCGACATCGCAATTCGGTAATAATTTATTTGATATTGCGATTATGTGGTATCTGTATCGACTGACTGATAATTCAACGACGATTGGCCTGATTTCTGGGACATTCAATGCGTTAGTCGTGCTGAATGTCTTGACGGGATATTTAGCCGATCGGTTTCCTAAGACCAAAGTGATGATGACGATTGACGGGCTTCAAGCCATACTAATGGGCGTCGCCACTTATTTGTATTATGGCTTTGCACTTAATATTTGGACGCTGGTGGGGGTCGCGTTTATCGCTAAAATTCTGGGAACTGTTTTTGATCCGGCTGAGAATGCATTAATTCCGCAAATTGTCCCAGCTGACCAATTACAGCGCGTCAATAGTATGAATCAAGGCGTTAAGGTGTGCGCCCAATTAGTGGGGATGTTAGCTGGCGGTAGTCTAGTTGCGTTCGTCTCGCTAGCTGATTTCGTTTTGATCAATGGTCTGACGTTCTTGGTCTCGCTAGGTTGTATCGTGATTGTACATAAACGGGTGGGCCACGCCGAACAAGTGAGCGTCGAGCAGGTGCAAACCCGGGATTGGTATGCTGGCTTAGCTTACGTCTATCATAACCCGATGTTGCGAACGCTAATTTTACTAGCCGTAATCGTGAATATGGTGATTGGTCCCGTGCTAGGACTGAATATCATCTGGACGCGGGGAACCTTACATGCCAGTGCCGTCGTCTATAGCTTGGCACAAGCGCTGTTCATCATTGGGGTGGTGGCTGGCAGTATTCTGATCAATTTTGTTAAAACGACTTTTAAGACCAAGTTACTGCTGGCTTTGACGACGATGACGGTCGCGGTGACGTTCATGGTGTTGACGCACAGTATCGGTACCACCTTGATTGCCATGATGGTGATTGGCATGGCGGGTGGCTTTGTGAATGTGTCGCTATTCACTTTGATCCAATTGAAAACGCCCGGCGAATTATTAGGGCGGGTGAACGGTGCGATGATGTCTTGCACGAACATTTCAATGCCGATTGGTATCGCACTCGGCGGCGTCATAACCAGGTATGTCGGTATTGCGACCGTATTTATCATCGGCAGTGCGATTACTCTAGTGGCATTACTGGCGATGAGTCGGGTGACGCTCAACGAAGCTTGATTGGATAGTCTATTTCCAGCTCAATCAGCAAATTGGTCCATCATGTTGGTATTGCTCGAAGTACCTTAAGCAGGTGATGCGATTTAGTTACGCAGGTTGGGTTGGAAGGACTCAAGCAATGACGCAGTATGATCAATAAAAAAACACTAGTGGCCACAACATTCGGGCAAGTAAGAATGTTGTAACCACTAGTTTTTTTAGCCTTATATCGAGTTTTTGCGGTACTGATTCCTTATTCAAGCAATCAACGTAACCATGCCATCAATTCAAATCTCGTAAAGATTTAGCACTTAAAGCTTGAACATAACTCGACCGGCCAGAGCCGCTGAGCTGTTGATTAGTATCCAAAAAAATTTGCCCCGTCCATCGCTTGGACGTTTTGGTTGGTGGTCGCAGTATCACGCGATAGACGATTGGACAATTTTCGAGCGTGACCTGTTGATGAGATTGTCCCGTCGCTTTTAGATATCGCTTGCTCTCCGCTAATGTGTGCGTGTTTGAAAAAGTATAGTCATACCAAACAATGCCACTGAAGGGACCAGATTCTTCTTTAATTAGCTTGCTTCTTGGAATTTGATTGCCATCATGATTTTCTTTCAGCATTACCTCAAGTGTTGCCCGTGCCTTAGTCATCTCCATGCTAGATTTGACGGACACCCCAATTAAGAGGATACCAATAATGAGCAGAACAGAAATCGTCCAACTGAGAATTTTATGCTTTTTAAAAGAAGCGAACATGGGTAATAATTGCTTGTCCCAATGATTGATGAAATTCATTTTGTATCCCCCATTTTTAGCATATACAAAACGTAACATGGGTAATATCGCTTGTCACGAACTTATGAAATTTATACGCAGAATATTATCGCAAGTCAGTGAGCTTTTTTTGATTGAACATAACTAAATTTATACAAGTAGGGTCCGTCAACCGGTAGAAAAAGTGAGCATTGAAAAAATCCGCTCAATAAATGCGGAGCCTAAACTGTTTTCAAAAATTTATTTGATAATTTTTGGAGGCAAAATATTTTAACTGAAATTTTTTTGCAGCATCCCCACAAAAAGGTCTCTGGATCTATTTGCATGGTCATATTCTTTTATTAAATTCTTAAAATGAAAGCCACTAAAATAGTCATATGTGCGCCAGACCGTGCCTTGGAATCGCGCTCAATTTAAACAGGCGAAGACAGCGTATCGGCGAAAATCAGTCCGCTGGAAAGACATACGGTGTTTGCCAATCCGCGGCCATCTCCGGCGTTAAGGTCAAGTTTTGCTGACGACCAGTTGTGCGGGGAATGAAGTGGTAAGTGCGGGTCTCCAGCTGAATCAAGCAGCGATAATGGGTGTAATTATGACTAATTAGATTGCGCCTCTTTGCATCGTACGGCAGGCTGACTTCTTGCAGCCAACGAAAAATAGTCGCAGGCACTTGCTCAGATGAAAGTTGTGTCGTTCCCAATCGCCGCAACGCCATATGAATAAAGCGGTCAGTTGGAATCGGACCAGTCGGTAGGGGCTGCTGCGCCTGAATGACTTGTTGGGCAGCCTGCTGAGTTGCTGCGGTGATTTGAGTGCCGCTTAATCCTAAGTAGCGATTCAAACGACGCTGATGGTCAACCAGGATTGGCGTATTGGTCAACACGCCAGCTGGATTCGGTTGGGCAGTCAAGGCGCCACCAGTGGGTTCAATGACCACACTGGTCTGACGATCACTCAGGATCCAATGAAAGGGGTAGACCTCCCCAGTGTCGTCGCCCCAGGAAGCTCCAACGAGGTTGATCCGGGGCAGGTCGGCGATGACGGCAGCGACTGACGCGTGTTCACCTAACACCCAGTTGATAAAAGCTTGCGGGGTCAAGTTGATTTGACCGGAGACTGATTCAGTCGCGTAGTTGACCGCGTGTGGCAAGTATAGTTCGGCACAGGTTAAACCAGCTTCGTTGATTCCATCGGCCATCAAACAGCTACTAAAATGCTTGGGCAGGCGGCCACCACCAAGAATGGCATACTGGGTTGTTCGCTCAGTCGCTAAGCCAGTTGGCCACTGATAGTGCCGTGGCAAAAAAATCGGCCGCCAAGGTGTCGTTGTTGGAAAGTCCATCGTTCGGGCAAAGTAGTGTTGGTCGTCAGTATCAAGATAAGTTAAACTAGTGCACATGTGGCCGCCTCCTGATCAAGTTTTGGTGAATGTATGGTGTGAGTTAAGGTGTTCTGGATTGTGATTAAAACATGCAGTCCTCAGGTTCGAAGAGACCAGCTGAGAGCCACTAGAAATAATACGAGCTATCGTAAACCAGTACCATTATTGAATAAATAATAGAATTTTCGCAATGGTAGCGCTTTTAATCCTATACGAATATGCTCGGCGCCAGTTCACAAAAAACGACATTTAACAAAATAACTAATAAGATTAGGCTTTAGGGGATACAGCCAGTAAGGAAGCATTAAACCTTGCCAGGTCATCTAAAATAAAAAAACGTTATCAAATCCAAGCCTACTCGACAATTATATTCTCTTAGTGCTTTTCTTGTACCAACAATATTGGCTGCCTTACTGTTCTGATACGAAAGGTGACAGACAGCATCCGATTACAAGTCGACTTACCGTTGATAATATGGTATCGAGAATCATCTCAGCTGTAGTGTGACTGGGTTTCGGCTGTGGCTTGAGACAGCCTTTTTGCTTAGAACATTTACCTTTGTGACTTCGTTATGAACCATTGCCATGCGTTCATTAATGACCAAACAATCGTCGAAATTAAAGTAATATTTAGCTGATTGTTTGGTCATTAATTTGGTTAAATAACTCCCTGTATACTTTTTGCTTTTCTCTTAAACAGATCAGGTAATAATCCACATGACATTCCTCATCAAGAATAGAAACATTAATCTGATTCTTTAACACCAAACCACGCTTAATATCATAGCCAGAAACAAAACTTGGATAATTAGAATTATGAATGAGTTCGTTAAATGCGCCACGGTCGATTTGTAAAAGAAAATGGGAATCGGGTAGTTTTAGGTTACACATTTCTGCCCAAAACCCAGTCTGAGACAATCGAAGAATTGAAAGACCATTTAAATCTTTTAGATGAATATTCGGGTAAAACGTCAAAGGGTTGGATCGATGTAGTGAAATATAAAGATCCTCATGTCCAATTTTCTTTGAGTATATTGTGGGGTCCGTTGGCTTATGATGAACTACTGCCAATTGATAATCACCATCCTTGACCCGCCGAATAAAGTCCTTGTCGTCTGTCATACTGCTAGAAATTGTCATCCCAGAAAACACGTTATTAATAATTGAATTTAATACTCGCTGTGGTAGAGGTGCACAGTAGCCCACTGAAATAGTGTGTAAGCTTCGATGATATGACTTAACTTGCTCGATAAGGTCTTCATCGGTTTTGATGACTTGCTGGGCACGTTCTGCCATGAAACGACCAGTCTGATTCAACTCTAACCGGTTGGAGCTCCGAATAAAAATCTTGATACCAAGCTCGTCTTCTATTTTTTTCATTGAACGTGTAAGCGCTGGTTGAGAAGTGTGCAACTTCTTAGCTGCTAAAGAGAGTGTTCCCAAGTTTGCGAAAGCAACCAGTTGTTCCAATAAATGAATTTCAAGCACGTATCCTCGTTCCTTTCTATAACAATTAGATATAGTGAATTGACTAATTGGTATTGTACAGATTGATAATATCACCTTAATATTAGGATATCAATAAAATACAATATCAGATATGGATAGGAGCGCAAGGTTATGGAACAAATTAAATTGAGCAATGGTGTACAAATTCCTAGATTAGGTTTAGGAACCTTTATGGTACGTCCTGAGGATACTAAAGCTGCCGTATACACTGCAATAAAAGATGGTTACCGCCTTATTGATACAGCGAACGGATACAATAATGAAAAAGAAGTTGGCGAAGGCATTCAACAAGCTATCAACGACAATATCGTCAAGCGTGAAGATATTTTTCTTTCAACTAAAATTTGGCCCACATTTTATGAGAACGTAAATGCGGTTGATGAAACGCTGAAGAGACTGGGGGTCGATTATGTCGATTTGCTCTTCATCCATCAGCCATCAGGAAATTTTGTTGCTGGTTATCAGTTGATTGAAAAAGCCTATCACGATGGTAAAGCTAAATCATTGGGCATTTCCAACATGCACGATGAAAAACTCGACAAGTTGTTATCAAAGGCAGAAGTTAAGCCACATGTTATTCAGCTCGAAGCTCATCCTTACGACACAGAAGACGAAATCATGGGGAAACTTTCTCAGTATGATACCAAGTTAATGGGGTGGTATCCGCTTGGTCATGGTGATTCTGAGCTATTCAAAGAACCTACTTTTGTTGCCCTAGCAGATAAATACCACAAGAGCGTACCTCAAGTTATTCTACGCTGGCATATTCAAATGGGGTTCATTACCATTCCTGGATCAA
The DNA here is from genome assembly GCF_018991255.1 of Lactiplantibacillus sp. 30.2.29. Lineage (NCBI taxonomy): Bacteria > Bacillati > Bacillota > Bacilli > Lactobacillales > Lactobacillaceae > Lactiplantibacillus > Lactiplantibacillus sp. 30.2.29. The sequence continues at coordinate 54,566 of NZ_JAGYGU010000002.1, read as the reverse complement.
AGAATCCGGATCATATTCGCGATAATTTCAACATTTTCGACTTTAGTCTAACTGACGCCGAGATGAAAGAAATTAGTAAGTTGGATGGCACTAAAAAATATTACCAGCCTGATAATGCAACTGAGGAGAAATATGCAGAAATGCACTTACCATTTGAAAAATAAATTTATTTGGAGGAAACAATAATGACAAAATTTGATTACGTCACACTTAATAATGGCTTGAAAATGCCCAAAATTGGGTTTGGTGTCTTCCAAATCCCAGATGCTGGACAAGCACAACAGGCAGTAAGTGATGCTTTAGAAGTTGGCTACCGAATGATTGATACGGCTGCTTCGTACTTTAATGAGTCTGCGGTGGGAGCCGCAATTGCTGCCAGCAATATCGACCGTAAAGATATTTTTGTAACGTCAAAATTGTGGGTCCAGGATTATGGCTACGATAATACATTAAAAGCGTTTGACGTTTCGATGAACAAATTGGGCTTAGATTATCTTGATCTATATCTGATGCATAAGCCGTATGGTGACTACATGGGTTCTTGGCGTGCACTGGAACGACTTTATAAGGAAGGTCGAATTAAGGCCATTGGTGTTACAAGCTTTTGGAATGAACGCTTAGCTGATCTAATCAATTTCAGCGAAGTCAAACCGGCTATCAACCAAATTGAAACCAATGTCTGGTGGCAACAATGGTCCTCACAAAAATTCATGGAAGAGCAAGAGATTCAGCCTGAGGCATGGGCACCCTTTGCAGAAGGCAATAATGACATCTTTAACAATCCGACAGTTAAAAAAATTGCTGAAAAGCATCAAAAAACCACTGGTCAGGTCATGCTTCGCTGGTTAATCCAACGTAATTTCGTTGTTATTCCAAAATCTATCCATAAGGAAAGAATGCGGGAGAATATTGATATCTTCGATTTCTGCTTAGATGAAGCTGATATGGCCCAAATCAAGTCTTTAGATACCGGGAAGAGTACAGTTTATGACGAAATGGATCCAAAAATTGCGATGTCGATTGGACAAGTCAAAATTCATGACTAACAACTCAAGCAAACAAGTCATTTGGACGAAAAATCGACGTGGCCAAAATATATACGGAGAATTATATTTACCCTCGAACCCTTCTCCCGCCCCATTGGTCATTTATTCTCATGGATATGGCTATACAATGCCATTTATAGATAGCCACGCACTAGTTGAGTCAGGAATTGCAACTTTTGAATTTGATTTTTGTGGTGGGTCACCAGAATCAAGGAGTGATGGTTCCTCAATAGACATGTCGGTAATGACTGAAGCAGATGATTTAGATGCTGTTCTTAATAAGTTGCAATCGCATCCGGCTATCGACCGGAATAAGATATACCTTTCAGGTGGTAGTCAGGGTGGCTTTGTTTCAATCGTAATTGGTGTTCGCCGCCAGAAAGATATCCAAGGAATGATTTTGTATTGTCCAGCATTAGTGATTGGTGACTTTGAACAATATGAACTTCATGGAGCAAGAATGCCTGAGCGTTACCGCTTTGGAAACATGATAGTAGGTAAACGCTATGTTGATGATCTTAAGAACTATGATGTTTATGCTGAAATGAAAAAGTTTACAAAGTCTGTTCTCTATTATCAGGGCAGTGCTGATGAAATGGTGCCAATAACTTACGCTTATCATGCTGAGAAATCATTTCCAAACGTACAACTTAAAGTGATTCCAGGTGCAAGTCATATGCTGACTTTTGGTCACGAAACGGAACTTTTTGAAGAGATGAAACAATTCATTTTGAACGAATAAAGAAAGGTGTTTGCTGTGGAAAAAAGGATTAATCAACTTGAACAGAGTGAATCAAATCACATTAGGCAAAACGAGATTAAAGAAAGTGCGGAATTATGTTGGAAGATTAATACCACCAATCCCAACTCTGAGAAGATTCCTCAATTATTAAACCAACTATTCTCGGGTGATTTTGGCGATCAAAGTCGTATACAACCACCACTACACGTTCTTGACGGTAAAGAAGTTCAGATTGGCAAGAATGTGAGCATTGGGTTTAACGTAACGATGATGTCTGCGGGAAAAATTACGATTGAAGACAATGTTAAACTCGCTGCCAATGTCCAATTGCTGACTAATAATCATGATTATTACAATCGCGAAATATTGGTTTGCAAACCAATCGTCATTAAAAATAATGCATGGCTGGGTGCTGGTGTGACCGTATTGCCAGGTGTGATAATCGGCGAGAATGCGGTTGTTGGTGCTGGAGCAGTCGTTACACGAGACGTAGCAGCAAATACGGTGGTTGCAGGAATTCCTGCCCACAAACTATCAGAGATTACACACCCAGAAAGGATCATTCAAGGTTAAAAGTAAAGGAGAACCAATTATGTCACAGATAAAAACGGCAATCGTTGTAGGTGGTTCCTTGGCGGGTATGATGATGGCTCTAGCACTTGCAAAAACTGGCATAAAAGTAACGGTTCTCGAACGGCACTCTGCAAGTGAACGTCGCGGTGCAGTGCTTTCAGTTCACTCTGGAGCAATTAATCAGTCGGCACTCGCCCATGAATTACGCGCAATCGCAGCTGGTGACGGCCGCGGGATTGAATCATGGCGAATGATTCACCAACGCCTGCAAAATATGGCACACAATACCCCTAATATCGACGTTCATTTTAATGAGGTTGTTCAAGAAGTTGGAGAGAATGGTGGCCACGCGTACGCACAGACCAATCAAGGCAATTATCAAGCAGAGATTTTGGTTGGTGCGGATGGGGGCAGCAGTTTAGTTCGCAAATATGTCAATCCACAACAGCCCAATGCCATATTTGCTGGGTATCAGCTGTGGGTTGCAATCGTAGAGGAAGAATTAGTACCCAAAAATTTGTGGCCTGGTAAACGTTATTCGGATTTTCAGGAGTTTGATGGTGCAGATGATGACTTTCTTTTTGCGATGATAGTTCCTGGCATGGATGGTTCACGTGAGGTTGGCCATCGCCAGATTGGCTTGGCCTGGTATGACAATGGATCCAATGATGTGCTCTACCAATCAGGCGCGGTGCAGAACAATCACGTTTTGCACACTTTAAATACTCGCAGTATTCCACAAGAGATTCGTATGCAACTGATTGGGCGAGCCCAAAAATACTTTCCACCATTATTTGCGAAAGCAATTCAAGTTGCAATCGAAAGGGAATATTTAGTCGCCACGCCCATTAGTGAATATGTTGCTTCTAAAATGTCTCGAGGTCGAGTGACCATTGTTGGCGATGCGGCGCATGCGTTAACACCAATGACGGGTAAAGGCTTTAATTCTTCTCTAGATGATGCGGCAACCTTGGGTGGATTAATTTCGAAATATGATGATGCTAATCAGTTGCTCCAAAAATTTGAAGACTTGCGCCTACCAATCGATACCGAAATCGTTCGCTCCGGTCAATCCTTCAGTCAAAGTTATGGACGTGAATAGGAGGAAAGGCACTTTGATGAATATTCAAAATTTAGTTAAACAATTAAATAGCTTAACACGGGCGTTAGGAACATTACAGGTCGTCGCAGTTCAAAAAGATCCGAACGTCCTTCTAAAAGAGGTCAATCGGGCCAAGCACCTCATTTCACAACAATTAGCATTTTTCGTGTCAGATCCTGCCGCGGAGAAAGATAAACGTGAAGATTCAGACAGTCAGTTAGGTGCCTTGTTGATCGAGTTTATTAAAGAATTACGAAAGGCCCAGCAATTGTACGATCAAATGATTGATGACAAAAAATATGATGCCGAAAAAGAACAATTCCTTGTCTTTCAACATCAAATCAAACATCTCTTTTGGCATTTTCAAGGTTATCTAAATTATGCTTCAGATATTGATCAGAGTGGTGAACAACTCTTCGTACCTTAATCGGTAATGCTGCTGATAAGATATTTATGAAAGGACATTTTTTAGTAAATGAAAAAAACATTAATTGCTTATTATAGCCTAACCGGTACAACCAAAACTTTGGCTGGAAAAATACACAAACATTTTCCTGATTCTGATTTATATGAGATTACGGTTTCTGATGATGTTTATCCGACAGACATGTATGAAATCGCTGACGTCGATGAACGCATCAAGCAAAAGAAAACTTGGCCAAAGATTTCGCAACTACCAGACGTTCAACAATATACAAAGATTATTATTGGGGGACCGGTATGGGGTGATAACGTCCCCAGCCCAATCATCTCGTTTCTAAATGAAATTCAAAACTATCAAGGTAATATTGATGAATTTCACACTGATGTAGGCCAAATCCGTCATTATGAGGACAATTTCAGAAGATATCTTGGAAATCTGAAGGTGGACGCTTTCTTCGATGCTAATTCAGATAGTCTAGATTATTGGTTTGAGCAGCAAACTGCGAGGTAAGACCATGACAAAAATCTTTATTACGGGTTCATCCACTGGTCTGGGTGCCCTGGTCGCAAAAGATTTGATTGCTAATGGTAATCAGGTTTATCTTCACGCGCGAAATGAGCAGCGGGCGCAAGATGCTTTAAATGTAAATCCACAGGCAAAGGGAGTTGTTACCGGTGACTTATCCGACTTAGATTCAGTAAAAAGCATTGCTAATCAACTGAACGGTATCGGTACTTTTGACGTCATTATCCAAAACGCCGGCGTTTATTCAGAAGACAGCACATTGACTGCTCGAGTTAATGTTGAAGCGCCATATCTACTAACCAATTTACTTAACAAACCGAAGCGAATTATTTTTATTACTTCCGGAATGCACATTGGCGCACCGCTTGATATTGAACACCTAGAAAGTGACCTTTCATACTCTGGATCTAAGCTGGCCGTAATGATTCTAACTGAATACTTTGCTCGTATTTGGCCGAAAGTAATCACTAATGCTGTTGATCCTGGCTGGGTACCAACTCGGATGGGTGGCCCTGCTGCAAATGATGATCTGCATGGTGGCTATTCAAGTCAGCTTTGGCTGGCAACAAGTAATGATTTTCGCGCGCTAAAAAGTGGAGATTGTTACTATCATTTGAGACACGAAAATTACGATTCACGTGCAAATAGTACACAGATACAAACAGAACTAGTTGCCAAACTAAACGAATTAACTCAACCAAAATAAATTGCATCAATGTTATCTCTGACTCGTATCAATTAGACTTAGGACTGATTAAGCCTATTGCCCATGTTGTGAACTCATTATTAAAATTGACCGACGACTAGAAAGGACGCAGTAAAATGCAAAAACGAATTTTAGGACAAAATCTGAGTGTCTCTGCTATCGGCTATGGCGCCATGGGGTTATCGCATGCTTATGGTACCGCGGTTGAAAAAAATGAAGCAATCAAAATTATTCGGACCGCCTTCGAACAGGGTTATACGCTCTTTGATACTGCCGCACTTTATGTTGGCCAGTATGCAGATGGCGCGACTGCCATCAATGAAGCCTTGGTCGGCGAGGCAATCAAACCATTTCGGGACCAGATTGTTCTAGCCACAAAGGGCGGAGCAGAATTTCATGACTCAAAATTAGTTATTGATGGAAGTCCAGAAGGGTTACGAAAATCAGTTGAAAATAGTTTACGACAGCTGGACGTGGAAACAATCGATCTCTATTATCAACACATGCCTGATCCAAACGTTGCCCCCGAAGTTGTTGCAGATTTGATGGGACAACTAATTAAAGAAGGTAAAATCAAACACTGGGGTATCTCTAATGCAGGCGTCGATTATATTAAACGTGCTGATGATGTCACCAAAGTAACTGCTGTCCAGGATCGCTTCTCAATGCTAGCGCGTCGTAAGAGTGAAGGGCTGTTTCCTACTCTGGAAAAACGGCAGATTGGCTTTGTCGCCTATTCTCCTTTGGCAAGTGGATTTTTGACCAACCAAGATAGACCTAAAATTGACCAGCATAACAAATTAGATTTCAGAGGTAATATGCATCAATTTACTGAAGTTGGTACGGACGAAGCACAGGCAATCTCCAGCCTGGTAACTCAGTTGGCTGATGAAAAGCAAGCTTCACCGGCTCAAATTTCCCTAGCATGGGTTTTAAAACAACGACCATGGATTGTCCCAATTCCCGGAACTAGTAAGGAAAAGCGGTTAATTGAAAACGCTGATGCTGTGAACATTCAATTAAGTGATGATGAAATCAAGCAGATGAATCGCCTTCTTGATAAAGTCAATTATGATCAATTTGACTAGTGATTGGCGCACTACATCGCTGGACAAACTAGAAACACAATTTATGAACAAAGACTAAAAGGCCTGGGATTTTTTGAATGAGCAAGTGAAAAATTAACTAACCCAAGATGTGTTACATCTAGTATACGCCAAAAGCGGACATCGAACAGGCCAGTGTTTATTGGCATGCTAGCATTGGAAACGCTACCTGCAAGAATTGGTTACTCCGGTCACTAATGGTGATGCTGCTGCAATTGACCAAGTAACTGCGCCGGTTCGTAAACTCATTGTTTTCTAATTTTTACAAACGTGCTATAATGAGGTTTCAATAACTATCAAAGCGAGGTCTTCATAGTGAGTGGATATAACGTCGCGATTGTCGGTGCAACTGGTGCAGTTGGCGCGCGGATGATCAAAATGGTGGAACAGACGAGTTTACCTGTCAATTCAGTTAAACTTTTGGCATCAAGTCGTTCAGCCGGGAAACAATTACAGTTCAATGGTCAAGCCTTAACTGTCGAAGAGACCGTCCCTGAATCATTCGAAGGAATCGATTTAGCCCTCTTCTCAGCGGGTGGCTCAGTATCTAAGAAGTTTGCCCCTGAAGCAGTCAAACGGGGTGCCGTAGTTGTTGACAATACGAGTGCCTTCCGGATGGATCCTAAGATTCCATTGGTTGTTCCTGAAGTTAACCCTGAAGCATTGAAGCTTCATCATGGAATCGTGGCTAACCCGAACTGCTCAACCATCCAAATGGTCGTTGCTTTGGAACCAGTGCGTCAAGCATTTGGGCTGAAGCGGGTCATCGTTTCAACTTACCAAGCCGTTGGTGGTGCCGGTAACCGGGCCTTGAAGGAATTGCATGATGAAACCGAAGCCTACTTAAAGGGTGAAGAGATGGAAGCCCATATCTTACCTGTTGCGGGCGACAAGAAGCATTATCCAATCGCCTTCAATGCGTTACCACAAATTGACGTGTTTGAAGAAGATGGCTACACCCATGAAGAATGGAAGATGATCCATGAAACCAAAAAGATCATGTGTGGCGGCGACATGGACAGTAAGGATATCAAAGTAACCGCAACTTGTGTGCGGATTCCAGTGCCAGTTAGTCACTCCGAATCAGTTTACTTTGAAGTTGAAGATCCTAAGGCAACCGTCAAGGGCATTCAAGATGCTTTGGCAGCTGCACCAGGGGTGGTCTTACAAGATGACCCCGATCATCAAATCTATCCACAAGCACATAATGCGGAAGGTTCCAAGGACACATTTGTCGGCCGGGTTCGTCCTGACCAAGAAACGCCACAAGCTTTCCATATGTGGAACGTTTCTGACAACCTCTTAAAAGGGGCTGCCTGGAACTCAGTTCAGATTGCGGAAACGATGGATAAGATGGGCTTATTGCACGTGCAATAGTCTCAGATGAGTCATGACTTGATTGGCTCGAATTATAAAACGACTTCTCAATTAAGATTGAGGGGTCGTTTTTTTTGGTACGATTGATTTTGTTGGAGAATTTCGAGTATTTACATCTCCAGATTGTGGACGCATAATTGTTCCATTTACAAATTAGTTTGTGGTAAAGTAATGTGTAAATGGAACATTTGGGGGTGAGTGCATGACTTTATATAATCAGGCAAAAGTCTTATTGCATAAATACAACGGAACATTCACAAGACGTCAGGCAATCTCAGAAGGAATTGCGACGCCATCATTAAGCCGAATGGTTGAACAGGAATTAATTGAGCGAGTTGGGCCAGGAATATACGCTGACCCTATGTCGTTTGAAGATGAGTTTTTAATCGCACAACTACGCTTGAGTAGAGGAATTTTTTGCAAAGAAACGGCTTTGTATCTGCATAATATGACTGATCGAACGCCCAATTTTATGGAAATGACTTTTCCAAAAGGATATAAGTCAAATTATTTTGATGAATTAAGAATTAAACCGTATCGGCAAATTGATGCGCTTTACGGTATGGGAATTACAACTATCGAAACGCCTTATGGCAATCAGGTCCGAGTCTATGATATTGAGCGGACTTTGTGTGACATTATTCGACCACCGCATGTTGCTCAGGATGAAGTTGTTCGTCAAGCAATGCAAGGCTATGTACAACGACCTGAAAAGGATTTCAATCGATTAATGAAATATGCGAAAAACTTAAAAGTTGATGCGAAAATCAAGACTTACATGAGTGTATTAGGATGAAAAATAGATTTACGGCTCCCATACAGACGAAGCTAGCTGTGACGCGGTGACTTCAACTTCTGTAAAGTACCGAATCGAACGTGGTGCAGCAGTTTACAGAAAAAACAAGTCTCGCTATCAATCACCACTGACCTTCTTCCAAGCGATGTTAAATCAGTTCTAAAACGACGGTTCAAACCAGGCATACAGGATATGCCAAGTTTGAACCGTCGTTTTAGATTATTCAAATCCGTGAAGTAAAAAATCGTGTCAGCTGTTTTCGGCTCCCAGCCACCTTCCTTAACTAGCGAGATCATCCGCTTGCGGCTGCTTGACGAATAGCGCGCCGATGCCGATTAGCAGAAAGCAGATGTCGGTGAGATAAGCTGCGTTGGGGGCAACGACGTTATAGAGCAAGACCAAGCCGATACTGCCAAGTGGCACGGCAATCGTGACGAGTGAGCTCAACGCCCCCGTGACCGTACCAATCATCGTTTGGTCAGTGGTGGCAATGATTTGTGCCGTCAGTTTAGGGTTCAACTGTCCCAGACAAAAGGCAGAGAAACACATCCCAGCAAGTAAAAGCCAATAATTCTGGCCGACGATAAAATTAATGAACAGCACTAAAATCGTAGCCGTCGTGGTGACCATGATGGTTCTGTAGGATAAATGATCCAGAAATTGGGACTTGGCGAGACTACCGATGACCGAACCAGCAATGAAGCCGATATTGACTAGCAAAATTTCAACACTGAATGGCAAGGCCGTCAGATGCGGATGGTTGAGAATGAATAAGTTGATCAGCGCGTCGATGCTGGCCGCCACCCCGTTTACGATGATAACCGAGGTCAGCAGGCTAATAATATTCATCCCAGAGGAGTGTTGCAGAATCGTGATGACCTGGTGACGCAGATCTGAGGCGCGTCGTTTTTGCGGGTGGGCGGAAATTCGGACGTCAATCGTCCGGTGACCAATCATCAAAATGCCGGCAGCGACTAAGAATGTCAGGGCATTGATATAGCCTGCGAGCGCGTAGTCATGCGTTGCGGCAATGATGGTGATTCCCAGCGACTGTCCAACTGGCTGTAGTAGGGTAGTCACACTTTGATTTAACCCTAATACTTGCTGGCGACGCTCATCCGGAATTTTTTCTTTCAGAATTGGCAGGCGGAGACTCGAACTGTAGATGCCCAGGCAATCTGAGACGATGTTAATGAGAACCACGACCAGAAATAAAATGAAGGTTCGGCGGGTAATGATTAAGCCGAGCAACACGTAAAGCGCGGCCTGAACGAACTTCGCCCCGATGAGAAACCGACTCTTGTTCAGAGAGTAGTCTGCGAACCGGCCGATGATGACTGCCAACATGCCAGGGACAATCGACCCCAGTGAGACGATTGAGACCAGGGCAGTTGGATGTTGGAAGCTTTTGGCATAGGTCAGTAAGATGATGTTGAAAATACTGATGCCGAGCGTCTCTGCCAGGTTAGCGCCGGTGATGGTGAGATTGGCCTTGTTCGTGATGAGATTTTTCATATATGTATCAGCGTCCTTTTGAAATGTGATTTCAGCATATTACCGATGGTGAAGCGAATTAGAAAATTTGACTAAATTGCCTAGGTGAAAATCGGAACTAGATTAGTGTGACCTGGTGTACTGGAAAAGATGGGTTGATTAATTATAATACAGTTATAATTAATCGTCTATTTTTAATTCTAATCTAATTTTTCGATTTGAATTGATCTTCTGATTTTGAGTGGAAGTGTAGGAGATCTACTTGCAGTGCCAATGAATAGGGCTAAGGCTCACTGAGAGCACGGCAAGTCAAATCAGAAAATAAAGTATGTTGCTTGCAAAACAAAATAAGTAGCATTCATTGTCTGACAAATCGTCTGTCAGCTGTCGAAAATAAAAAATTAGACTTGCCTTGGAGTTCACATCAAGGTATATCGTTAGACACATTATTTGTCTCAGTTACGATGGCTCATAAATCGTAATGACTGCGTGTCAACGTATGAATGCAGCACCAGGTCTGACTAAATGGGACTTGGTTTGCTTATGACGAGGTGATTATCATTTCCATTGATATGGTGCTGCTAACACAATGGCCGCAATGATTGGAGGAAAATTGATGCTCAAACGATACCCTGTTGCACTGTATGCGGTCTGGCTAGTTATTTTAATTGTCATTCCGCTTCCACTGATATGGTCACTTGATGTGCAACTGTTAGATACTAGTCGAAATTTGTTAATTTATGACGCCGGAGCAGTCGCCTATACGTGGTGGTTAACGATTGTTGCATTGTCTGTTCGACCGCGTTGGCTAGACCGACTTATTGGACTGCCTGCGATGTATTTTGTTCATGGCCTGGTCGGAGTACTCGCACTAATTCTAGCAACAGTTCATGTTCAGCTTGCATTTACGATGCATGATATTATTCGCATCACGGGTAGGTGGGCATGGTATTTGGCTATTTTTGGCATTCTATACGCAATGTTTTTCATGTCGGGGTGGATTGTCGATCGATTAGTGCCAGTACAGCGACTCAAGAATAAGCTGCAATTTTTCTTTAAGCATCAGTTATCGGTATGGATTCACCGGTTGAATTTCGTGATGATTGGTTTGATTTGGCTTCATGTTCACGTTATTCCGCGCGTCAATGCCTTGCATCCATTTATCCTGATATTTGATTTATATACTGTGGTGGCACTAGGCCTATACGCTTGGTACAAGTTCGTCGCTTCCGCTTCAGAAAGTCGCAAGGGAAAACTGATTGCAAATAAAATGATTAATGCTCGTGTTCGTCAGTTGACGGTTGAATTAACAGGGGCAGTCAACATGTTTCGTCCAGGTGATTTTTACTTTCTGAGTTTTCCCGCTGTCAGAGGGCTGAGCAAAGAAGCCCATCCGTTCTCTGTGACTACCGTGCCTAATAAAGCTCACACAGTTGTTTTTACCATTCAAACAAGCGGTGATTTTACGGAGAACTTAGGCTTAGCTTCTCCAGGTGACCCGGTTCGCCTTGAGGGGCCATTTGGTCGCTTTGACAAAATTCTTTCTCACGATGACCCTCAGCAGCCGCTAATTCTGTATGGTATGGGAACCGGATTAGCCCCATTACTTAGTTTAGCCGACGCCTATGCTTCGGTACGCCCAGTTCATTTATTGTGGACCGTGCGTCCGGGAGATGCGCAGATATTTGATCAACAATTCGAGACGTTATTGGCTCGTCATCCCCAAATAAAATTGAATCGGCACGTTCATCGATTTGAGCCCAAGGACCTTCAGAGGCTGCTATCTAAGAAAGAAATTCAGTCTGGACGATTTGTGGTTGTTGGAAATGCCAGTGGCGTTTTACAGATTGAAAAAATGTTTGTTGCGTTGGGTGTGGGTCGAAGCCAGCTAACAGATGAACGATTGACGATGTAGCCCGTATTGATCTGAATGGATGGGAGTGAACCTTAATGCGTATCCGCTTATTTCAAGTCATAGTCGTACTCATTATTTTGATTGGAGGAGGCGTTTGCTATATGAGATATACCCAGCAAGCTCAGTTTGAAAAACAGTCGGTTAATAAAGGTAATACATCATCACAATCTGAAAAACGAATGGTCGTACCACCCAAGCGATATTTGCAACAAGCCTCTCGTGATCAACGCGGTTCAGTGAAAAAAGTGACTTATCAGACGACAGCACAACATGTTCAGTATTCGAAACAGGCACTCGTCTACTTGCCGGCAGATTATCGACAGGATCGTCAAAAGCCATACGATGTCTTATATCTTATGCACGGTTGGAACATGTCCGCTTCGGATTTTTTAGGCGAAACTGGTACCAATCAAATGACAAGATGGAAATTGATGCTTGATCATGCGATTGCTGAAAAGCGAATTAAGCCACTCATAGTTGTGGCACCGACTTATTATCAGGACCGGACAAAGATAACATCAGATTGGGACGATGACCTCCCGTTGAATCGACGATTTGCGACGCAGGAATTAACCAACGACCTGATGCCAGTGATTGCCAGTCAGTTTCATACCTATGCGACTGGCACACAGCCATCACAATTGCAACAAGCCCGCGATCATCAAGCATTTGCCGGCTTTTCAATGGGAAGTGCAACGACGTGGTTTGTTTTTCAATATGATTTAAAATTTTTTAGATACTTTATGCCGATGTCAGGGCCAAATGCCAGTGATGCTGCAGTCATGGCTAAGTCTGTGAAGTCAGCAGGGCTTAATCAAGATGATTTCTTTATTGCGGCCTCAGTTGGTGGTGCAGATAGTACCAAGTATGCGATGAAGCCCACAATTAAATCGTTGTGGCGGCAATCAGTTTTTACAAAAGATAATTTATGGTACCGTGAAGACCAGCATGGTGGGCACGATGAACAATCTTTTACGAATCAATCGTATAACGCTTTGCCTTTGCTGTTTAAACAATAGCGGGGGGGGCGCGACGATTTAGATTGGATACTTGTTGCGGGGCTTGCGAGACAAGCAAGAAGATTCAAATGGGATGCAATAACGAGATAAAGTGAAGTACCGATTGGGTTTCCAGTCGGTATTTTGCTGTGGAATGAAACAATTCAATACTGATTCCTTTTTCGCCAGTTGATAGCGGAAATCAAATAAAATGGTTGCCTTTGTCTGGAGGCCAACCTGTAAAATCTGAATCAAGTCAATTGCTTATGGTTAGGAAGGAGTTACAAGTTATGAGGAAAAGAATTGTTGTTTTTGTCATTGCAATCGTAGCCGTAGTCGCTGTGCTAGTCGGTTATAATGTCTTTCAGCGGACGCAATCAAAAGATTCAGCTGGGATATCGCAGGTGTCCCGGACTAATCAGGGAAAATCAAAACAAAGGCCCAAGAAGAATGGAAAAGTTTTAATTGTCTATTTTTCGCGGAAAAAAGGCGTTTCGGATGGACCATTGAAAATCGGACATACTAAGGTGGTTGCTGATTTTATCCAGCAGCGAACTGGTGCGGATGAATATGAAATCAAGGCTGCCAATCCATATCCAAAATCTTTTAAGGCCACTGCAGATCGTGCACAGCAGGAACAAACCGATGATGCACGTCCGAAAATCAAAAACAAATTACCGAATGTCAAAAAATACGATACTGTGTTTCTCGGTGCACCAGTGTGGTGGAGCGAGTATCCAATGATTGTCCGCACATTTATGGATGCTGTGGATCTCAACGGTAAAAACGTTGTGCCGTTCACAACTCATAAAGGTTCTGGGATGGGGAGTGCACAAAATCAAGTTGAGAAGCAATATCCAGATGCTAATGTGTTGGAAGGAATTGGTATTGAAGGTGAACAGGCTGAAAATTCTCAGAAAGAAGTTGACCAATGGCTCAGTAAGATAGGCTATTAGGTGGCTCTTTGCACTCAGCAAGGATGAATCACAAAACGATTGAGCGTTAAAAAAATGGTATGTGGAAATTCTGGAAATAATCACGGTTTCAGACGTAGATTGCCGGCTTAAATCTGTCAACCACATTCCGGCCATTGCCAAGAATGCCTGGAAGCCGGTGTAGGTGGGCTTGCTTATCACTGCGCATTTACGGTCACTTATCTTCCTAAGCTGGTTGTTTTTGAACTTAGAAACTGACGCCCTTCAAACATCTATAATGCTAATAATAACCAGAACAACGCGTGGTTTGATGTTTCTTAGCATTGTGTGAGACCTCAATTGATAAAACATCTCAAACTGTTCACAAAATCTTCACAAAATTAGCGCGTCTAAAACGTGATTGCACCGCAACTCAGCGGCAATGCAATCGTTTCCGAGGCCAATGGTTGCCGAGCGCACACTTTTAGCCTAAGATAGTAAGTAATAATTTAAAACGTGTCACGGAACCCGAATCCTAATTAGGCGTCGGGCATCCGTGACCTTTTTTTCGAGGAAGTGATGGTTTGTGTTCCACATTGTGATGCAACATATCCATGGTCGCGCGCGCTGGGCGTTTTTCTTAGCACCGCTGATCATGTTGGGGGAAGTCTTTTGCGACTTGCAACAACCAACCTTGATGTCAGAAATCATTGACCAAGGTTTATCTAAGGGGGATTTGAATTTTGTCATCAGCCACGCGGGATTGATGCTCCTATTCGCCGTCCTGGGTTTGATCTTTGGCGGTGCGTGTGGGGCACTCGGTAGCTACGCTTCATTAAAAATGGGGGAAGCACTGCGGAGCCATCTGTTGACGGTGGCCTTAAACGACCGCCAAGCCGGCTCCTTACCACCCGCCACACTGATTACGCGGATTACCAACGATGTGACTCAGATGCAGAATTTAGTCATGATGGTCACGCGGGGATTGGTTCGTTCACCAATGCTGTTGATTGGTGGGGTCGTCATGTCGATTATCGTGTGTCCAGATTTAGCCCCAATTTTGTTCGTGGTCATGCCGATTCTGGTGGTGTTTTTGTTGATCATCGTGCGCTTGAGCGTGCCTAAGTATACGGCGATGCAACAGTCCGTTGATCATATCAACCAAATCATGCGTGAAAATCTGCAAGGGGCCAAGACCATCAAGTCGTACGTTCTGGAAGACCATCAACACGCCGATTTTACGACCAGCAACCAACATCTTCAACAAACCAGTCAAACTGCGGCGATGGCCACGGTACTCTTGTCACCAGTCATTCAGTTGATGCTGAATCTCGGTGTGGTCGTCGCGCTCGGCTATGGTGGACAACTGGCAATCAGCGATACGATCAGTAACGGCCAAATTATTGCGTTCGTCAACTACATGATTCAAATCACGAGCGCCATGATTCAGACGGTCAACATCATCACGGCGTTCTCACGGGCGATTACCAGTGCAACGCGGGTCCAGGCAGTGTTAGATATGGCTGCCTTTCAGGTTGCACCTGCCCAAGTGGCCGCAGTGGCTGATTTGAAACCGCATGGCAGCCAAATCGAATTCGACCAGGTGTCGTTTGGCTATCAACAGAGTCGCCCAATTTTGGACCATGTCTCGTTTACCGTTCCCGATGGTCAGTGGTTAGGTATCATTGGCGCAACGGGGGCTGGTAAAAGCACGCTGATCAATTTATTGACGCGTCGTTTTGATGATTACCACGGCACGATCAAAATTGGTGGAGTGGATATCCAGCAGATGCCGCTTTCAACTGTGCACGCCGCCGTGGCTGTCGCGCTCCAGGACTCATTACTGTTCTCAGGCACCGTCCGTAGTAATCTGACTTATGGCCACCCTGATGCCACGGACGACGAGTTAACCAATGCGACGGCTATCGCGGATGCGCAACCATTTATCGCACAATTGCCGGCTAAGTATGACGCGCCGGTTGAGCAGGCTGGTAAAAACTTCTCAGGTGGCCAACGTCAGCGATTGAATCTCGCACGGGCAATTGTCCCGGCGACCGACATTTTAGTTTTAGACGATGCCACCAGTGCGGTTGACCAGACGACCAATGCGGCCATCAAGTCCCGGTTGCGTGAACAACGAGCGGACAAGACGACCCTGATTATTTCGCAGCGGGTCACCAATGTTATCGACTGTGATCAGATTCTCGTGCTCAATAATGGCCGTTTGGAAGCCATTGGCACGCACGCGGAACTGATGCAACAGTCCGCATTTTACCGGCAATTAGTCACGACTCAGTTAGGAGGTGCGGCAGATGCAAATGCATAGACGTGGGCCACGAAACATTCATCCAGAAAAAGTCCAGTTAACTAACTGGCGTGCAACGTTGGCGCGGATGTGGCAGTATCTAGCCGCCTTCAAGGGCCGGTTGTTCCTGGTCTTCCTCTTCACGATTGTGACCACCGCAGCCACGATTATTGGTAACCGGGTCAACGGGATCGTGATCGACCAATATATTAGTAAAAATCGTCTACGCGCCCTCATGTTGGTTTGTGCTGGCTTGATCGCCATGTACCTGATCAGCAATGTCTTTACCTACTTTCAAAATTCCGTGATTATTAAGGTCGCGCAACGAACGAGTGCCCAGATTCGGCAAGATGTGTTTACCAATCTGCAACGGTTACCGATGCGCTACTTTGACCGTCACGACAATGGGGACGTGATGAGTCGGCTGACCAATGATGTTGATAACATCAATACGGCCTTGATGGAAACGTTCGTGCAACTCTTTACTGGGATTATCAGTGTGATTGGGATGGGCATCGCGATGCTGATTTTATCGCCGCTCTTGACGCTGATTGCGCTGTTGAGTACGGTCGCCACCTATTTCTTCTCAAAAGGAATCGCCAAGTTGACCCAACGAGCGTTCATGACCCAGCAACAAGCCTTAGGGTCGCTGAACACCCAAATCGAGGAGTCGGTTTCTGGCAAACAACTCGTGCAGCTTTTTGACCATACTGAAGCGACTATGCAGACGTTTGACCAAGTTAACGCGACTTATACCCGTGCCGCATTTCGTGCCCAGGCCTTGTCGTCAGTGATTGGGCCGTTCAATAACATGACCAATAATATCGCCTACTTATTGATTACTGCGATTGGCGCCTTATCGATTATTGGCGGCTATGGCCACATCACGGTCGGCATCATTTTCACGTTTCTGATTTATTTAAGGAATTTCACCGGCCCAATCAACAACGTGTTGAACTTAATTAACACCTTGCAATTATCACTGGCGAGTGCTGAGCGGGTCTTCGAATTGATCGATGAACCCCAAGAGCAGGATCAACCCGGTGCCGTGGCATTACCACAGGCAACCGGCCACGTGACGTTTGACCACGTCTCATTCGCTTATGATGAACGGCCAATCTTGAAGGATGTTAACTTGGTCGCCAACCCAGGCGAAGTCGTCGCCTTAGTTGGGCCGACTGGCGCTGGTAAAACGACGATCATGAACCTGTTGACGAATCTGTACCCCTTAAAAGCGGGGCGGGTCTTGCTAGATGGACAAGATGTGACGACGATTCGCCGCGCAGATTTACGTCGCCAGGTTACCGTCGTGCAACAGGAGTCGTTCTTATTCACAATGTCGATTCGCGAAAACATTCGTTTGGGACGTCCCGACGCGAGTGACGCTGAAGTCGTGCAGGCGGCCCAGCGTGCCCACGCCGACCCGTTTATTCGCCAACTGCCGGATGGCTACGAGACCATCCTCAGTGAAAACGCGAGTCAGCTGTCGCAGGGTCAACGCCAACTCCTCAGTATTGCACGGGCTTTCATCACGGAAGCGCCCGTCCTGGTACTAGATGAAGCGACGGCGTCCATTGATAGCCAGACTGAAGCGGACGTACAGGCGGCAATGGCTGCACTGATGCGTGATAAGACCAGCTTCGTGATTGCCCACCGCCTATCCACGATTCAATCGGCCGACCAGATTTTAGTCATTAATGATGGTCGCGTCATTGAACGGGGCACGCACCAACAACTCCTGGCCGCAAATGGGTTCTATGCACAGCTGTACCAGAGTCAGTTCGAGTAATACCTGCTTAAAATAGAACGCGTCATACCAGCACTCGTTATGGGCGGTGCACCGGTATGACGCGTTTACTGGTAATGACGCATTGTGCTAATTATTCTTTAGCATTAAAGCTGATTAAATCATGCCAGGTTGGATTCCTGTTCGTCAGCCGATGCGCGTCTTAGTCCGACTTCCGGGGCCGGCTGACAACGCTGGAACAGGGCGGACATCGATTTGAACTCACGCAGAAAATCACTGCGCAATTTCAAATACGAGTCTTCTTCTAGCCCGGGGACCCCACCCGGACAAGAAGAATTTCGCCCTTGAGCATTGTCAGCCAGCCCCTCCAGTCGGGAAGCCGCTCGAATGGCGGATGAACGGCCACCTATCTGGGTACACTTGGCCGCTGAATATTAGGAGACAGGTCCTTCGAGCAAACTTTGAATTGGCAATAAAACTCATCTGGAATTTGCAGGTCAAGATTTTGTTGAGCGAATCTAATCGAAACTGCCTTGTTGGTAGATGACAGGATTACTAATTTGAAAACGTATCGAGTAAGGGATAATAATCTAGACACTCCTGTACTGACGGCACTAGACGATTGCCTAATGATTAAGAAAAAGTTTCGACAAAACAAATCTGACAGTCAGATAACCGCTGTACGGTTTGATATGAATCAGTGATCAGTCTTTAAAAAGTTGGGTCCGCACATGTCTGCCTTTCGAATACAATCCCCGGCTGGAAGGCGGTTCTGACAATACTCAGCGGCTCCTAGAGTGTGAGGTTCAGACGGGTTGGGACTGAGGATTAGCCTAGCTGGAGCGTTAAGCGGTGAATTTCCGCTTGGCGTTCTGGCGTAGCTAACCGGAAGTCCCAGTCTGACCCGAACACGTTTCATCCATACTGCAGCTAATGTGGAAGACCAGTATTTAAGACGCGGGCTTTCGGCTTAAATCTGTGTCCATCGCGTTCCAGCGTTGTCAGAAATGCCTGGAAGCCGGACTAGGAAGCATCCACCACAGCAAGTTTACGGTAACTCGCACTGTTTCCAGCGGGTTTTCAGCTGGCAGCTTTTGAACTTGGAAAACAGCTTGATTCAATCATGATTCATGACAAATAAACAAGCATGATACACAGAATGGGTGTTAAGAAATCGTTAAGCTAGTCTCAATTCGCAAACATTATCCTTGTCCTGGAGTCAGCTCCAGCATATAAGCTTGGTTTATTCAAAGTTAATCAGACGTGTTCAAAAGGCGACCTGACAGCCTGAACGGCGCTGTTGACTTGAGAATTTGGCGTGCTGGTCGGCAATTGTCGATTCAGATCAACGATACATGACCGACGCGCCCAACTAAATACTTAATCAAGTGGAGGAATTGCAGATGCAATCAATTAATTGGTCAACTGAATATTTACCAGGTCATACGGATAATTTTGTTTCAAATGAGGTCATTGCGGATGGCATTACTCTGGATGCGGTCTGGGAGAACCTCGTGGATACGGCAAAATGGACCACATACTATGACAACGCCGCCAATATCGTTTTGGACGACCAGACTAGTTCCAAGTTGAAGTTTGCGGAACATTTTCGTTTTGATACGTTTGGCTTTCCAATCGATGCACAAGTAATGGAATTAGTTGAACCAACGGATGGTAAGACGGCCCGGCTGGCTTGGCATGGCTGGCAAAATGGCGATGCCGACACGCAGTTTGATGTTTATCACGCCTTTTTAATTGAAAAATTGGCTGATGGGCGGATTCGGTTACTGACCCAGGAATCACAGATTGGTAAACCAGCCCAAGATTTAGCTGCGCAAACGCCTAATCCAATGTTAAATGGGCACCAAAGCTGGTTGGATGGATTAGTCCGCGCTGCTAAGAAATAAGGTATTAATTGTCCGTTAATGAAATCAGAATAGGAGTGTTTAGTAAAATGGCAAAAACATGGTTTATTACAGGAACATCGAGTGGTTTTGGTAAGGAACTCGCAACCGTTGTGGCTAAAAATAAGGATACTAACTTAGTTGCGGCTGCGCGTCACTTAGAAGATTTGGCTTATTTGGACGACTTTGATGCAGCGCGCATTGAAAAAGTCATCATCGATGTGACCGATGAAGTGCAGATCAAAGCGGGCGTTGCTAAAGCGCTCGAACGGTTTGAAACTATCGACGTGTTAGTCAACAATGCCGGCTTGGGTTACTTTGCGACGATCGAGGAAAGTGATATGGACCAGGTTCGCTATATGTTCGATGTCAACGTGATTGGATTAGCGAATATGACGAAAGCCGTATTGCCAACGATGCGTGCCCAACGCGCGGGTGTTATCATCAACTTATCGTCAGCATTAGCCCTGACAACCTTACCGACGATGGGGTATTACAGTGCCACGAAGTATGCGGTTGAAGGTTACAGTGATACGTTACGTCAAGAAGTTGCTGATTTGGGCATCAAGGTGATGGCGGTCGAACCGAGTGGTGCGCGGACGCAGTGGTCTGGACGTTCTTCACAAAAAGTGGTGCCAGCGATCAAGGATTATGCGGCATTTAGTGATTCCGTGGCCAACGTATCCGATTCAGTGACCCAAGCACCCGGTGACCCTAAGCGTATCGCCCAAGTGATTTTTGACCAAGCCAATGCCAGTGAGATTCCAGCACACTTACCACTGGGCGACTTTGCCTATCATGGTGGCTTGCAGAATTTGGAAGGCTTAGTGTCCGAAATCAAGTCACGCGAGGACTTTTCATTGTCAACGGATGACTAGTCACGGTAAACTAGTTGGGAAACGAATTGGGAGGAGTGGACGAGATGGCTTATTCAATTGGACAAGTTGCGGACCAATTAGGGGTGTCAATTGACACCATTCGGTACTATGACAAATCGGGACTATTACCCTTTGTTCAACGGAACTCGATTGGTCGGCGAACCTTTACCGACAATGACGTACATCTCATGCGGACGATCGTTTGTCTAAAAAACGCGGGGGTGCCGGTTGCGGAGATCGCCACCTTTATTGAACTGCGACTAAAGGGTGACGAAACCTTGTCGGATCGCTATCAGCTATTGAAGACGCACGAACAAGCGTTGCAACAACAGATTACTGATTTACAAGATACGATGAGTTACCTGAAGTTCAAGGAATGGTACTATCAGACTGCAACGGAAGCGGGGCATGAAGACATACACTTTGTCCCCGGTACGAATGAAGTGCAGCCCGATTTAGATCAAGAATATGACCGACATCTGAAAGCGACTGGTCAGCTTGAGGAACTCGCCCGTTTTGCCAACGTCAAGGACTACCGGTTACGGCGCCGGTAATTCGCTGAAAATGAGAAATTAACTAAAAACGCGCCAGCTCTATTTTTGAGCGGCGCGTTTTTGCGTTTTGATGATGTTGTTTGAGTGACATCACGTTATGGTGACAAATTCGGTTTGTTTAAAAACGGACCATCTCGATTAAATGGCAGAGTCACTGTCAAACGAGCTCAAGCTGGCTTGTTTGACCGCGATAATAACGAGATGAGGAGTTGTTGCGCTTTAGGCCAGCGAAAGAAAACTCAAGCAATCAACTGTAACACTTGTTGGACTAACGCTGTCGGTACCGGTTGTGTCAGCGGCAGGTTCAGGCGCTTTTGCCCGGTTGGATAACCAGCGGCCTTAGCTGCGGCTAGCGTGGCGTCGTCTAAATCAGCGGAGATACTTAGACTGACATGAGCTTTGTAGGCGGCGATGCTCACATATTGCTTATCACGTTGATAGAATGGCAAGTTCCATTTGATTTTCGCTTCAAAATCTGGCAGCTCAGTGGTAATGAGCTGCACGAGGGTGGTCAGAATCGGTTGGGCCGCTTCGGCCGCCTGATTGATGTAGGCGGTTGTATCAGTCACTTTAGGACGACTTGGCATAACTTAAAGGCTCCTTTATTTGCGAAATGAGTTCCGGCGCAACAACCAAATAGTGAGGGCGCACAGGGCCACGGCAATGACCACGGTGATTTCCCAGCCAAACGGATTCTTCATGAATGGCAGGTCGACGTTTTGTCCGAAAAAGCCGAAGACAATGTTGGGCATCGTTAAGACGATCGAGAAAATCGTTAGGACCCACATCGTGTTGTTCAAGCTATTATCGAGAATGTTCGAGTAGGCATTGGACACCCGGCCGATGATGTCTGAAGCGATATTGGCCATTTCTAGCCCTTGTTGTGCTTCGACGATAATATCATCGAGTCGCTCTAACTGGGCAGCCGAGAATTTGACGGGCACAAACCGTTTCAGCGATTGTAACATGTCGTTATTGCTCTTGAGGGACGTGAGAAAATAAACTAAAGTCGTTTCTAAGTCCATCAGTTGAATAATGACCGAACGTTGAATCTGCTTTTTCATTTTTAATTGAATGTCCTGCCGTTGCTTGTTGATTTTATTGATGGCCGAAAAGTACTGCCGTGAGAGTTTGTACAAGACGTTAAAAATATGGTCGTACGGATGCAACACGTCTTCCCAGTCGGCGTCGATTTCGTCGGCTAACATGTCTTCAACAAAAATGGTATTGTCGGTCGTGAAAGTCAGTAGCGTGTGGTCAATCAACATGAAGCTGACCTGGGCGGTGTAAGTCCCTTCCTCGGCGTCTTCTGTGACCACGTCAAAAATAATTGTCGTGATGGCACTCTTGGCGTCATATTCCAACCGGCCACGTTCGTGTTGGTCGGTCGCGTAGCCTAACATTTCGTCGGTAACGTGTTCGTCACTCACAAGTTGGTGATAGTCGTTTTCAGTATAATTATTAACAGCGACCCAGCGAAAATCGTCGCTTAGTTCATGGACTTTTATCATTGTTTTTACTTCCAGCATTTTGAGATATCTTCAATTTAACATGAGTTGCGAGCCAACGCAAAAGAAGTTTCAATGAGACCGTCTTAATGGACAGTTGTCTGGCTTAACTTTTCACACCATAACTGATGACTGCGACTGAAGGGTGCTAGCAATAAATCGTAACTGACGACCAGTAAAATGACTGACACAAGGACCAGGTAGACATCTAACCGGTTGAGCGTCGCACTCGGGACGTTTCCCAAACGATTGAATAA
This sequence comes from Lactiplantibacillus sp. 30.2.29, assembly GCF_018991255.1. Lineage (NCBI taxonomy): Bacteria > Bacillati > Bacillota > Bacilli > Lactobacillales > Lactobacillaceae > Lactiplantibacillus > Lactiplantibacillus sp. 30.2.29. The sequence continues at coordinate 31,695 of NZ_JAGYGU010000002.1, read as the reverse complement.
CCACAAATCTAAGAACAGGAGCGGCAAACCAATCAAGTAGAGACCACCGTAATGGATCAGCAGTTGCCAGAGATTGGCACGTTTGCCGTCCGTAGTCACGATTTGGCTGTTGAGTAGTCGTCCGCCCAGTGTCTTGCCTTGCCAGCACCAGGCGGGCAGGAGGAAGAACAGGACGATGTCGACGACGTATAACCAGCGAAAATCATGTGGTAATGGCCAATTGAAATGTTTGACTAAGACGAAGTAGACAGTATCAAAAGCCGCAATTGCGAGCCAGTCGATCACTAGCGCACCGATTCGGCGCCAATCGATGGGATGTTCTTGCCAGCGAAGGCGGGTGCTGTGGTCGCGGTTACGCCACTGATTTGGAATCAGGTGTAAGCACCAAGCCCCAACGATGCCACCGAGGGTATTCATCATTAAGTCATCGACGTCAAACATGCGGTATGCTCGCGAATAATAGCCATAGAGTCCGGTCAACTGGGTCGTTTCGAAGAACAGCGAAATCGCGAAACTCGTCAACGTAATCAACCAGAGCGGCCAGCGATGGCGCCATTTTAAGTAAGCGCCAATCGGCATAAATAAGAGAATATTGAAGAATGGTTGGAAGAACGTATCGGATTTAAACGCCACTAACCAAGTACTGGGATCCCCGAGTTCAAAAGGCGTGAGTGCTTTCAACTGTGAGAGAAAATAGAAGGGCTGTAAATTATAGGTCGCAGTTGTCAGGCTCGCCACGGATGAACGGGTCGGCAGTGGCAGAATAATGAGTAAGTATGCCGCAGCCACGTACCAAATAAATGAATAGGTACTGATTAAGTTACGTTCACTCAAGGTTTGCCGAGTCCGGAGTTGGACGGTCAGAATAATCATGGCTAGTAACAGCGTCATGATGGGTAGCGCTAGAATAACGATATGCACGGGTTCCAGCAACGTACTGACAATATGACTGGAAAGTGCAAGTTGATAAAGCTTGGTGATAAGTTCGTGCATGGCTGGTTCCCCCTTTGGATTCACGTGGTCTTTAACTAATGTTGACTATATCATGGTATAAAGAAATTGTGACGTTTAATATAAATAAATTAGTAAATTGTTAGACTTTCGCGGCTTCTCCGCACTAACGCTGATTGAAATACGACAGTTCTTAAGTTCAAAAGCAGCCAGCTGAGGACCGCTGGAAACAGTGCGAGTTGGCGTAAACTTGCAGCGAATCTTCGTCCTAGTCCGACCTCCGGGGCTGGCTGACAACGCTGGAACAGGGCGGACATCGATTTGAACTCACGCAGAAACCCGCTGCGCAATTTCAAATACGAGTCTTCTTCTTGTCCGGGTGAATTTCCCGGGCTAGAAGAATTTCGCCCTTGAGCATTGTCCGGCAGTCCGGACAGTCGGGAACCCGCTCGAATGGCGGATGAACGGCCACCTATCTGGGTGCAAGTGATCACTGGATATTAGGTACGCGGTCCTTCAGGCAAACTTTTAATGTGGAACCGATGATGCCTTAGGGGATTTGGGTGCTGAGAAGATCACACGAATATCGTTCACTATTCTCAATGTCACAAATTTGATACTGTTCTTGAATTTAGTCGTTGAAATAATCTTCGTTCAAAATTCCAAATTTTGTCATCCCAGGCGATTAGACAAAATCTGTACAACCTTCAGTAATGCTGAAGGTTCGCAGAATTGAAATACAGCAAGATTGCCTAGAAGATCGCCAGTCTTACAGCAAAATGCCAACATGGCGTGTACAAAATATCAACGACCAGTTCATTTAAAATTGGGTCCACAAATGTCCACCTTTCGAATGCCATCCTCGGCTGGAAGGTGTTTCTGACAATGCTCAGCGATGAAATTCCACTTAGCAAGCGTCTTGTGCTTGGTTAGTGGAAGACCATTATTTAAGACGTGGTTTGTCGGCTTAAATCTGTGTCCATCGCGTTCCAGCGTTGTCAGAAATACCTGTAAGCCGTCGTAGGACGCAGCTATCAAATCAGGTTTACGCGAACTCGCCTTATTTCCAGCGGGTCTCAGCTGGCGGCTTTTGACCTTAAGCTTTCTAACGATAATTCATAAAGAACAGCTGACACGGGTTTGGCCAATGCTTGCGTATCATAACGAAGTATGGTTGAATAAACCTAATTTATGAGAGGGTGATGAGGGTATGTTAATGGATGGACATACGCATACGGAATTATGTCCGCATGGGAGTGGGGAAGCGACGGAAAAGATGGTTCAGCGGGCGATTCAGTTAGGATTTAAACGCTACTGCATCACTGAGCACGCACCGTTGCCGCCAGCATTTCGTGAGCAATATGAAGGGACACTCGAAGGTTATACGGAAGCGTCATTGCGTTTGGATCAGGTCGAGACGTATTTGAACTTGGCCAACGAACTCAAAGCCAAGTATGCTGATCAAATCGAGATCTCCGTTGGGTTCGAAGTCGACTTCTTACCGGATCATGTGGCCTGGACGCGGGACTTTTTGAATACTTATGGTCCGCAGACGCAGGAAAGTATCTTGTCCGTGCATTTCATGCGGGGCTTGCGGGAGCATTTCTGGTGTGTTGATATGTCGACCGATGATTTTGCAGCGGGGTTTGGGCAGTGGCTCAAGACACCCCAACGCGTGTTTGAACAGTATTATCGAACAGTCTTAGCGTCGGTTCAAGCAGACTTCGGTCCGTACGCACCGCAACGAATCGGTCACATGAGTTTGGTGCGTAAATACCAAGATTACTTTGGGCTAACTGAACCGCTGGATGCCGATAATCTCAAATTGGTGGATCAAACATTGGCGCTAGTGCAGCAGCAGGGGCGCCAGTTGGATTTAAATTTGGCCGGACTCTACAAACCATATTGTAATGATTTTTATCCTGGTGAACAGATTCTACAACGTGCGCAAAAGCGGGCTATTCCGCTGGTTTACGGCTCGGATGCCCATGACATTGCCAGCGTCGGTCGTGGCTATCATCTCATAAAAAAATTAATTAAGGGTTGACAGCCGTCAGTTTAGTGATTACAATGAATTATAAATTAAATGACTAATCAAATTTTAATAAACGGTTGTGATTAGAACAAGTAATTAAGTCTTCCTCATCCAGAGAGCCCGGGTAGCTGAGAACCGGACAGACAGGCTTAACGAACACACATCTATGAACTGCTAGGGTGAACCAGTCTCATTAGCCTTAGCCGAATTGGTTTCGTTATCCAAGTTGACTTGATCAACATGAGGTCTGCCGTGCGAGCGGTAGATAAAATAAGGTGGAACCACGCGAAAACGTCCTTTTAGCACATTGCTAAGAGGGCGTTTTTTTAGCTTCAACGGTTCGCTCAAGTCATTGCTTGCGGGGAAAACGCGGTATCGCGGTAGGTGCGCAAACAGTTGATTAAAGTGTTTAATCGATAACAAAGTGAATTAATTCTGATTAGTTTGAATAATAACGACGTTTTAGGAGGCGTAAATTATGTTGAAACATTTATTACCATTAGGAACCCGGGATGAATTTGGTCGGCGGGCACGGACGAAGCAACACCTGATCGCGGTGATCCAAGCCCATTTCAAGCAACGGGGGCTCGCGCCAATTGCAACGCCGTTATTAGAGAATGAAGCGGTATTTGATCCGTACCAAATGGGCAATTATCAGCTCTACCGGTTATTTAGCAATGACGGTCGCACGTTGGTCTTACGGCCAGACATGACCTTACCAGTTGCCCGCTTCATTAGCGCGACCAACGTGCCGTTACCACAAAAGTTCGGCTACGTCGGTGATATCTTCCGAGTGAGTCGCCAATTATCTGGCTCATATAACCAAATTACGCAAGCGGGGGTCGAATTAGTTGGTTATGCCTCGTTGAAAGCAGAGTTTGAATGTTTGACGATTGCTAACCAGCTTTCAAGCGAACTGATTGCCGATGCCGTCGAAATCGAATTAGGGGATGCCCAATTTGCCCAACGGGTCGTCGCCAGTTTGACCAGCGATGATGCGGAACAACAGGCCATTTTAACCGCCTTGTTCGATAAGCAAGTGCCACGCTACACGAATTTGATTGCCAAGTACCGTGCCCAACCTTTATATAATTTTCTCAAAGCCTGGCCACGGTTGTTTGGACGACCAGAACGGATCTTCAAAGAATTAGCCGCAGCACCACTACCGGCAAGCGTCCAACCAAGTCTTAAACGACTTCAAACAGTGGTGGCCTGGATGCAAAAGACGATGCCAGCACAAGCCGTTTCAGTGGACCTGAGTAGTCAAGCCCCACAAAAATATTATACCGGCCTGACTTTTCGGGGTTATTCACAAGCAGGTGCCGGCTACCTGTTCAGCGGTGGTCGTTATGACAAACTACTGACGAACTTTCAAGCGGAAGCAGAACCGGCCGTCGGGATGGGGCTAAACGTCGACTTGTTAACGACTTTAGCCACCGACCAACAGACCGCTTACGCCGAACAATTGATTTACTTTGAACCTGAACAATGGCCACAAGCGGAGGCCTACTTAGCAAAACAACCGCACGCCATTTTGAGTTTGGCGGATGACTTAGCAGGGGCGCGCATCGAAGCACAACGTTTGAATGCGCAACTGATTGATTTAACTGGAGGTGTGACCAATGACTGAACCACGTTTGAAAATTGCGTTGACCAAGGGCCGCGTTGAACAACAAGTCCTCCCATTATTGGAACAGGCCGGACTGGATTGTTCACAAGTCCGCAATAAGCAGCGCCGATTGATTTTTGATTCCAAGACCCAACCCTATGAGTTTATTTTGGCAAAGGGGCCAGACGTGACGACCTTCCTCGAACGGGGCGCTGCCGATATCGGTATCGTTGGTAGTGATATTTTGACCGAACACGAGAGTACCCAGTACGAATTGTTAGATCTGGGCGTGGGCAAGTGCCAATTCGTGTTGGCATCGACCGCCGACTTCGATCCGGTCGCACCACGGCGCAAGATCATCGGCACCAAGTACCCCCTGATTACCCAACGTTATTTTGATCGTTTGGGTCAAGACGTTGAAATTATTAAGATTGAAGGCTCGGTCGAATTAGCACCGTTGACCGGTTTGGCGGATGCCATCGTCGACATCACCGAGACGGGGACCACGATTCGTGAGAACCATTTACAAATTTATGACTATTTACAACCAGTTTCGACCCGGTTAGTGGTCAACCGCTTAGCGCTCAAACAGCAACAAACCGCCATTTATGACTTAGTTGATCGGTTAGCTGCAGTGGTCGCCGCGAATAATCCAAAGGAGTTTGCCTAATGAAAATTATTAATGAAGATTTAGCCAGTTTAAAACGCTTAGTTCAAACCAAGACCCAACAGTTGACCGATTTAAAGGTTGAATCCGCGGTACGCGACATTATTGCCAACGTGATCAAAAACGGCGATGCGGCCGTCAAAGATTACGAGGCTCAATTCGATCAGGTCAAGCTGACCGACTTCAAGCTATCACAAGCCGTGATTGATGACGCCTATGATAATTTGGATCCCAAAGTGAAGGATGCCTTGCTATTAGCCAAACGCAATATCACTAGTTTCCACGAAAAAGAAAAGGCAACGGGCTTTATTGATGCTGAACAGCCCGGCGTCCTACGGGGACAAAAGTTACTGCCACTCAATCGGGTCGGTTTATACGTTCCAGGTGGTACGGCCGCCTATCCATCAACGCTACTGATGAGCGCCTTGCCGGCCAAAATTGCGGGTGTCAACGAAGTCATTATGGTGACGCCACCACAAGTCGACGGCATTAATCCCGCCGTGCTAGCCGCAGCTAAAATCGCCGGTGTCGATGCGATTTATCAAGTTGGTGGTGCTCAAGCCATCGCTGCGTTAGCCTATGGGACAGAAACGATTCCGGCGGTCGACAAGATTATCGGCCCTGGGAACATCTTCGTGGCAACGGCCAAGAAACAAGTCTTTGGTCAGGTGGCCATCGACATGGTGGCCGGGCCATCAGAAATCGGTATCTTAGCGGATGATTCCGCGGATCCCCGTCAGTTAGCGGCTGATTTATTGAGCCAAGCTGAACATGACAAGCGGACACGGCCGATCTTGATTACCGATAGTGCGGATTTAGCCCAAGCGGTGAGTGACAATGTGACGTCACAATTGAACGTGTTACCACGTGAAGACATTGCCACGGCCGCCGTCGATGAAAAAGGGTTTATCGCGGTAGTCTCGAAGGTCGAAGACATGTTTGACCTGATGAACACAGTAGCGCCCGAACACTTGGAAGTCCAATTGAAGAATCCAACGCAGTACTTAAATCTGATCAAAAATGCGGGTTCCGTCTTCTTAGGCCGGTACGCCTCCGAACCACTCGGAGACTACGTTGCGGGTCCCAACCACATCCTGCCAACTAGTGGGACGGCGCGGTTCTCGTCACCGCTCGGCGTGTATGATTTCGTTAAGCGGACGTCCTTTATTCAATACACCAAAGACGCCTTAGCCAAAGAAGCGCCCGCAATCACGACTTTAGCGCGGGTCGAAGGCTTGGAAGGCCACGCTCGTGCAATCGAGAGTCGGTTTGACACTTACTATGATTAAGACCTGCTAATTGTTGGTTGGTGCCGGCGACTAACAGCCAGCCGGTGATGAGACGAGGAGGAAATGCACATGCGACAAGCAACGATTAAACGTGAAACCAAGGAAACACAGATTGAAATTAGTTTGAATTTAGACGAACAGAGTGGCATTGAAATTGATACGGGCATCGGCTTTTTGAACCACATGTTGAACCTATTTGCTAAGCACGGTCGCTTTGGGTTAGTCGTCAAGTGCCACGGTGACTTGGATGTTGATCCGCACCACACGACGGAAGATACCGGCATCGTGCTCGGCGAGTGCTTCAAGCAAGCCTTGGGTGACAAGCAGGGCATCGAACGGTACGGCACCGAGTTTGTGCCAATGGATGAAACCTTGGGCCAGGTCAGCGTTGACTTGAGCGGGCGGTCCTACTTAGTCTTTGACGCCGAACTCACGAATCCGCGACTCGGTGGTCTAGATACTGAAACGGTTGAAGACTTCTTCCAAGCCGTCGCATTTGCCGCCGAGATGAATTTACACGCACGCATCTTATACGGGCGCAATACCCACCACAAAGTTGAAAGTTTGTTCAAAGCGTTTGGTCGTGCCATGCGGGCGGCCGTGACGATCAATCCTGAAATTCAGGGGGTCAACTCCACGAAAGGCGTGATTTAATGTTCGCAATCGTTGATTATGATACGGGCAACACCCGTAATCTGAAGAAAGCCTTTGATTACTTACAAGTGCCGACCGTTTTGACCGCCGACCCACAACAGTTGGCGAGTGCCGATGCTGTTATTTTACCGGGAGTTGGGGCGTTTGCTGCGGCGATGGATGCCTTAAAAGAACGGCAGCTCGTCGGGGTCTTACAGGAACTGGCTCAAAACGGTAAGCCGATTTTAGGGATTTGTTTGGGCATGCAACTGCTATTTGAAAGTAGCTCGGAGTACGGCGAACATGCCGGTCTGGGACTACTACGCGGCCACGTCGCTGCCATTCCGGATGACTTGAACGTCAAAGTGCCACAGATGGGCTGGAATCAAAACGACCTCCAACGTCCGAACAGTGCGTTTGCCAGTATCGATGCCGCTTATACTTATTTCGTCCACTCCTACTATGCCGTTTGTCCGCGTGCTGAAATCGTGGCGACCGTGGAACATGGGGTGACGGTACCCAGTATCGTGCAGCGCCAAAATGTGATTGGCATGCAGTTTCACCCTGAGAAGAGTGGTCAGGTCGGGTTACAACAACTAGCAGCTTTTAAGGAAATGGTGAGTGCAAATGATTTTTCCAGCAATTGATTTACGAGCCGGCCAGAGCGTCCGGCTCTACCAAGGTGATTTTAAACAGGCCACGTTGATCAATCCTGATCCGGTGGCCCAAGCGCAACAAATTAACGCGGCCGGATTGACGCATCTCCACATGGTCGACTTGGATGGCGCCAAATCGGGACAGCCGGAGAATTATGCCACGATTGCCGCAATTCGCAAGGCCTTTAAGGGCACCATCGAATTAGGCGGTGGAATTCGGACCTATGAACTCGCGACCCGTTATTTGAAACTCGGCATCGACCGTCTGATTATAGGGTCGGTGGCATTGACGGACCCTGAATTGGTCAAACGGCTCTTAGCCGAATTCGGCGGTGAACGGATCGTCATCGGCATCGATGGGACAGATGATTACGTTGCCATCAAGGGCTGGTTGGAACAGTCGCAAACGAAGATGAGCACCTTGATGAAAGCCATGACGGCCAGTGGCGCCCGCCACTTTATCGTGACTGACGTTGCTCGTGATGGCACGATGCAGGGACCGAACTTAGGCTTGTACGAAGAATTGCAAGCCCAGGTGCCAACTGCAAATCTAATTGCCAGCGGTGGAATTCGCGATTTGACGGATGTGCAAGTCTTGCAGGCCAGTGGCTTTAAGGATGTCATCATCGGTAAGGCACTGGCTCAGGGTGGCGTGACCCTGGCAGCATTAGCGGAGGTGGAAGCATGATAGCTAAACGAATTATTCCCTGTCTGGATGTTGCCGATGGCCGCGTTAAAAAGGGCGTTAATTTTGTCAATCTGACTGATGTTGGCGATCCAGTCGAAATTGCCGCTGCGTATCAACAACAGGGGGCCGACGAACTGGTCTTCTTAGACATCGCGGCGACTAATGAACATCGCGAGACGATGGCGACGATGGTCGAACAGGTCTCCGCGCAAGTCTTCATGCCACTGACGATTGGTGGCGGCATCACCAGTGTGGCGGATATGCAACGGATTCTGCGGGCTGGGGCGGATAAAACGGCCATTAATTCGGCAGCGGTTGCCAATCCTGACTTGATTCGGGCCGGAGCTGAAAAATTCGGCAATCAGTGTATCGTGGTCGCTATCGACGCTGCCTGGGATGAGCAAGCTCAGCAGTATCGCGTTTATACCCACGGTGGGCAGCAAGCGACTGATTTAGATGCAATCGAATGGGCCAAACAAGCTGTCGACTTAGGTGCTGGTGAGTTGTTAGTCACTAGCATGGATCGTGATGGCACCAAAGCCGGCTTTGATACCAAGCTTTATCAGGCGCTGGGTGCAGCGGTCAACGTGCCAATCATCGCCAGTGGGGGTGCCGGTAACCTGCAAGACTTCGTCGATGTGTTCGCAGATACAACGGTCGATGGGGCGCTTGCCGCTTCCGTCTTTCACTTTGGTGAGTTGACGATTGCGGATGTTAAAGCCGCTTTAAAGGAAAGTGGGGTCGTGGTTCGATGAAACCAGATTTTGAGAAGGGTAATGGCTTACTCACGACGGTCGTGACGGATGCCGATACCAAGGAAGTCTTGATGGTCGCGTGGATGAATTCCGAAAGTTACCAACGAACGTTAAGTTCCGGGCAAACATGGTTTTGGTCACGCTCACGCCAAGAACTCTGGCACAAGGGTGAAACGAGTGGCAATGTTCAAGACGTTGTCAATATGACGCTGGATTGTGACCAAGATACGTTGCTAGTCTCAGTCCATCCCCACGGGCCAGCTTGTCACACCGGCCACACGAGTTGTTTTTTCAACCCGGTCAAGTAGTTGGTGAAGTGCCAGATTAACACGGCGTTTGCCGGATGATTCACGGCTGGCGTTTCAGCCAACGTGAGCGTTAGCAAACCGGCAATCGATAATGTTCAGTAGAATGTGACGGTCAGAGTCTCAATCGATGATGTTCAGTAAATGTGACAGTCAGTGTCTCAATTGATGATGCTGACTGGGTTAACAAATGAGAGCTATATAATAGAAGAAAGTGGTGTCGAATATGCAAAACATGGAAGAATTATACGAATTGATCAAACAACGGAAAGCAACGCCTAAGAAGGGGTCTTACACGGATTATCTGTTCACTAAGGGGCTCGACAAGATTTTGAAAAAGGTCGGCGAAGAATCGACGGAAGTCATCGTGGCGGCGAAGAATCCTGGCGACGAGGAATTGACCTATGAAACGGCCGACTTACTTTATCACGTGCTCGTGCTTCTCGTCGAACGCGGCGTTAGTTTTGACCAGATCAAGACTGAACTCGCCAAGCGTGAAGGCAAGATGAGTGATTACAAGGATCGTCCTGAAATCAAGAACTTATAGGAGGTAGTTGGATGAAAGCAAGCATCGAACAGTTAGCAGCCTATGTGCCGGAAAAATCATTAGCCACGTTGCAAGCCGAATTAGGATTACCACGGTTGGTGCGGCTATCGGCCAACGAAAATCCATACGGGACCTCGCCAGCGGTGGCGACTGCGATTAAAAATTGGGACTTTACTCAGAGTAATCGTTATCCGGATGCGGATGCTCAAGCCTTGCGTACGGCGGTCGCTAAGCAACAACGGATCGACCCGGCCAGCATCGTGTTTAGCGTTGGCCTTGATGAGATGATCGTCATGCTATCGCGGACGTTCTTGGGGGCTGGTGACCAAGTCATCGTCTCCGCACCGACCTTTTCAGAGTACGGACTGCACGCTGAAATCGAGGATGCCAAGCTAGTCAGCGTGCCGACTTTAGCCAACGATCACGTTGACTTCAAGGCGTTAGCCGCCGCAATCACGCCGCAAGTCAAGATGGTCTGGTTATGTAATCCCAATAATCCGACTGGAACGGTGGAATCGTTAGCCGACATTGAAGCCTTCATCCAGCAGGTGCCCCAAGAGACGATGGTGTTGATCGACGAAGCGTACATTGATTTTGCAGCTGATGCGGCACAGGTGACTGCGATGCAGCTGCCCGCCAAATACGAGAATGTCGTTGTCATGCGGACCTTTTCTAAGGCATATGGACTCGCAAACTTCCGCGTCGGCTATGCCGTCTTCAATCAGCGGTATGCGGCGACGATGCAGACCGTTCGCTTGCCCTATAATGTGAACTCGTTGGCCCAGGTCGCTGCTTTGGCGGCACTTAATGATCCCGATTTTGTGGCAGCCACTGTCCAAAAAAATGCGACTGAGCGGGCTAAGTGGACAAAATTCTTTGACGAACGGCAAATTACTTACGACCAATCTGGCGCTAACTTTATCTTCTTTGAGTACCCAGATGCCGACCGCCTCGCCGATTACTTATTACACCATGGTTACCTGATTCGGACCGGGTTACGGCCAGGTTGGTTACGCCTGACGATTGGGACGGCGGTTGACAATCAAGCGTTACAACAATTAATCGCTGCGTTTTCGTAATTAACGCGATTGACTAAAAAACGATTAGGCTGGAAAATAGCCTAATCGTTTTTTTATTGCCTTCAAAGGTGGTTAGGTGAACCAATTTGGATGTGGGGCCAATTTAGTGTTGGCTGGTCTTATGTGGGATTCTTTGAGATGCTCCGTTAATATTATTGGCAGGAAAGCTCGTGTTGGTGTTTGACTTCGAGCTAGCTCTAAGTTGTAAACTAACCTTATCGATAAAACTTAGGAGGTTGACCTAAATGTCAGAATTAAGCAAATTAGCAGCCGGTGAATGGTACCAATTCAAGGATAGCGGCGTTGCGGCTCAAAAAGCGCGGGCAGCTAAGTTGTGTCAGGAATTCAACCAAATTCCTGCGACGAATCCGGCTGCGCAGACGGCTAAGATGCAGGAAATTTTGGGGAGCTATGGCGATAATTTATCAGTGCAAGCCAATTTTAACTGCGATAATGGTCGTAACATTCACGTTGGCGACAACTTTTTGAGTAATTACAATTTAACAATTTTGGATATTGCGCCGGTACACATTGGTGACAACGTGATGATTGGCCCCAATGTCGATATTTACACGGTCAATCATCCACTGACAGCAAGCGGTCGCCGTGCCAACCTCGCTCAGGGCCATCCGGTGACAATTGGTAATGATGTCTGGATTGGTGGCAAGGTCACGATTACACCCGGCGTGACGATCGGTAATAATGTGGTTGTCGCAGCTGGCGCAGTCGTCACGCATGATGTGCTGGATAATACGCTCGTGGCAGGCGTGCCGGCCAAAGCAATTCGGCAATTAGAAGAATAGTGGGTGAGCTGAAAGTCGGTGTGAGCCGGCTTTTTTTGCGCGCTCAAATACGTTGATTATAGCGCACTCGAATTGAATTCCGGCACTGAATTCCACTGAGAGAATATTGAATTTAGAAATTAATTTGTTACCTTGAAGCGCAGACCAAGGTTTACACTAACAACATTCTAAGATAAAGCAGAGGGAAATGCCGATGAAAATTAGGGGAACGATTGGACTGATTGGCGTCATTATTCTAGTGATTGTGGGTGTAAGTTTCGTGGTTCATAATCATTCCGACAATCAATCTCGGGAAGACCGTCAAGCGCATCAGACAACCAATCGAAAAGGTAAGCGGGCAACTCAAAAAACAATCGTAATCTATTTCTCTGAAACCGGAACGACGAAACAAGCTGCACAAAAGATTGGGCAACAATTAGGCGTTAAAACAGTTGCTTTGAAACCTAAACAAGCCTATTCAAAAGAATATACTAAAATGGCTAGTACTGCTAAAGCTCAAGTTGACCGAAATCAACATCCTGAGCTGGCGAAATTAAACGTCGATTTGTCGCAGTACCAAACCATTTGGCTCGGTTTTCCGACTTGGTTCCATCGTCCACCAATGCTGATCAATTCCTTTTTTGATGACGTTCAGCTGAAAAATAAAACGATTATTCCGTTCACGACCAGTGCTTCCAGTAATATAAGTGAGAGCATGCCCTATTTGAAGAAAATGGTCAAGAACAAGCAAATTACCCTTCATAAGGGATTAACTGCCAATGATGACCAGGCTATCGATAAATTTGTTAAACAAAATAAATAATGGCAATTAGAGTGTCAATCCTTGCTATGGACTGCACTCAAAGGTATATATTTTACATTGAAGTAAACCAACGAGGGAGATTTTTTGATGAAAATTATGATTCTAGGTGCGGCCGGACAAGTCGCACGACTATTGACAGATGATTTACTTGACCAAACGGATTTCCAGCTCGTGTTATATGGGCGCAACGTTTCGACGCGTTTAGCTGAAAAGGCTAGTGAACGAGTTGACTTAGTAGATGGCACATTTGAAGATGTCGCCAAAATCCAAGATGCGTTGAAGCGAGGTGTGGATGCTGTATATCTCAACTATGTTGCCGGTGACGCATTGGTTAAGCCAATTGTTGACGTCCTAGAGAAAATGAAGGTGTCACGGTTCATTGCGGCCAGTGTGCCGGATCTCTACCAAGAAGTTGAGGGACCGTTCGCAGCGTGGTATCGGCAACAAATGGGCAAGGTTTGGCAATCCAAGTATCGGCAAGCAGCTGACGTTATTGAGGGTAGTACGCTTGACTATGTCCTGTTACGAATTACCTGGATGTATAACGACGCGCAACACACTCAAGTTCATCTGACGACAAAGGGGCAACCCTTTACTGAATCGCAGGTGACTCGCGAGGGTGTGGCACAGTTAGTCACTGATTTGTTGACTGGTAAACAAGACTACCATCGTGAAAGTTTAGGTGTCGGTGAACCGGACACCGCCTGGCGTAAACCAAGTTTTTATTAGGAGGAAATATCAAATGAATGTCATTATTTTAGGTGCAACGGGTCAGATTTCGAGTTATTTAATTGAGCGGTTACTTAATGAAACAACTGTCCAGCTAACGCTCTATGGCCATCATGTGACACAGCGGATCACTGTGATTGATGATCAGCGAGAACACTTGGTAGATGGCGATATTTTGGATGAAGCGACTTTAAACCAAGCCATGGTCGGACAAGATTTTGTCTTCCTGAATACACCGACCGCAGAAGCAATGAATGCGACTGCAGCAGCCATGAAAAAGGCCGGAATTCGGCGCTTAGTGATTTCTGGTACGATTGGTCTTTATAATGAAGTTGGTGGTAAGTTTGGTGAATGGGGCAAGTCGATGATGGCCTACTTTACCAATCGGCAGCCTGAACGCGACGCCATTGCTGCTTTAGATCAAGACAATGCGATCGATTACACCTACGTTCGAATGTCGATGCTCTATAACAATGCGGCCAAAACCGATTATACGCTGGTCCCATTTGGCACTCCGGTTACTGGTGCACAAGTCTCTCGCCAGGCCGTGGCCCACTTTATTACCGATATGGTCAAAGCACCGACAACGCATCAGAATGAAAATGTCGCTATTATTGAGACGGGCTCAGAAAACTTAGCCAAACCATCGTTTTATTGAGCAATTCGTTGCCATTCAATGGTAGAAGTAGTCACCGAATATTTTAGCCGCTAGCATGATGCTGATTGTTTCAGATTTTGAACGATCATTGGTCGTTTAAAGACGAGGTGGCAAATAATACAAAAATTAATGTTTAAATGCTTGCCTTGGTGTGCACTTCATACTTTATGATTAAAACGTTAATTAGGATAACTACCAAAATAACCTAAGGAGATCAGCAATAATGAGTAAATTTGAACTACACGATGTTCCAACTAGTGAAATTACAACCGTCAAGGATAATCCTTGGGGTCTAGTATACGCAGATGCAATTACTAAAAATGAAGCCGGCAAGGTGAATATTCATCCAGTCAGCTATGATTTGAATGGCATCAAAATTGCGGCCAATATTTATACGCCGGCTGATTATGATCCAAGTAAATCTTACCCTGCATTGACTGTCGCTCATCCAAATGGTGGGGTTAAGGAACAAGTTGCCGGGTTATTTGCCCAACGCTTGGCAGAAAATGGCTACATCACGATTGCGGCGGATGCTGCCTATCAAGGTGCTTCAGGTGGACAGCCTCGTTTGACGGATGATCCTGCTTCTCGTGTAGAAGATATTCATGGAATGGCAGATGCACTTTCTGTATTTCCTGGTGTTGACTACAGTCGGTTAGGGGCCTTTGGGATTTGCGGCGGCGGTGGCTATACATTAGCTGCCGGTCAGAGTGACAAACGGTTCAAGGTAGTCGCAACGTTATCTGCTTTTAATACTGGTGCAGTTCGACGCGATGGATTCGTTCTGTCAGAAGCCAATACGATTCAAGAGCGGTTGCAAAAGGCCTCAGAAGCACGTGAGGCGGAAGTACGTGGTGAAAAGACGCCATATACGCCTGATATGGCACAAATGCAACCTGAACAAGTGGATAAGTTACCATTTGATATGTATCGAGAAGGTTATGAATACTATGCCCAGACGCATGTTCATCCAAATGCAACTGGTGTTTATCGTGTCAGCAGCTTAATGAAACTAATGACCTTTGACGCGTCAACGCGGATGGAACTGATTAATGTGCCATTGCTCATGATGGCGGGATCTGCAGCCGATTCACTCTATTTAAGTGAAGGTGCCTATGCAAATGCGACTGGGACTCAGGACAAAGAGTTATATCTGATTCAAGGTGCCCATCATATTGAGACTTATTGGAAGCCTGAATACGTGGAAGAAGAATTACACAAATTATTAGACTGGTTAAGTACACGTCTATAATCTTAGCTAGGTAAGCAATCGCTTCGAATAAAATGCCGATTATTTCTCTGTTGAAATAGTCGGCATTTTCTGTTTTGTAAATGGAACCAAGACAGCTCTTGTACGAGTTGATTTGTCGATGTGATGGTCGGCGAGCTGACGCAAAAGTGGGTCGCTAGTCGGTCAGAAAAGTGGTCTTTAAAAATTGCGAAGTTTCTGGCTTGCCTTGGAGTTCAGACCAAGGTATATGCTACATATTGTATTAAAGATAAGGAGTGTTTAATTATATGTCAAAAAAAGTTATCGTCATTACAGGTGCGTCTAGTGGTATTGGTGAAGCCACTGCCAAATTATTAGCTAGCCAAGGCAATCAATTAGTCTTAGGTGCTCGGCGTGAAGCACGACTTCAAGAAATTACGCAAGCAATTGAAAACGCAGGCGGCGAAGCAACATATGCGGTCACGGATGTCACCGATTTAGACTCGGTCAAGCAACTCGCGAAGAAAGCTGTTGATACCTATGGTCGGATTGATGTTTGGATGAATAACGCTGGTTTAATGCCACAGTCTGTCTTAGCTGAGGGTAAAGTTACAGATTGAAATCGAATGATCGATGTCAATGAAAAGGGTGTGCTCTATGGCATTAATGCAGCCCTTGGCATTATGCGTGAACAACAATCTGGTCATTTCATTAATACCTCATCAATTGCAGGACACATCGTTGGACCTGGTTCAGCAGTCTATAGCGCAACTAAGCAGGCGGTGCTTGCAATTAGTGAAGGACTTCGCCAAGAAGAAGCTCAAGCTGGAAGCAATATTCGGGTGACGGTCGTCTCTCCAGGTGCCATTGCTACGGAATTAACGAACTCAATTACTGATGAAGAAGTGAAGAAGGGGACGGAGCAATTCTATGATTTGTTCGCCATCTCCCCAGAACGGGTAGCTGAATCGATTGCATTTGCAATTAATGCACCAGCTGATGCTTCAATCAATGAAATCATCATTCGCCCAAGTAAGCAAGTCATGTAATCAATTGGCATGACGCATATTCTTGCCTGAAATTTATATAATAGCTATAATCTCAAGTAGGTTATAGCTATTTTTTATAAATAAAATTATGACAGGAGATTATGAGCGTGTTTAATTTTTTAGGCCGGCCACGTACGATTGATGACCAAATCGATGGTCGTAAAATCAGTTGGCTGGAATTATTTTATGATTTAATATTTGCCGTCGTTTTCTCACGAATCACTGATGGGCTCGTCGAACATTTGTCTTGGACCACGATCTTGAATGCAACGTTGATATTTTGGTGGTTTCTCTGGGGATGGAGTGAGACTTCCGGGTACTTTGATAATCACGGCAATGGTTCAATTTTAAACGTCATTATCATTAATGTTCAGATGATATTCACAGGAATCGGTGCGATTTTTATTCCAGAAGCGCTACATGGTAATTACACGCATCTGACGATTGCGTTCTTACTGATTGAGCTGATGCTTGCTGCAGTCTGGTTTGGTATTGCACACTATGATCGAATTCATGGACCTGCATCGCGGGTTTGGGCGAATGTCCACCTAGTTTCAGCGGGGTTGCTCATTATCAGCCTATTTACCCCCAATCGGTGGTCTATTGCGATAATTGTACTGGCGTTGATCTTTAATCTCGGTGATGTTTTCTTTGCTAACCCTAATTTGGAACGTGAATATCAACAAACTAATATGACACACGTCGTTAAGGATTCACTCATTGAGCGTTACGGGCTGATGACCATGATCGCATTAGGTGAAATTATTGCGGGTTTGTATGAAGCCGTTGCCGAAAGTGGTCAGTCTGTGGCCCTCAGTCAGTTTATTATTTGTATTATCCTGATTGCGTTAGTTAGTGGCAGTTATTATTTGATTCTAGGGGAACTGCATATCACGTTGTCCTCTTCAATCAAGGTTATTATGACTAGTTGGCTCTTTATTTTGGATATCTTCTTGATTTTTGGCATGGGGATCGCATTGCATTTAGCGTTGGATGAAGCGACCTTAACATTGAAGTTAGCCTTCTCTGGATTGTTATTTGGTAGCTTGCTAGTGATGTGGGCCATCGAAAAAATTGCCGTAAGTGGCCGCGGAACGGGGCTGTCGGGGATACTGGTTATCTTGTTGACCCTCTTGTTACTCGTGGCGGTTGCTTGGCTGCCAATGATGTGGATGCTTGTGGCGGTCGATTGCATTATGGGCTTAGTGATCGTCCACGAACGGTATTTGGCACATCGTGATGTCATAACTAAATGATGACCATTTGACAAGAGACGGATTGCATCGCAGATTAATTGAATTGAGTCTTGCCTTGGAGTTCACACCAAGGTTTATACTTAACAATATAAACGGTGTGAGAAAGCAATTGAGAGATTGGTATGAATTAATCTGCAGAGAGGTGAAGCAATGAATATTAACGCAGTTAGTAAACAATTTAAAGTAACAAAGGACACTTTACGTTACTGGGAACGAATTGGAATTCTACCACCAATTCATCGAAATGAAAGTGGTTATCGTGATTACGATGATAATGACATGAATTGGATTTACTATGTTAAAACGTTACGGCGAGCCGGGATGTCGATTGAATCCCTGATTGAATATATGAAATTATTACACCAGGATGGCATGACTGCGGAAGCACGACGCGATTTGTTGATTGAGCAACGAACAGAGTTGCAAGAACAACTGAATCAAACAAAACAAACGATTGATTATTTATCCTATAAGATCGACCATTTTCAGGATCATATTCTGCGAAACGAAGCCGAAAAGTTGTTTCCTGAATCCAGTGAACGCATTTTAGATGATGTCCACGACGCGTGAATCTTGCAATAATTTGAATGAAAGGATGATTTGAATGGTCAAAAATTCAGAAGTAAAAGATGGCGTTATTTTTCCAGTTGGAGAACCGAACACGGCTTTTCAGCAATATTTTATCGGGCAAAGTTATTTAAAAGGACTGGTTTCTGATCCAGATGTCAATGTGCATGTCGGCAACGTGACTTTTGAACCTGGATGCCGGAATAATTGGCATATTCATCATAACGGCTTTCAAATCCTACTTGTGACTGGTGGCGAAGGCTGGTATCAGGAAGCTGGCCAGAAACCACGGCACTTAGTTGCGGGTGATGTTGTTGTGACGAAGGACGGGGTCAAACACTGGCATGGTGCAACCAAAGATAGTTGGTTCGAACATATCGCAATTACGGCTGGTACGGCAGAGTGGTTGGAACCCGTAACAGACGACGCTTACAATAACTTGGAGGCTTGATTGATTATGGCAGAAAAACAAACAGCTGGACGTGACAATTTAGGTGAATTTGCACCTCAATTTGCTGCACTTAATGATGATGTTTTATTTGGCGAAGTTTGGTCGCGAGAGTCTGAGCTTTCGTTGCATGACCGTAGTATGATTACTTGCGCTTCATTGATGTCGCAGGGGTTGTTCCCTCAATTATCGTCACACATGAAGCTGGGCAAAAAGCATGGTGTTACCAAGGATGAGATGGTTGCACTGATTACGCAGCTGGCATTTTATGCCGGGTGGCCAAAGGCTTGGTCCGCGTTCGGTTTAGCCAAAGAAGTCTATGGTGATTAGGACCAAATAGTTGTTCTATAGATGATGGGCACCAAATGATTGGCGCAATGTTTGATGTGAGTTAGTGTCGTATCCGAATACGGCATCTTGAATTACCGGAAAAGTCAATTATCACACTTGACGCTGGCTCTTGGAACGGGCTGACACTGATTGGACAACTGGTCATGGCGTAGAACGGCTGTTTTGAAGAATAGCGTCAATAGTGATGATGTCAGTATGGAAAGGGATAGCTTAAATGGCAGATGAGCAAAAAGCATTAGTGTTATATTTTTCTTGGTCTGGTAATACCAAGCGGGCGGCGCAACAAGTACAGCAATTGAGTGGTGCCGATATTGAAGAAATTCAGCCGGTAGTCCCATACTCGAGCGATTATCAGGCTGCTGGCAAACGTGCAGAGGGAGAGAAGGACCAGGCGATTCACCCTGAAATTCGGCCTCTGACTAGTGATTTAACGGCCTATGATGTCATCTATGTTGGATTTCCGACCTGGTGGTATCAACCCCCAATGATTATTCATTCTTTGTTCGAGCAAAACGATTTTAAAGGTAAGCGGATTATTCCGTTTGTAACGAGTGCTAGCAGTTCTGTGACGGATAGCGTTCCTGTGTTGCAACAGTTAGCAACTGCTGCGGGTGCCGAATTAGAGCAGGGATTTACCGCCAACAAACCGCGCATTATCGAAAAATACTTTAAATAAAACCACTTCGGTTAGAGTGAGTCCTTAAGTGTCCAAACATCTTAATGGCTCACTTTTATATTATACGGTGCATACGCGTTGTGCTGGTTATTCCTTAGCATTAAAGATGATTAAATCATGCTAGTTTTTAAGTGCAAGAGCTACCAGCGGAGACCCGCTGGAAACAGTGCGACTTAGCGTAAACTTGCTGTTGTGGAGACGTCCTAGGCCGGCTTCCAGGCATTTCTGACAACGCTGGAACGCGATGGACACAGATTTAAGCCGACAACCCACGTCTTAAATACTGGTCTTTCACTAACCAAGCAAAAGACGCTTGCTAAGTGAAATTTCATCGCTGAGCATTGTCAGAAACACCTTCCAGCCTGGATGGTATTCGAAAGGCGAATATTGTGGACTCAATTTTTGATGGATTGATCGTTGGTTCCTAAGTAGACGGCCATTTTGATATTAAACTGTCAGACTGTTTTCTAATAATTGTTCAGCTTCCTTACCCATGATTTAATACTTTGGACACGCAGTTTCACTGAAATTGGCAGAATTTCCTCTAGTGCCTGAGATAGCAAAGTCTCAAATTCTAAACGACGGCAATTTCATCGACTCATTTCAAGACTAATTGCCATTGAATTCGTGGTATTGATGAGTAAATAGCATTCAGGAATCTTCTCAGTAATTAAATGCAATAAGTCTTTATCGATACCAACTAAAAGTTTGCCTGAAGGACCAGTCACCTAATAATCAGTGGTCAATTGTACCCAGATAGGTGGCCGTTCATCCGCCATTCGAGTGGCTTCCCGACTGGAGGGGCTGGCTGACAATGCTCAAGGGCGAAATTCTTCTTGTCCGGGTGGGGTTCCCGGGCTAGAAGAAGACTCGCATTTGAAATTGCGCAGTGGGTTTCTGCGTGAGTTCAAATCGATGTCCGCCCTGTTCCAGCGTTGTCAGCCGGCCCCGGAAGTCGGACTAAGACGCGCATCGGCTGACGAACAACAATCCAAACTGGCACTTTTCAATCATGATTCATGACAAATGAAGTGATAAAAATCGTGGAAAATAGTTGCCTTGAAGTTTAGGCGAAGGTTTATGATTTTAATCGTTAACATGGTGGGGCCGGGGATAGTCAGTAGACGTGACGATAAAAATGGTTGTAAATTGCCAACTACTGTTCTAGGTCATCACTAATCGGTTAGCGGAAAGGAGAAATGTGGAATGCCGGACACCAAGGTGAAAACGGTCAATATTCAACGAAAGCAGACAACACTTGTTGGTCAACTTTATTACCATGCTGATGGGCGCCAACATCCGACGATTATTTTTTGCCCAGGCTTAGGTGAGGACGTGAGTTTTGTGGCTGGCTACGCACAACAATTGGCGGCAAGTGGCTACACCGTTTATACGTTTGATTTCAGCGGCGGTAGTATTACTGGCTGGAGTACGGGATCAACACTTGAGATGTCTATTTTTACAGAAGCAGATGATTTGCGACGTGTTGTGAGAGTGCTACGGCAACGCCCTGAAGTTGATGCGAGCCAGTTATACCTTGCTGGTGAAAGTCAGGGTGGCGCGGTTGCTGCAATGGTTGCGAATGATCTGAACCAGCAAATTGCCGGGTTACTATTATTGTACCCTGCATTTATTATCCCGGATGATGCCCGCAAGCATTATCAAGATATCGATGCCATTCCTGAAAAAATACCGCACGCTTTCATGGCGGTTGGTCGAGCATATTATGAACCATTATTAAATTATGATATTTATGCACACTTGTTTGACTTCACGCGCCCGGTCTTGATTATTCATGGTGAAGCGGATCGGGTCGTTCCAATCAGTTATTCACGACGTGCGGCTCGATATTATGCACAGGCGACTTTGCGTCCAATACCTGGAGCCGGTCATGGCTTTTATGGGCGAAATGAACAAGTTGCAATTCAGTTAATGTTAGCTTTTTTGAGCCAAAGTCAATCAAATTTTTAGAGGTCAACGATGCAACAACTATTAGTAATAGATACAAGTTTGAAGCCAGACGCTGCGTTGAATCGGCTAACACAAACCTTCGCATCCCAGTGTCCTTATCAGCAAATTCAGTTAGCAACTCATCTGGTCTTTCTTGCACCAACAGATGATGACGAGGATGAGTTCATGGGAATCTGTGAAGCAGTTAGGGATACGGACATTCTTGCCATCGGGATACCAGAGCAGGTCGATCAATCAGCGATGCGTATTTTAGTCACTCGAATGTTGGCGCTGAAAACAGATAATCCATTCAGCTACAAGCAGCTCGTGCTGTTAACGCCGACCAAAGATGTTGATGAAAAGTTGTTTGATGTCTGGAGCCAGGTCGCGTGCCACCTGAATATGGACTTGGTCGAGGTAATCGATGATGTCCGGTCGGCAAAACGGGCGGGTCATCATTTATTTCAAACTGTGGCAACAACACCTGTCAGGTTCGTCTTTCATTATCACCGCCATAAATGATGAATGATAGCAACTGGCTGAAAATTGGTGCTCACCAAACCAGTCGACTGTTTTAGCCTCACAGAACCTGCAAAAAACCGGTCTTCACAATTGAAAGCCGGTTTTACTTTTACTATTTTTCAGTTAAATTAGAAGGTTAGGCCAGGTAATGGAATCCCTTTTTGGAAACGGTCGGGATGAGCATAATTTTCAATGAGGCCTGCCGGTAAATCACGATGGGACATCTCCTGATGCGTAATCGTCGTGATAATATCCTGAGAACGGCCTTCTTTAATTTTTTGTGTGAAATCTGGGTCAATTAACAGTGCTCTGCCAATATAAGTCCCATCAGCGACTGTTACGGCTACTAATGCGTCATCCGCGGTATGGACGTGGGCGCCGATAAAGACGGGGCAGTGACCCGCTGTCAAGTTGTGGAAGATTTCAGCAAAGGTTTGTTTTGAGCCTTTCGGGCCTTCATTGAAGTGGTAATTTAATCCGCCAGATAGAGAGACATTCAAGTAGTCGATGCCAATCGCAATGGCCGCCTTTGTTTGCTCGACCATTTCTGCAACGTGGTAACCGACGTTTTCGCCGTGAACTTCTTCAGGACTAATCCGCCATCCGAGGATAAAGTCTGGTTTATTGGCGGTCGCAATTGTTTCTTTAACCGCTTTCAGAACGGCAAGTGGGAAGGCCATCCGCCGTTCTAAGCTTCCACCCCATTGATCATTGCGATGGTTTGAATAGGCTGAGAAGAATTGTTGCAGTAAATCATGGTGGCAATCGTGAATCTCAACCCCGTCAAAGCCAGCGTCAATCGCACGTTGGGTCGCAGCTTGAAAATCATGGATGACGTTTTCAATATCAGTCGTGGTCATTTCATCCACGTCATAGTCGAGCCATGGAAAATCCATCTTACTAGGTGCATACACACGTTTACCAGCTGCCTGAGAAGGACCGGAATCACGTCCCGCATGTGATAATTGCAGGATGGCACGAGCCCCCTTTGACTTCATGGCAGTGGCTAGTTCACGCAATCCTGCCACACGATCATCGTGAGCAGCACTCAACTGACCAGCAACTTGAATGCCAGAATCATTGACGTAGGCGTATCCAGTCACCATAATGCCAGCATTGGCAGCTCGTGCACGCATATAAGTGAGTTGTCCAGCGGTCACATAACCATTGTCTGAAGAATCATCACACATTGGTGCCATCATGATTCGGTTGAAACTCTGCGTTCCGTTAGCAAACGTGATTGGCTCCAGTAATTTATCATATAACATTATGAATATCCTCCTAATGTTTCCGTAATTTGTTCCACTTGTCGTAAAACAAATTAAGTCTAAACCTTCGTCCGAACACCAAGGCAAATCTAAATAATCAGTTGTCGCGCTGTCACTCTGAAACGGTGCGGTTCTTTGACCACTATGGATGAAGGTTGAGCGTGAAGCGTTCATTTGATAAGACATTTCAGAATGTGATCAATCGTATGGATGGTTGAAGCGCGATAGTGGGGTGTTGCAGATTGACTTCATGGTCAATAGTTGGGATTCGGCCAGGAACACAAGGCAATATTTGACCAAATACGATGAAAATAAGTTTTATTTTTGAAAATTAGTTCTAGAAAGCGGCACCATTTATTATTACGCGTATACTTAAATTAGCGAACCAAAGAAATGAAAGAAAGAGGATGCCGTTTGTTACATTTAATCGAACAGTTGTATGGACCCTTCTTCAGCGCTGCCAACTGGGGCAACGTCGTGACATCCGCCAATGATTGGTTGATCATTCTATCATTAGCGATTATCGAATGTTTGTTGTCAGTAGATAACGCGGTGGTCTTAGCAGCTCAGACCCAGAGTTTGGATAATTTACAAGAGCGTGAAAAATCGCTATTCTATGGCTTATGGGGGGCCTATGTCTTCCGATTCTTGATTATCGGAATCGGGACGTATTTAATTAGTTTTTGGGAGATTAAAGTGTTAGGTGCGGCTTACTTAGGGTACTTAGTGTATCGGTACTTTAGTCAGCCCAAGGCGGGGGAGACCGTTGAGAAGAAACCCAAGAAGCAGCGGCGGTTCTTCGGCTTGAGCAAATTTTGGTCAGTGGTCTTACAGATTGAAATGATGGATATTATTTTTTCGATTGATTCTGTGTTAGCCTCATTGGCAATTTCAGACAATCCGGTCATTGTTTTGATCGGTGGGATGATTGGGATTGCCTGCATGCGGGGCATTGCAGAAGTCATCATGCGGTTGATGCGCAAGATCCCTGAACTGGAAACGATGGCGTATTGTTTGATTGTCCTGATTGCGATTAAATTATTTATCTCGATTCCAGCAATCGGCTGGGATATTCCAGCGACGGCCTTTGGTGGTATCGTCTTGGCGGCGTTTGCTGTGACACTAGCGACCCATTTCTGGCGTCGGCGGCGTAATCGTGGACAACAGTTAGAAGAAAGGATGCGGAAGTAATGAAATTAGGTTGGATCGGAACAGGTGTGATGGGGGCGGCAATCGTCCGTAACTTAATGGCAGCGGGCTATGAGATGACTGTTTATAATCGGACCAAGCGCAAGGCGGATGACTTGGTGGCTAACGGTGCGACATGGGCTGATACCCCCGCGGAAGTCGCCCAAAATAGTGACGTGGTCTTTACGATGGTCGGCTTTCCGAGTGATGTCGAACAAGTTTATTTCGGCCACGACGGCATTTTTGAAGGCCTGACAGCGGGTAAGACGGTTATCGATATGACGACCAGTCAGCCTAAATTGGCGGTCAAAATTGCGGACTACGCGACGGCGCACGGGATACAGGCGTTAGATGCGCCCGTCTCAGGTGGTGATATTGGTGCCAAAAATGCGACTTTAACCGTCATGGTCGGTGGCGATGAACAGACTTACACTGCCATGCTGCCACTATTTAACGTGCTCGGTCATAAGGTCAACCATTTTGGCGCGGCCGGAACGGGGCAACATGCCAAGATGGCCAATCAAATCATGATTGCCGGCACCATGACTGGCTTAACAGAAATGTTACTCTACACCAAGGCGGCGGGCCTCGAACCAGAAAAAGTGTTGGCAACCTTGTCAAGTGGCGATGCGGATAACTGGAGCATGGACAATTATGTGCCGCGGATTTTAAAAGATGATTACACGCCTGGCTTCTTTGCTCGGCACTTCCTGAAAGACTTACGTATTGCACTCAGTGAAGCGGACGCAATGGGCTTGAACTTAGTTGCGACCGCCCAAGCCAAGCGCTTGTACGAAGTGATGGTCGACGTCAAAGGCCTGGGTGACCAAGGGACGCAGGGGTTAATCAATATCTATTAGTTGACGGACTGCAATCCAACTCACTGTCATAATATTCTCAAATACTAAAACAGGGTTCCTCAATTTCTGAGGAACCCTGTTTTATGCTTTTTAAGCGGTAAAATTAACTTTATTTCAACGTTGCAGCGGCTTTTTGAGCGGCGACGTTAATGATGTTCCAAGGCCGGTCGAAACCAGGTTGGAAGAAGAAGTCGGTGTAAGCTAAGTCATCAACGGTTAATTTGGCCTGAACGGCAACGGAAATGGCGTTGATGTTGGCGGTAACGTCATATTTTGACATGATTTGGGCACCTAATACTCGACCATCGGAAGGGTCAAAGGTCAGCTTGAACCAAACCTTGGTGTTACCAGCGGCTTCAGAAACAAACTTTGGCCGAATCGTGTCAGTGACGAGTACAGAAGCACTCTTGACACCTAATTTATCGGCAGTGCCTTCTTTGACACCGGTTGAAGCAAAGTGGTAGTCAAAGACTGAAAGGGCAGATGAACCTGAAACGGCAGGCATTGGAACGTCTTCGCCAAGTAAATTCTTAGCGGCAATCCGACCTTGGCGACGTGCATTCGTGGCTAGGGCAATCCGATTGTCCTTACCAGTTGGGGCAAATGGGACCAAGGTTGCATCCCCAACGGCATAGATGTCTTTGTCGCTAGTTTGGAGATGGTCGTTGATTTTAATCAGACCATGGTCATCAAGATCGACAACGTCCTTCAAGAAACCAGTTGCAGGCCGAATGCCGGCAGCGGTGACGACTAAGTCAGCTGGATATTCGCCTTGGTCGGTAATGACTTTTGTCACATGACCGTCGACGCCTTCGTAGGCTTTAATACCTTGGCCAACCGCAGCGTAAATGCCATGGTCCGCCATCGTCTTCGTTAAGACATCCGTAAATTCTTGATCAAGGTATAAACTGAGTAGCCGTGGTAATAAATCAATGACCGTGACATGCATCCCAGCCTTGGCAAAGACTTCGGCAGCTTCAATCCCAATGTAACCAGAACCGATCACAACCACGTTCTTGACACCTGGGTCGACCGTCTTAGCCTTTAACTTGATGGCCCAGTCGCGACCACGCATTGCATAGATGTTTTCTAAGTCATGACCAGGGACGGGTAAGTCGAATGGAACTGCCCCGACACTGAGAACCAGTTTGTCGTAAGATTCATCACGTTCGTCACCAGTAGCATGGTCGATGACGTGCACACTGTGGCTGGCAGGGTCGACCTTGCTGATTTCACTATTAACGAAGACGTGAACGCCTTGTGCTTGCATGCCTTCAGGGGTGGCATAGCTGACGGAGTTGACGTCTTTGACGGCACCTTCAAGGTATAACTGCATCCCACATGAGAGGAATGACAAGAAGTCACCTTTTTCGTACCATTGAATTTCTGTATCTGGTTGAGCGGCTAAAATACCGCGAACCGTTTCATAACCACCATGAGAAGAACCAACGACAATAACTTTCATAATTGTAAAGCCTCCAAATTTTAGTTTAGAACTGTTCTAAATAGAATATAACACTAACGCAGAAGATTCACAAGGGTAGTTTGTAATTATTCTAAATTAGCGAGCTTAAACTCACGTCTCGTGCGGACCAGAATGGTTAGAATTATTCTAGTTAGAATATAACACTAAATTAAATTGTTCACAACTAAAACGGTTACAATTTTTGCTAAAAAAACAGCCAATCAGCATCTTTCACTGACTGGCTGTCATTATTAATGGGGTTAAAAACGATGGTCGTTATTCAATGATATCAAAGAAGCTGAGCAACTCTTCCTTAGTTAGCTGTGCTTTTTCAGTACCGCGAACATCGTATTTGATCTGGCCTTGATCGAGGACAATTAGCCGGTTGCCGTATTTGAGGGCGTCGTCCAAGTGATGAGTAATCATCAAACAAGTTAACTTTTCCTCAGTGACTCGTTGATTGGTCTGGGTCATTAATTGTTCGCTGGTCTTCGGGTCTAACGCGGCCGTGTGTTCATCTAGTAACAAGAGGTCCGGTCGTTGTTCGGTCGCCATTAAGAAGCTGAGCGCTTGGCGTTGACCACCGGATAGATTTTCAGTCGCAGTATTGAGCCGTTCAGACAGCCCATTGCCATCCATCGTTTCAGTCAGTTTCTGAAAGTGGGGCAGGTGCTTTTTGAGCTGACGTAGTTTCAATGTTCGCCGTTTACCGCGTTGGCTGGCGAGCAAGAGATTTTCAGCGACGGTCATCCGTGGGGCCGTTCCCATCTTTGGATCTTGGAAGACCCGCGCAAGAAAGGCAGTGCGTTTTTCGACTGACATATGGGTGATGTCTTGATCACGTAAATGAATCGTGCCACTGTCAACGGGTAATTCACCACTGATGGTATTAAAGAGGGTTGATTTGCCCGCACCGTTGGACCCGAGGACGGTAATGAAATCGCCGTCGTACACGTCTAAGTTGAGGCCCCGCAAGATGGCGACCTCGTTGGGCGTGCCAGCATTGACCTTCGTGACGATATTTTTAAGTGCGAGTAATGGGGTTTTACTGTTCGTCATAACGTGCCACTCCTTTCTTCAAAACGTGGTTGAGATGTAGGGCCTTGCTGAATTGCGGTAACATCAAGCAAATGGCTAAAATCAAGGCTGATAATAAGTTCATATCGTTGGTGTTGAATCCGAGTTGAAGCACTAATAGACGGACGAACTGATACAAAATACTCCCGAGGGTCACGGCAACTAACCGTTGATTCAGAGTCAATTCACCGAAGACCACTTCACCAATAATAATCGAAGCTAACGCGATAACGATGATTCCAATCCCCATGCTGACATCGGCATAGCCGTTATTTTGGGCAATCAACGCGCCACCCAGGCCGATAATACCGTTTGAAACAATCAGGCCCATGATCGTCATATTGTCGGTGTTGATGCCAATCGAACGGGCCATTTCACGATTATCACCAGTAACGATAAAGGCTTGACCGAGATTGGTCTGCAGAAAGACGATCAGAACGACCGTAATCAAAACGATGACGAGCAGGCCGACGAAGACGCTGTCGAAGTATTTCGGTAGTGATTCGAGAAAATGGTTGGAAAAAATCGTCGTCTTGCCGAGTAGGGAGACGTTGGAACTGCCGCCCATGATGCGCAGGTTGATGGATAGGCAAGCGGTCATGACCAGAATCCCAGCCAACAGAATCGGCACTTTACCTTTCGTGTAGAGCAGGCCAGTGACGAGCCCCGTAATGGCCCCAGCGACAAAGGCCAGACCAGATGCGGCGATTGGCCCCATCCCGTGGCTGATGGCCATGACAGCGGTAGCAGCGCCTAGTGGAAAGGTGCCTTCAACCGTCATATCCGGGAAATCGAGGATACGGAATGTGAGAAATAACGCGACGCCTAAGGTTGCCCATAAGAGGCCCTGGCCGATACTAGATACGATCATACTCATTTGTAAATAACCCCTTTCGTCTTAGCTTCCTTCAGCACGCTAGCTGGGAACTTGATGCCTAACTTCTTAGCTTCACTCAAATTGATCGTCATTTTACCCTTAGTAATGACTTTGATTGGATAGTTGCTGGTTGACTTGCCTTTCAGGACTTTGGCAGCCATCTCACCAGTCAATTTACCTAATTGGTATTGGTCGACGGAGAGGGTGGCGAGCCCACCAGCTTTGACCATCGTATCCACAGCTGGAATTACAGGAATTTTAGCTTTATTGGTGACAGAAACTAAAGTCTTCATCGCACTGGCGACCCCGTTATCTTGTGGGGCATAAACGGCATCGACATTGGCAGCCATCGTTTCAGCCACTTGTTGCATATCGTTGGTGTTGGAAATCGTGTACAACTTGTATTTCACGCCTTCTTGTTTACAGATGCGGGCAAACTTCTTGGCGTTGTATTCGCCACCGTGGTCGGAAGTCGTATAAATGATCCCAATCGTTTTGGCATTTGGCACCAGTTTGCGTAATAAATCTAAATGCGACTTCAGTGGTGATTCACCAGAAGTCCCGGTAATGTTGGCGCCGGGATGCTGGTCACTCTTGATCAAGCCACTCCCGGATGGGTCAGTGATACCGGCCAACATGACGGGCGTCTGCTTGTTGGCGGCTGAGGCCAAGGCTTGTGCGGCGGGTGTCGCGATACCGACAGTCAGAGCGGCATTTTCATTCATGAATTTCTGACTCATCGTCTTCAAATTGCTTTGGTCACCCTGGGCATTTTGATAATCGATTTTGACCGTCTTGCCATCGACGTAACCGTATTCCTTGAGCCCGGCGACGACCCCGCGGTGAATCGCGTCAAGGGCTGGATGCGTCTGGAGTTGTAAGATGCCGACGGTCGGGACTTTGTTGCTACTAGTCGTCTTCGAACTCGCCGTGGACGTCGTCGACTTGCCAGTCATGACGAAGGCGACCCCTAGAAAGACGATCAGGGCGCTAATAAATGCAATCATTCGTTTCAATCTAATCACCTCAAAAAATTTCTTAAGCTCGGGCAGTCCTGAAGCCAATAAAAAAGGGCAAACCAGTAAGCTCTGGTTTGCCCTTTACGGAACCGAAGCCTGCTGTGTTAAAACCCATGCAGACTTCTTTGAATATCAAAGTGAGCCGGCACAGATACAAACTGTTTGCCAGATTGTATCCGTGTTGACGGCATTACAATCTGAACGGCCGGCTTTGCCATGAACTGTTCAAGTTAGTAATTGACTTTGACATGCTTGGTTCCTCGCTCTCGTTATTGAATGAATTCAGTATAGGCAAAGTCGAAAAAAGTGTCAAGGATAAATTTCGGAAAATCTTAAAAAATGGTGTGAAATCAACCATTGATTTTCATCAACAGACACTGTTTGGCGCCTAATACGTTGGTTGTCATGAATTATGATTAAAACGTGCTAGTTTGGATTGCTGTTCGTCAGCCGGTGAGCGCCCTAGTCCGACTTCCGGGGCCGGCTGACAACGCTGGAACAGGGCGGACATCGATTTGAACTCACGCAGAAACCCACTGCGCAATTTCAAATACGAGTCTTCTTCTAGCCCGGGAAACCCACCCGGACAAGAAGAACTTCGCCCTTGAGCATTGTCAGCCGGCCCCTACAGTCGGGAAGCCGCTCGAATGGCGGATGAACGGCCACCTATCTGGGTGCAATTGACCACTAAATATTAGGAAGCAGATCCTTCGAGCAAACTTATAATCGATACTGATGATACTTTATGGCATTTTAGTACTGAGAATGTTACTGAGTATAATTCACTAATTTCAACGGACACTATTCTTGAATATAGTCGATAAGATTGCCTTCGTGCATAATTTGAGACTTTGATATCTCAAACGACTGGATAAAATTCTAACAAGTTCAGTGCAGCTACTAGTCAGAAGCCTAAAAGCATGCGTAAACAATAATTTAGCGACTATTAAAAATTAGTCTGACAGTTTAATGTCAAAATTACCGTATGTTAAGAACCAACGATTAATCTAACAAAAAGTTGGGTAGATCTATGTCTGCCTTTCGAATACAATCCAGGCTGGAAGGTATTTCTGACAATGCTCAGTGGTGAAATTCCACTTAGCAAGCGTTTTGTGCTTGGTTAGTGGAAGACCAGTATTTAAGACGTGGTTTGTCGGCTTAAATCTGTGTCCACCACGTTCCAGCGTTGTCAGAAATGCCTGGAAGCCGGACTAGGACGTAGCTACCGCTGAAAGTTTATGCTAACTCGCACTGTTTCCAGCGGGCCTCAGCTGGCCGCTTTTGAACCTAGAAACTGGCATGATTGAATCATTTTCAATGCTAAACAATAGCGAGCACCACCCGTGATGAGATGATTTTTCGAAATTATGAGTTGACAGCTTCAAAATCTGGTGTTAAATTAGTTTTAAATTAAAAACAGATTAAGACGTTGAAGAGAAGAGTAGTTGTATTACCGATTTTCAGAGAGCTTCGGAATGGTGTGAGAAGTAATCGGGCGTATAACGAAGATGAGCTTGGAGTCATGACGCGGGTCGTAACGGCTACGCGTGCGGTTGCAACCGATATATTGCGGGGTTTCCTAGTCTTGACTAGGGCACTCGTCGAGGTTGTGATCGTGAGATGGCAACGAATAACGGTGGTAACGCGAAAGCTTTCGTCCGTTAGTTTCAATTATGAAACTAATGGACGGAAGCTTTTTTTATTGG
>NZ_JAGYGU010000019.1:0-70407 GCF_018991255.1 Lactiplantibacillus sp. 30.2.29 | reverse complement strand
TTTATCTATCAACACTAAATATCATAGACCCCGATTTTTTTGGATGCTAGCTCGTATCATTGGGCGAGTGATGGTTATTTCAAATAAGGCAACATATTGTTAAAAATGATGTCATAGCCAGCAGGAAGTGGATGGAGACCGTCAAAAGTGAGTGTTTTCTTTAAATTACCCGCGGTATCCGTTAATCCAGCGTTTAAGTCAATGAAATCGAAGTGATGCTTTGTAGCTAGCGCTTTGACTTTGATATTGGCCGCCATCGTCATCGCATTAGTTCGATGTTGCGCAACATTCGGATGGGGATCATCAGTGGGATTAAAGTCGGCAACGGTGTTGATTGGATAATAGGCCATAATATAGACCTGCGTATTCGGCAGCTTGTTAGCAATTAGCGTCATTATCTGATCATAATTATGCATCATGGTTTCTTCTGGTAGGTTAAAGCTCATGTCATTGGCACCGATTTGTAGGAACAAGATACTAGGTTGGAGCTCAAAAATCAGGGTATCCATATGTGCAAGTTCGTCGGCAGTGGTCATTGCGCGAATGCCACGATTATAGATTTTATGTTTGAGCTGTAATTTTGTTTGTAGCGCTTCAATTGGAAAAATTTCAACGGTCGATGAGCCAGTGATGACAATCTGCCCTTTGAGTGCGGTTTGATTGGCGGTAGCATATTTGTTTAGAATGGTTTGTTGAAACTTAACGATGCGTGGATCGAGATTGGTTAACTGGATTGATTCATTAATCATGATAAAACCTCATTTTTAAATAATGTTAGTTAAACTAACTGTTTGCAATACTAACTCTAAATAGTTAGTTAGTCAAACAGTTTTGATGGCTAATTTTATTTGGTATACTTGAACCATGGAGTGTGAGAATATGGTAGATACTTAAGCAATAATTGCATTATTTCACCAAGTCGTCCGTGGTGAAGAGGTACTAGTACGCGAAAGAATGGCCAAACCTATCCCAACACAGCAATTGATGGTCTTAGCTTTCATTGTTGCCCATCCAGGCGTTATTCAACGAAACATTGTTGACCTGATTGGACGAAAAGCCGCAACCGTATCGGTGATGTTAAAAAATATGGAAAAGCAGGGGTTGATTACACGGCAAATACCGAGTGATAACTCGCGAAACAAGAAGATTTTCGTCACTGATGAAGGCCGTAAGCTAACTGAGAGGTTTAAAGAAACCCGCCAGCAAGTCCACGAAGAAATGTTAGCCAACTTATCGACGGATGAACGACAAGAATTGCGACAACTAGTGGCCAAAATCAAAATACCAGATTAGCGGGTTGGTGTACTAGTTGTCCTCGATGTGCGGGAACAGTCGGATTGATATCGTTGGATAATAATGGTGAAAAGTATTGCGGATTCGCTCGATTGGATTGTAAAAGCTTGGTGATGTATATGAAGATGGCTTTTGATATTTGAATCTGGTAGATGCGTGATGTGAGTTCGCATTCAGCCTTAATAATGATGAGACGTGTGATTACTTAAGTTTAAAGATAGCTGATTTAAAATAGCTGGAAACAATTTGAGTTTAATCTATTTTTCCTGTTCCAGCGTTGTCAGCCAGCCCCGGAAGTCGGACTAAGGCGCACATCGGCAGACGAACAGTAATCCAACTCATTCAATAAAATCCGAGTCGAATTTAGTTAGCATAACTTCCAATCAAATGTATAATTAAACTGAGAGTAATCGTTAAGACGAATGGAGTGGGAAGCTATGAGTGTGTCATTACGCATCGCAACAATGTCGGATTTACCAATTATTGTGGATATTTATAACCAAACGATTCCAAGTCATCAGGTGACTGCTGACCTTAAGCCAGTCACGGTGGAGCAGCGGCGGCCGTGGTTTTTGAGCCATACGCCAGAACACTATCCAATGTGGGTCGTGATCAACGATGACTTAGTGATTGGCTGGGTCAGTTTATCGCCATTCTATGGGCGCGCGGCCTACGCGAAGACTAGTGAAATTTCAGTCTATTTGGATCGTAGCGTTCAAGGTAAGGGCCTGGGTAGTCAAGTGCTGGCATTGATTCCAGAAAAGCTACCAGCACTGGGGTTAACGGCGATTGTCGCGTACATTTTTTCAAGTAATATGGCCAGCATTAAGCTCTTCAAAAAATTTGGTTATGAACAGTGGGGGTTCCTGCCAGCAGTGGCTGAGTTAGGTGGTCGTCCTAACGATTTGGTGATTTTAGGACAACATTTTAAGTGAAAAATAACCAAGGAACCGCTTACATACGTTGAAAAACTTAACAAGGTGTAGGATTGCTATAAAAAACATGTTAAAATTAAGTTCGAGTGTCTAAGTAGTTCGACGCTCAACATTGTTGCTAGAATTCTTTACTGGTATGGTACTGGAGGCATTCTTGGTGAAAAAGAACGAGCCAAATTGGTTAGTGGTATTGCGGACTGTGATGCCACTTGGGCTTAGCTATATTCCCATCGGGTTAGCGTGTGGGGTGCTCTTGCATGCGGCCGGGTTCAACCATCTACTGACGGCGTTAATTTCGGTAATGGTCTTTTCCGGTGGCGCCCAATTTTTAATTGCATCGATGCTAACAATCAATGCACCGATGACAACCATTATTTTGATGATGTTTTTCTTGGAGTTACGGTACGCCTTGTTAGGTTCCAGCCTATCGCGTTACTTAAAAGGGCAATCGCTACCGTTTATTTTTACGTTTGCGTTTTCGATGAATGATGAAAACTATGCGGTCAACTACTTAAAGTTCGCAACCGATAAGCATTGGAAACCATCACAAGCACTGCTGGTCGAACACTATTCGTTGCTATTCTGGACCGTCAGTAACATTGTCGGGAGTCTGATTGGCAGTGCCCTGACGATTAATCTCCAAGTGGTCGATTTTGCGTTAACGGCGCTGTTCATTTATATGGCAATTATGCAAACTAAGAGTCGCTTGATCATCTTAGTTGCGATATTGTCTGGCGTTTTAACGATCGGGTTCCTAGTCTTGATGAAGAGTACGTTGGGCTTAGTCGTTTCAACGCTACTCGCATCATTGACCGGTTACTTTATTGAACGTTACTTGTTAGCACATAAGCCAGAAAGTCATTTACTCTATAAGGTTCACGATCCCACTGGCCCAGCAGCCATGGAAGAATCTGACAAGTAGGGCACAGAGGGGTTTTTCTTATGCAATCAGTCAGCTCAATGAGTAGTATGGACCACTTTTGGTTGGTCATTTTTTGTGCGTGTGTGGCCTTTATTCCACGCTTCTTTCCATTACTGTTCTTTACGAAGCGGAAGATTCCAGAATGGTTCAACGAGTGGATGCGGTTCGTACCCGTCTCACTGTTTACAGCGCTCGTTGTCAAAAGCGTCTTCATTGATAGTAAGTACGCGGTGATTACTTCGGGTAATCTGGGCATGATCATTTCAGCGATTCTCGTTGGATTTGTGGCCTACCGGACGCGTTCAATGACGTTGTCGGTGGTGATCGGCTTAGTATCAGTGATGATTTTCGTGTTGTTAATTCATATATGATGTTAGTTGGAACTGGATGATCCGGTTCTTTTTTATTATGGTTAAAATAATTGTGAGGAGGCCTGTAAATGACGTGGTTATTGGTATTCTTACCGGGACTGTTGGCAGGACTAGTCCAAGGCTTGACCGGCTTTGGGGCAGCAATCGTCATGATGATTTTTCTACCGCAGCTTTTTTCAATTGCGCAAAGTGCTGCGGTTGCTGGGGTGATTATGGCGGCAAGCGTGCTGACTTTGGTTTGGCGGAATCGGCACCATATTCATTTACGCCAAATCGTGATTCCGTTTATCATCTACGCGAGTGTAGCGGCCTATTCAGTGCATCTCGGTCAAGAATTGGATGTGCAACTATTACGCCGGCTACTCGGGGCCTTGTTAGTAGCGTTGGCGATTTACTTTAGTCTAAGCAAACGCGCGGCTACTCAGGTCTATCCATGGTGGCTAGCCGGGATCTTTATGATTATTTCAGGCTTTTTCAATGGCCTGTTTGGTATCGGTGGCCCCTTAATGGCACTGTATTTTCTTTCGTTGGCAGATACAACGGCTGATTATTTGGGTAACTTACAAACCTTCTTCTTAATTGATGTCGTCTATATCTCAACGGTGCGGGTGCTCAACGGCATTTTGACACCAGTTCTGATTCCAAATATTCTAATTGGGATGGTCGGGGAGGTCATTGGAACTGCGATTGCGGCACGCATCTTACCGCATTTACCGATGACAACGGTGCGCCACCTGATTTACCTGTTTATTGGATTGAGCGGGAGCTATTATCTTTTTATTTAAGCGCTTCGTCAAGTGAAGTTGATAGACTGTAAATCTTATTTAGCGGTATCCCGGCAGCGACATAAAAAACGACTGATTCAAAGCGACCTTCATAACAGGCCGTGAATTGAATCAGTCGTTTTGTATTAATCAGTGAATTTGAGTGCCCGCCCCAGTCCGTGCTAATCAGCTGCGGTAATTGTCCCTAATCCGTATTGGTAGAGAAGCTCGTCAGTACGGTCTAAATCATAGCGCTGGCTGAGTGCAAAGATAATCAGTGCATCCCATTCATCTTTGGCATACAAGACGGCATAGCCGGTTCGTTTGAGCATCGTATTGAGCTCAGTCAGTGAAAGCTTGAACCCAAAGCCTAACGCAATCATGCGTGCCCGGTTGGGGCGGCGTTTGCCATCAAAATACTGGTAGCCAATCGATGGCGTCAGATTGGCTTGTCGGATGACCTGACTTTTAGTGACCTGCTTAACCTGAATCAGCTCGGCAAGGTATTCAGCTGGGTTGGTGCGGATAAAACTGCTGGCCATATTTGTCATAAATTGATCGGCCTCACTTGCTTGTTCGATTTCGTTGAAAAGTTCACTCGTTTTACGTTCTGTCACGACTGGCCCTCCCTAATACGTGTGGTTTGATTAGTATTAGTTTACCAGAGATTATTGTAATTTAAAGGTCAAATGACGGTCACTGAAGTAGCTTGGGTTATAAATCAATTCAACGGTCCCGTTCGCTTTGGATTGGCCAGTCATGGTTCCACTGACGGTTCCACCAGCGCTCAAATCACCACTATCCAGTTGATCGTTCGCATCAATGTTGATTTCATCCAGACTGGTTTGGTTGCCAGCGGCTTTGATTTCGAAGTCGTAAGGGTTGTAGGAGACCTTTTCCTTACCGATATTTTTGAGCTTGACCGTTACAGTGTAATACTGATTGCCAGTTTTCGGCTGATCATCATCCAGCGTCGTGGCCGTTTTGACATCGGTCACCGTGACCTGAACGTGATCGATGGTAGCCGTTTCGCCAACTTTGTAAACGCGCTTGGTTGTGGCCTTTTTCGAGCTAGATTTCTGACTCGTAGCCTGTTTGGCAGATGCGGCCTTAGAATTAGTCGCGTCATCGGGCGAGCTGACGATGCCGATGACGATAAAGGCGCCGAGGGCAATGAGCACCCAGACCGACCAACGTTGATACCATGATTTGCTTGTCTTCATATGCTTGACCTACTTTCTCAGTGCTAAGCCGCCTGCGATGACGATCAGTAGGCCACTTAAAATCCCAAAGGCGCTAACGAACACGAAATTCAGAATTCCGCATAAGATAATTAACCAGCCCATCAAGACGTGGTTGCGGTTAATAAAGGCGCTCAAAATGATAGCTAATGCGGAGACGACGATACAACCGACGCCGAGATTACTAACACCGGCGCTACCGCTGGCTTCAAGAGCACTACCGATACCGCCGATCGTCATGGCGAGTAGTCCGGCAATGATACCAAAGATACCGCCAATGATACCGAGAACTAATTCGGCCGTCCGAGAGCGGGGTGCGGATGTAGTGAGATCAGTTTGACTATTTTTTGACATTGTAATTCCTCCAAAAGTATGGTTATGATAAGTGTTGATAATTTAAGTAAAAAGGGGGCCGCCGGTTGTTACCAATTGTGCAGGCGATGCAATTATTGAGCGAAGCGGGCTACGAACCACTGGGGCCGCTGTTGCCAACACGCGAATTTCCATTATTAGTTAAAAAGCAACAAGTGGTGTCCGTCGCAAAAATCGTGCGTGATGACAATCTACCCGTCTTGCAACGGCTCAAGCAGCAACCGGTTCCCCGGATGCCCCAAATTGAGGCGTTATTAACGCGGCCGGATTGTGTCGTCAGCATCGAAACGCTGATCAACGGTCAGACTCTGGCCGACCAACTGCGAACCCAGGGGCCTTTTTCCCCTGAAATGACGGCCCGGGTCGCAACGGAACTGTTACAAACTTTACAAGCATTAGCTGACCGCGAAATCGTGCATCGCGACTTAAAACTCAGCAACGTGATGTGTTATCGCGACCACTATTACTTGATTGACGTGAATGCGGCCCGACAGCACCATGTCGCCCAAAACGCAGATACCCGCTTACTCGGAACGAGTGGTTTTGCGGCCCCCGAGAACTATGGGTTTGCTCAGACCGACCAACGAAGTGATATTTACTCGCTAGGGGTGGTCTTGAACTGCTTACTAACGGGGCAGGAACCCCGCGGCCCATTGGATACAGCGACCCGCACTGCGGATGAGGTCTGGGGCCCGATTATTGCCCAAGCCACGGCACTGGATCCAGACCAACGCTATCAAAGCGCCACGGCGATGCTCGCTGCCATCCCTGGCAAGTCGGCGCCGGTAAGCCCGCAACCCAAACCAGATACGCCTAAACGGCAAGCGTTTAAAGTCCAGTTAACTGCCAAGTGGCAACACCGGCTACAACGTGGACTCGTAATCACGTTGTGGGTTTTGTATGGTGTCTTAATTCTCGGCTTAATGGGTGCTGGTTGGGACCAGGCGACCGTTGCCGCCAAAATTAACTTTTGGTCGAGCGGATTTTTGATGTTCGTTGCCCCGCTAATCGCTCATTATTTCAATCGTTGGCTCAAGCAACAGTGGTCGTCCAAGCAATGGTCCCGTTACCGTTGGTGGCTGCGCATCGCCGAAACGGTCGTCATTTTGGCGGGAATCATTTACATTGGATAATGTACATTGGCTGGTTAACCATTCGCTAGTACGTTAATTATCATAATCGTTACGATGATAAAAGGCTTATGCAAAATGCATAACTGTTGGGTCATTTCAATTTGGGGTGTTGTGGGCCACACCAATATAAGTGCTAGCGGATCTGTAAGTTTAGACTATGACTAAGCGCTGCTATATGAGTCGCGACTGATAGGAAGTCGCTGGTTGATTCTCATCAGCAATAATCCGTTTATATAGAAATAATCGGCCATTCTAGTGTTTTAGATTGCCGGTTAATCATGAAAAATTCAAAGTCCGACTAGTTATGCACAACTAGCCGGACTTTTTTTAACGTTTTGGTGATATTTTGAGATGGCAATAATGTTGAAAAAACTAATTTTCTGAAAATTTGAAGTTAATAACTACTTTATGTTACAATATCAATCGTTGTTATAATAATTAAAATATATGTAAATTGATATAAGAAAGGAATATTAAACGGATGGATTTAGAACATAAGACGAGTTGGCGTTACCTGTTAGGGTGGACATTTATCTTACTAATGGTGGTGAGCGCCACATATTTGCATGACGTGGAAATTATTTTGCCGGAGATTGGCGCCCTGACGGCGGGGACTTGGATTTATCGCAAGGCGGACTGGACACGGCAACCCAGAAAATTATTTTTAGCGCCATCCGGAACGGCGGTCATCGGCTTCTTGGTCAACCGCCTGCCAACGGATTATCCAATCAAAGTTTTGATTGGCGTGCTATTGATGTTGCTACTATTGAAAGGGTTGAGATCCAACTTGGCGCCAACCTTTGCAACTGGACTATTACCCATCATCATTAACGCCACCCACTGGTCATTCATTGTCGCAATTTTCTTTTGGACGCTGAGTCTGATGGTTGGCGTTCGATTGCAGCAACGACAACCAGCAATTCATTCGGCACCGGCCACCGCTAATTGGTGGCAAATGCTGGGATTTAGTTGTCTCGTGCTCCTCTGGGTCAGTATCGTGTGGTTCGTAGGCCAGCCGCAGATGGCTGCGATTCCACCGGTCATTGTGGTTTTCTTCGAGGCGACTCAGCAGACGGATTATTCGGTGAAGCTCGCCATTAAACAATGGACCGCATTGACTGCCGCAGCGACGATTGGCGTTGGCGTGCACTTGCTGGTCGCTTCGTGGCTACTGACGACGATATTGACCATGCCGTCAGTGTACTTGTTATTGTTAGGTTTACGGCTTAAATTGCCAGCTGCCTACGCGTTTCCGCTGTTAGCGCTAGTGTTGCCAACAGAGATGTTCGACAAGTTGCCGTTGTCGGCGGCACTGGCTGCGGCCTTCTTCTTAGGCGCGCTCCTAGCGTACCAGCGCGTGTTGGACTGGGTACGTGCGGCGGTTACTGAAAATTAGTAGAAAGATCTCTGAAAAAGGTAATCAGAAGCTTGGCGGTTTCATGAAAAATCAGGACGCTATGAACTTTATTCGATGATTACGCGTGCAACGGGTCAGGGGTTTAGGGGCAGCTTAGTCCTGCCTCAAACCGACTCTAGACGCGATTAGTTCGTCTGATGAATGAATTAAGCGAGCAATCAAGCAAAACGAGTATAGTGACGGCATTCTAGCAATAATGAGCTGCTCACAATAAACGGATTAATTCGCAATTATACGAATAAATTATAACTGGCGACAAAAAAACAAGCGTTCAGAATCCATAAAATTCTGAACGCTTGTTTTAAGCTGCATTAAGCATTTTTATTGATACGATTGTCCGCATACATGTACTTCCGCGTCATTGGTAAGTTCCGTGATGAAGCACCCTTAGTAACGAGATACTGCATAACGTCGATGTTACCAGATTGGAAGGAAGCGGCGCAGGCTTGGAGATAGAGGTCCCACATCCGCGTGAAGCGTACGCCCATCTTTTCTTCGATTGCGGCACGTTTGGCATTGAAGTTTTCGTCCCAGATTTCAGTGGTCCGTTGGTAATGCCGCCGTAACGTTTCAACATCAGCGACTTGTAGGCCGGCTTCAACGATGTGTTGGAGGTTTTCAGTCATCCCGGGAACGTAGCCACCTGGGAAGATGTACTTGTCTAACCAACCGTTAGTCGCACCACCTTGTTGCCGGGTAATCCCGTGCAGTAAAGCGACACCGTTGTCTTTAAGGTAGTGGTTAACGCGTTCGAAGTACATTGCTAAGTTGTCCTTACCAACGTGTTCAAACATGCCGACACTGGTGATGTAATCAAAGGTCTCATCGCCTAGTTCACGGTAATCTTGTAACCGCACTTCGGCAACATCGCTCAAGCCTTCATCTTGGATGCGCTTGGCAACTAAGTTATATTGTTCTTGGGAAAGGGTGACACCAACGACTTTTAGGCCATATTCCTTCGCAGCCGTAAGCATCAAGGTTCCCCAACCACAACCAATATCAAGCAGCGTCTTGCCAGGTTGTGGGTTGAGCTTTTGGATGATGTGGTGCACCTTGTGAATCTGTGCTTCTTCCAACGTATCCGTATCGTGCTTGAAGTAAGCGCAGGAATAGGTCATGGTTGGGTCAAGCCACATCTTGTAGAAGTCGTTACCAACGTCATAATGGCTCTGAATATCCTGTTGGCTCTTCTTTTCAGAGTGCGATTGTTTTGGCATGAACCGCTTGAATTTGGAATTGTTGAAAAAGCTTTCTGCCGATTCGTAGGCGGATTCAATTAATTTCTGAATACTGCCGTCAATTTCAATTTTGCCATCCATGTAGGCTTCACCGAGTGCGATGGACGCATTCTTAGTGATGTCGCGCATTGGAATGGCTTCTTTAAATGTCACTGTTACTTCTGGTGTGCCTTCACCATAAGTTTCACTACTACCATCCCAGTAGTTCACTGTGACGGGGATATTGAATGAGTGACTCAAAAGGGTGTGGTAAAAAGTTTTCTCTAGCATTGCAATAAGGATCCTTTCTTCGTAAAATACATTAATTATTATACGCCTATGAAAATGGTTTTGTAAGCACAACGAATCGCGAGGTTGTTTGCAAACATGGTATAATAAATTAATTGGAAAATCAGCTAATGGGGGTGTCGTGATGAAGAGATGGATGTGGATCGTGTTTGCGGTAATTATCGCCGTGGGGGTCGGTAGTTACTCTTACACACGTTATCGGTTGCAAGAAGAATCCTATGCTGATGAGATGCGGACGGGTGAACGGGCACTGAAAAATCACGATTATTCGTTGGCTGAGACGAGTTTTACGCACGCTTCGCGGACACGGGCTAGCAATGCGACGGCTCAGCGCTATTTGACGCAGACCCAGACTTTCGTGGATGGCACGCAGGCGATGAACAATCGGAAGTTTAGCGCGGCCAAACAAGACTTCACGACCGTTAAGACGACTAAGCACGGGTCAACGACTTTGATTCAGCAGGCCCGTGAACAGTTGACCTTACTGCAGAAGATTCAGGATAAACGCAAGACGTATCAGGAACAGTACCAGCAAGCCTTAACGCTGAACAAGGCGAACGAGTTTACGGACTCGAACGTCGTGATTGCGACCTTATTAAAAGACAAAACGTTCAAGCAGCGGTATTATCAGGATATTCGCAAGAACGTGCTGACGCTCCGGAAGCAAAACAACGCTTCACTTAAGACGTTGACGGGATCAGTGCCAGCTTTGCCAAACACGGCCCAATCGATTGCTGGGACGAGCGGCGCACAATCATCACCGTCTCAAAATGGGCAGACTAAGCAGAACTCGCAGGCTAACTCAAGCTCGTCGTCAACCACGGCATCTGTGGCTAATGGGGCTTCGGGTACAACTAGTCCGAGTGCCAGTTCTAGCAGCAATCAGATTCAAGCGACCCGGGCGGAATTGAATGAACAGGGTGTGGATGCTAGTCAGTATAGTGATGCTGAGATTCAGGCCATTATTCAACGCGCGGCGGCACAACACTTGTCCTTAGCTCAGGCGGTCAAAACGATGAATCAGTCGTCGGACCAGATCCAGGCAACCCGTGATGAATTATCACAAGCTGGTTTTGATGCTAGTCAGTACACGGATGCCCAGATTGAAGCGATTCTTCAGCAGGCGAGTTCGCAGCATATGTCGATCGCACAAGCGGCAAAGTCGTTGCAGTGATATAAGCAAAATAATAGCGGTATGGAAGCTCAATTAACAATCATCGATAAAACACCTACTTTTAGGTGTGAATCGGTGATTTTTTTATAAAAACTGTTATAGAATGTAGGAGTAAGGACGGAGTGTTTCCGTTCATTACGGTTTGTTTTACGGGGGCGGTCATTTTATATCGGTATTGACCTTTTTTTAACGCATATATGTCAAAATAGGTATAAAAATGACTATTTTGTGTACTATTTTTGTTTGATGCTATAGAATATTAACAGATTAGGGGGTT
Organism: Lactiplantibacillus sp. 30.2.29; assembly: GCF_018991255.1. Lineage (NCBI taxonomy): Bacteria > Bacillati > Bacillota > Bacilli > Lactobacillales > Lactobacillaceae > Lactiplantibacillus > Lactiplantibacillus sp. 30.2.29. The sequence continues at coordinate 58,982 of NZ_JAGYGU010000019.1, read as the reverse complement.
AAGGTGCCCGTTGACCAGTGGATTAATGGCAGGCCCAATCAGCGTGATTTGGCAAAGTAATCCGGATGTCAACGGTGGACATCGAGATTCAGTATGATTATTAATAAACATGTGATGCGCAGTACGAATGAGAAGCAAGTTCTGCAGCAGGTTATTAACGAAGGACCAATCAGCCGGAGCCAAATTTCACGGAATCTGAGTTTGAATAAGGTAACGGTATCAGACATTTATAACCAATTACTTCGCACCCAGTTCATTAAGGAGATTGGTTGCGGGGTCAGCACGAAGAACGGTGGCCGTAAGCCGGTAATGGCCGAGTTGAACGTCAATTACGGCTTTGTGGCAAGTATTGATATGTCGGCCGACGCCATCAAATTGATGTATTCCCGTTTAAACGGGAAAATCCTGCACTTCCAAAGCTTCAAGACCAGCGATATGACGTTAACGGATGTCATCGACCTGATTGAAGATCAATTACGGAATGTTGACGACTACGGCACGATTCATGGCTTAATGGGGGTTGCAATCGCGCTGGATGGCATTATCTATGAAAATAAGATTTTAAAGACGCCAATCAAGGGCTTGACCCACTTTGATTTAGCGAAGTACTTGCGGGATAAATTACGGATTCCAGTGGTACTGGAAAAGAAAGCTAACTTAACGGCCGTATTTGAACGGGATTTCCACGATAATGAAATCTTTGACAACGTGGTCTCCATCGTCGTTCGCGACCAAATTCATGCGGGTATCGTGGCTGACTCGCGGCTATACTCTGGACATGAGGGTGAAGCTGGCGAAGTCGGGACCGCGCTATTAGAGGACCGGCGTGTCGAGAATCATATGGCTTCCTACAATGATTATGCGTCTGAAAAGGCCTTGTGGGCACGGCTCAAGGAAATCAAACAGGTAGACCGGCTCGATTTGACGACGGTCAAGCATGATTATATCAATCATAATAAAGAAGTGACGGCAGTCTTCGATGACTTCGTTTACTACCTGTCCAAGGTGATTGCCAACGTTTCCACTGCCTTTGCGCCGGACGTGGTCGTCCTAAACACGACGGTCTTGGAAATCTTGCCACAACTATTGACGGATATTCGTGATAACACGGCGAAGTTGACGTCACCAAGTCGGCAGGTGCCAATCATTGCGACGAAGAATGTGCAATCCGCAGCGCTATTGGGTGGCGCGTCGGTCATCATTCATCAAGCGTTAGGTTTGGAAAGCTTAAAAATGCAGTTCTCATGAGTAATCAAGTGTCCATTTAAACGAACGCGTGAAGTTTATCAAGTGATTAGTGATAAACTTTACGCGTTTTTTATCGGAACGTTACAGCCTTTTGATGTTTATTAGGGCCGCTTTCCGTTAAAATGGACGTATGGGATAGCAGAGGGGTGGATTTTGTGGAATTTTGGTCGCAACTAATTCGAAATGTGCGTTGGCGGCGTGCATTCGTATTAGCGCTGATTGTGTTAACACTGTACTTAGCTTCAAGTATGATGAGTATCATACTATTAACGTTTATCTTTACTTTTTTGGTGACGCGACTCGTTCGGGCCATTCGGCGATGGGTCAAACTACCGCCGACGCTGATCGTGATCGTCATCTATGCGCTCGTGATATTGGGGATTTATTTTGCGGTATCGATCTATTTGCCGCAATTGATCAAGCAGACTTTTTTGACCTTTGAATCGGTCTACCGTTTCTATCAGAATCCGTCACATGACACGAACCAATTGTTGACGTGGGTGACGTCGTATTTCCAAGAATCTGACTTACTTAAACAACTGAAGGGTGGAATCTCAGTTGTTTTCCAGTACATTACCAATATCGGTAACATGGGATTGACGTTCTTCTTGTCCTTTATTCTGAGCTTCTTCTTTACAATTGAAGATCACCAGATGCGGGTCTTTACAAAGCGTTTTTTGACGAGCACGTTTGGCTGGTTCTTCCAGGATGTCTATTTCTTCGCCAAAAAGTTCGTGAACAGCTTTGGCGTCGTCTTGGAAGCACAGTTCCTGATTGCCATCGTGAATACAGTGATTACCGTGGCGTTCATGGCAATCTTGAAAATGCCGCAATTGATTAGTTTAGGTTTGATGATTTTTATTCTCAGCCTGATTCCGGTCGCCGGTGTGATCATCTCAGTCGTCCCACTGAGCCTGATTGCATATTCAGTCGGCGGTTTACGCTACGTTGTCTACATGTTACTGATGATTCTCGTGGTGCACGCGCTGGAAGCCTACGTGTTGAATCCAAAATTCATGTCGAGTCGGACGGAATTACCGATTTTTTACACGTTCGTCGTCTTACTGGTGAGTGAACGCTTATTCGGAGTCTGGGGACTGATTGTCGGTGTGCCGATTTTTAACTTTATTTTAGATATTATCGGTGTGAAACCGGTTCACCGGCCGCGCCCCAATATTAATCTGAAAAAAACGATTACTTTCCACCCGGATTCTGAAAATAAGCACTGATATTGTTTTGATTTTTCGCTTTTTCAGTGTAAAATAGGGTGAGTAAATAACTTAAGAAAGAGGTCATTAACTGCTATGGCAAAATTAGTATTGATTCGTCACGGTCAAAGTGAATGGAACTTATCTAACCAATTTACTGGTTGGGTTGACGTTGATTTAAGCGAAAAGGGTGTTGAAGAAGCTAAGGCTGCTGGTCAAAAAGTTAAAGAAGCAGGCTTACAATTCGATTACGCCTTCACTTCAGTTTTGACTCGTGCCATCAAGACTTTGCACTATGTTCTTGAAGAATCCGACCAACTTTGGATTCCTGAAACCAAGACTTGGCGTTTAAACGAACGTCATTATGGTGCATTACAAGGATTGAACAAGAAGGAAACCGCTGAAAAATACGGTGATGACCAAGTTCATATCTGGCGTCGTTCATACGATGTTTTACCTCCATTATTGAGTGCCGATGATGAAGGTTCAGCTGTTAACGATCGTCGTTACGCTGACTTAGACCCTAACATCGTCCCTGGTGGTGAAAACTTGAAGGTTACCTTGGAACGCGTTATGCCTTTCTGGGAAGACCAAATCGCACCTAAGTTATTAGATGGCAAGAATGTAATCATTGCTGCCCACGGTAACTCATTACGTGCTTTGAGCAAGTATATCGAACAAATCAGTGATGATGATATCATGAACCTTGAAATGGCTACTGGTGAACCAGTTGTCTATGACTTTGATGAAAAGTTAAAGGTTCTTGGCAAGGAAAAGTTAGGCAAATAATTTAAATAGTTATTTACTGATTTTGGAGCACTCCGCTGTCTCAGGGGAGTGCTTTTTTGGGCGCTGAGGTCGGATAACGTGTGATGGGGTTGGCAGTTGGTGGCAAATGGACGCTGAGTGCTGAATTGAAAACTAAACTTTTTGTTTCAGAAAGTAACCGGCCTTATATATTTAGATAAAATCAATTATGATCAATGATGGTGGCGTATTGCTTGAAGGTTTGGGGATTTAAAGGGGGACAAAGCTGGATGAATATTAAAAGGTACGGGGTCGATGCGCCGTTTGCACTACTGATCTATACCGTTTTTGGTGTGGGACTACTGTTGCATGCCTACGTAAATCGGTTGAACTATCCGATTGGCATTGAAATGACGCTAGGAATTATATTATTGTTGGGTGCGTTGATTTTTTTGCATACCACGGCACAAGGGAAGTACCGGTTGTTTGATGAGGCGATGCACCGCTTAAATCTAAAACCGGACAGTCAGGTCTTAGATTTAGGCTGTGGTCGGGGAGCACTATTGACTCGGATTGCACAGCGGTTAGGCCCAGCCGGGAAAGTAACGGGCTTGGATTTGTGGTTGTCGCGGGACCAATCACATAATAAGATGGCCGTGACGCAAAAAAACGTGGAGGACCTTGGCCTAGCCAATCGAGTTGATTTGGTGACTGGGGACATGGCTAAACTAGACTTTCCAAACGCGAGCTTTGATGTGGTAACGTCCAGCTTTGCCATCCATAATATTAAGAATGAACAAGCTCGGATCAATGCTGTCAAGGAAGCCATTCGGGTTCTAAAACCGGGTGGTCATCTGATGATCATTGATACGGGTCGCAATATCAACGAGTACGGTCAGGTCTTTCAAGACGCTGGCTTGCAAATCACCCAGTCAATGAGTTTGGGATTTAACGGTTGGTGGGCGACCCCGCTAACTGATAGTTACGTGGTCGCTGGCAATAAGCCAACAAGTGACACGGCAAAATAGAGATTAAAAAGAGAATAAGAATAATTGTTAATAACACCGCTTATTTGTGGGTAAGTTAATCATTATCTGGGGATAAGCGGTGAAAAAGATGAAAATTGTGGTTAATTAAATTATCCACAGTGCATAACTTTTACGGCATAGAAGTTATCAACAAGTTTGTTAGTAAAGAAGAGAAATTGATTGCGGGGTTAAGTGGAAAAATGAGTGAAGCAACAAGTGAAGTAACACAACGTGAAATGGTTCGGATTATCAGTCAGTTCCGGAAGCAAGGTTTCAAAGGAAACTATCTGAGTTTTCAACATGTCGCTGACGAAGGCGCATCGTACTTCGTTGTGATGGGTGATGAAAATAACGGTAATCAAGGGTTATTTAAGATTGACTTGTTGACTGGTGAAATTGCGTTTCAGTACATGCTGGATGAAGACCATGTCGTAAGTTCAAAATAATAAGTTTCTGGAGACACAATGACCGAGTCTGGTTGTTGTGTCTTTTCTGTTATTAAATTGGCCTTTACTTCATCACCAAAATTAGAGCTAGCCTTTTAACAGCATTATTCGTATAATTATCTTTGTCTATTCCCGCAAAAGATGAGATTGTTGAACATTCACTTAATTTAAGGAGTTAATCATGAATTTTGTTTTTGATATCGATGGTACGTTAAGTTTTGATGGTCGGACTATCGCCCTACCCATTACACAGGCACTAACCTACTTAATTCGAGCGCACCATAAAGTTGTCTTTGCGTCTGCTCGACCAATTCGCGACTTACTTCCCATTATCCCAGAATTTGAGCATCAGCCCTTAATTGGTGGTAATGGTGTTATGACCCGGGTATCAGAAAAGTTATCCGTTCTCCAACCATTACCACCCGCTGCTGTTCAACAATTGAAGCAGCTCATAGAAATTCACCACTTAGATTATGTTATGGATGGCACGTGGAATTATGCCAGTCAAGTTTCTACTGACAATCCAATTTTACGTCAACTTGATCCTCAACGGTTAGCCCAACGCCAACCATTAGCTTCTTTAAATGATCCGGTTAAAGTTATTTTATTAAATCTAGCTCCAGTACTGCGCGCAAGAATCAAGCGATTATTAATAACACTAGATCTAGTCGTCATTGAACATAGTGGTGAAGGAAGCTTGGACATCACTGCCCAAGGAATTAATAAGGCCCACGCTTTGGCTGATATTGGCTTTGAACACTATATTGCTTTTGGCAATGATGAAAATGATCGAACCATGTTAGGTTGTGCCCGGCAAGCAGTTTGGGTTACTAGTAAACCCGAATTAGCACCCGTCCCCCAAGCCATAATATGCCCCCCAGATGCTGAATCCATAGCAGCACTAATTTCAAACTTAAGTGATAGAAACGACTGCCATGTTGAATAGAGCAGTAATCCCTTAAACACTTATTCATTGTTTTGACTGAAAAAGCAACAGAAGTAACACAAGTGAAATGATTCGAATTATTGGCTTGTTCCGGAAGCAAGGATTTAAAGGTAATTACCTTAGTTTCCAGCACGTCGTTGATGAAGTGGCCACATATTTCGTTGTCATGGGTGACGAGAACAATTGGAATCAAGGGCTATTTAAAGCCAACCTGTTGACTGTTTTTTGAAGCACTTCGCTGTCTTATGAAGTGCTTTTTTTGCACAGTCGTTTCGATAGCTGATTCCCTGTAACCTGTCGTTTGTTAAGCGTTCGGTTGTTAGATTTGAGCAGTAATTAAATGTGAATTCTATTTCAGAAAATGCGTGGTAAATATAAGAATGATGTCTATGTAATCGGTTATTTGGAGCTTGCCATAGCGATTGCGAAGCCCGCATTTTATAAGTCCTGAGTGCATTTTAATATTTATTTATCTTTTTTGAGCATTCATGAAAAGCGGGAATTTAACATTCTTATGTGCAAGAGTTATAAAATGGCAAAATCCTAAAACATCCGCTGACAGCCTTTACAGATGGTGGAAGTTGCATCATCATCTTATATTCATGTTGCTATCGAGCTGCTCTGACCAGTTAAAGTCATTGGTTTACTCTACTTGCTGTTTTGATATGGAAAGCAAAAGTGGCTCTCAGACAATCAGGCACGTTCCATAGTTCATCGGGAAAAGTACGTGACAATCTCCTCAGGATGACATATTTACTTGATAATTTTTTCATGAATATATAAAAAATGTTGTTAAAACGTTGATGTGACAGGGCTTCTAAATTGTTGACAAGGGCTACTTGTTTCCGATAAAGTTATCGTGTCATAAAGAAAATGACGAAGGCCAAACGATTCTGCACACCGAGGAGAGGCGAGAATTCGGCATGGAAATAAACAACCCACAGCCGCTACGAGGAAAGCAACCGGTCTTAGTTAGTACAGTGCTGAATGACGTGTAAGTGCAGAAGTTCCGTGTGAACTGACAGAATTTTTTGACAATTTGGGGGAGAAAAAATGGCAATTTTAGTGTTAGGTGGCGCCGGATATATCGGCTCTCACACTGTTGATTATTTAGTGGAAAAGGGGAACAAGGTTGTTGTTATTGACAATCTTGTGACAGGACATCAGGAAGCAGTTCATCCAGATGCAACCTTTTATCGCGGCGATGTACGGGATAAAGCGTTCCTGGACAATGTATTTGATGAAGAAGACATCACTGGTGTAATCCACTTTGCAGCTTTTTCAGTTGTTCCAGAGTCGATGGTCAAACCGTTAAAGTATTTTAACAATAACACGGTTGGTATGATCACGTTGCTGGAAGTCATGCAAGCGCATGGTGTTAAGCGAATTGTATTCTCTTCAACCGCTTCAACATATGGGACACCTGAGCGTATCCCGGTGGCCGAGAGTGATGTTCAAAAGCCGATTAATCCTTATGGGGCAAGCAAGCTCATGATGGAAGAAATTATGCATTGGGCTGATATCGCCTATGGCATTAAATTTGTTGCATTGCGCTACTTCAATGTTGCTGGTGCCAAATTAGATGGCAGTATTGGAGAAGACCATGGCCCTGAGACTCATCTGGTTCCAATTATTATGCAAGTCGCACAGGGGACGCGCCCAGAATTACAAATTTTTGGCGATGATTACGACACGGCTGACGGAACCAATGTACGTGACTATGTTCATGTCATTGATTTGGCGGATGCACATATGTTGGCGTTGAATTATTTGAATGAAGGAAACGACAGTACGGCCTTTAATCTCGGTTCTTCAACTGGCTTTTCTAATCGGCAAATTTTAGAAGCTGCACGTGAGGTTACTGGACGCGAAATTCCTGCTAAAATTGGTCCGCGGCGGGCAGGGGATCCAGATACATTAGTTGCGGCCAGCAGTAAGGCCCGGGATGTATTAAAATGGACACCACGTTATGATGATGTTCATGAAATTATTCGGTCCTCATGGCTTTGGACGCAGAAGCACCCACAGGGATACTCAGATTTTGAATAGATAAATTGTTGGCGCATTATTCAGTTGAACGATGAATGATGCGCCTTTTTAGTTACAGCAATAGCCCCAAACAATAAGTGATACTACCCCATTAATAATCAAAGTAAAGCCCCCACGGCACCAATTAAATACTCACATTGAATCAGACAAGTACGGCTAAGTAACTGACGTAAGGTAACCCCCGGCGCCATTTGACAAAGAAAATCGGGCGAGGTACGATAGCTACATAAAAAAATGATTAGTTTGTAGTTAAAAATAGATTAATATAAGCTGAGTTGGGCTGGTGATTTTCTAAAAAAGGCTTTCGTCGTTTAAAGTGGGTGAGTCATGCATAATATTTTTGCGAAGTACCTAAACAAAAGTGTGTTTTATTATTTATCGGGAACATTCATCAATAATATTGGCAACGGGATCTTTACCCTGATTACCAGTAAAATCATTTATGATCAGACTAATTCCGTTGCGATGATTGGGTTGATCATTATTATTCAAAATGTGATTGCCAGTTCCTTTAACCTCATCGCCGGTCACATTGCGGACCAACTGAGCGCGAAGAAAATTTCAATGATTGCGGACATTGTGCAAGGCGCCGCTGTCTTAATCAGTTTGCTGTTGATCAACACCAGATTCCGGTTGGCGGCACTATTGACGACCATGATTCTCATTAACTTAGCACTGCCATTTTTCCGAGCGGCCAATTTTAAAAATGTTGCTGAAATCAAACGTGGCTCGCTTGAATTGTCATCCCTGAATGCGATCAGGAGCTCCTTGAATCAAGGTGGGCAGTTGATTGGTGTCGCACTCGCCACACCGTTTATCTACTATAGTTGGTATGAGAGCGCGTTACTGATTAATATGATTACTTTCTTCATTTCGGCCTGCTGTACCGCCCGGATTGAAGTTGTGATTGCTAACGATGTCGAGGCGACCGTCCAAACGGCGAACGATAATCTTATTAAAGACTGGATCGTGTTTATCGGCTTCCTGAAGCGGAACTGGGTTATTCTAGTCGTCCTAATTTTTACCATCTTCGATTATCTCGCGGTGAACGTTGTCAACCTGATGGAAATCAAATATAGCACCAAAGTTTTACATAACGTTGCGTGGATGGGCATGATGGATGGCTTTTTTGCGGTCGGTTCAATGCTGTCATTTCTGATTGTCGGTAGATTAAGTCAACGCTGGAATTTCAACGTTCTGATTTGGCTGGGGCTATTCGTACAAGGCATCGGGTTTATTATTTTATCCCAGACCAGTAGCGTGTGGCTCACGATGGCGATGATGTGGCTCATTGGGTTATTCAATGGGACGTCGATCACCTTTTTCCAAACTAGTTTGCAACTTAACCTTGAGACCAAGATTCATGGTAAAATTTCTAGTTTTCGGGATATTTTGGTCTCACTATCGACCATCGTTTTGATTCCACTGTTTTCAAAGGCCATCGATTATTCAGTGTTGCAAGGCCTGTTGCTATTAGGGATGGTCTTGATTGGTGTGACGGTGGTGCTAGTCATTGTTGCTCAGGGTGCCAAGTTTAAACAGCTCAAAATTAATGGGAGGTAGCGCGATGAATTATGTGTTAGTGGGTAAGAGTGTGGTGATTGCGCGGAAAATCCATCAGGTGAGTCCACAAAGCAACCTCCTGATTGTTGACGAACAAAGCAACTTAAGCGAAATTTCGATGCCTGCAGAAATCCAAGCGGCACATTATGTTGAAATTGCCTATCAGAATGAACCACAGATTGACCAGCTTGTCGCGCAATTGAATGGCAGGTCGGTTGATGCCATCATTCCGGTATTTGAACGTACCGTGACTTTGGCCAATCAGTTGGCGGCCGCAATGCAGCGGCCTAGAATTGGTGATCTGGGGGCAAAACTGTTTCGAAATAAGCTGGCGTTGCGTTCTTTTTGTCAGGATTTGCCGATTAATCAACCTGCGTATCAACAAGTGACTTCCATTGAACAACTTCAAACCTTCTTCAAGGCGCATGGCGCAATGATTTTGAAACCAACGATGCTGGCCGGTTCATTGGGTGTCGTTAAGATCACCGATGAAGCTCAGTTGGCATCAGAATTTGCATTTTGCCAGCAAATTGCTGAAGACGCCGATGAACCAGTCGCCTTGATGGCTGAGGAAATGATTACGGGTGCCGAATATTCATGCGAGTACGTGGTGCAATCCGGCCACGTTATTTTTCAGAATCTGACTAAGAAATTCAAATTTCATAACGACTTTTTTGTGGAATCCGGACATCTTGTGCCGGCCATCGTCAACGGTCAGTTACGACAAGCTATTTATCAAATGATGGATTGTTTGGTGAATGCAGCCGAGATAGACACCGCCGTTTTACACGCTGAATGGCTCGTTACCGCTGACAACCAGCCCTACTTAGTGGAATGCGCGGGGCGTCGGCCTGGAGATCGAATTGTGGACTTGATCACTGCGGCGTATGGGGACGATTTTCTATGGAAATACTGTCAATTATTAGCTGGACAATCCGTCTCATTTAACGCGACTACCCGTAATTTTGCGAGTCAAACTTATTTTGATGCGCAACCAGGCGTCGTTGTGAACATTGAACACGAAGCTGCGCTGGACCCGTATCCACATCAGTTAGCCGTGTCAGTCGGGGATTCAGTGCCGGTCTTTAGCGATTCGGAAAAACGCTTGGGATACGTCATTATTAGTGATTCCGATTTCTTCCGCTTAGAAGACTTACGGCACGAGTTACTTGCGACGTTTAAAATCGTGACGGAAAAGAAGGCGGATTAGCATAATGAGAGTTGGTATTATTAACCGGGTCCCGTTAGTTTGTGCGCCATTTAATCAATGGACGCCTCAGGGGGCGGATGTGACCCTAATTTCACGTTATCCCGTAGCGGCGGCTGACCGCACTAATTTGAAAAAGGTGATCGTGTTTGCAGACTATGATAATGACCTCAAATTAACAGCGCTCGTCGCCCGACTGCATCAGGAACAGCCATTTGATCGCTTGATTACGCTATCGGAGTTCGATATTTTGCGTGTTGCGAAAATTCGCAGCCTGCTTCACATTCCCGGGCAAGACTATTTTAGTGGCACCTTGTATCGTGACAAAATAACCATGAAACAGTTCGCACAGCTTAAAGGACTGAATGTGCCACGCTTTGCACGGGTCACGACGCTGGATGAGGTCCAGGCATTCGTCGCTGAATTTGGCACACCAACCATTTTGAAACCCAGTCAGCAGGCGGGTTCCAAAGATGTGCAGGTGCTGAACACGCTCGATGAAGCGACCACTCGTAACGTCACTCAGGCGTTGGGCACTTACGGCGAAATGGACTTGGAGCAATTTATTCAAGGCGATTTGTATCATGTTGACGGCATTATTAATCAAGGTCAACTGCAGTTTGTCTCCGTCTCACAGTACCTCAATGACTGTGGCGACAGTACGACTTTGAATCAAAAAGCGCGCACGTTTGCGGATTTCACCATTTCTGAAGATTCGTCAGCGTTTAAAACTTTAAAGGACGCTGCACAACAGTTACTCCGGGCACCGCAACTTGATTATGGTACTGTCCATCTGGAATTTATTTTAGATGCCACCCAACGTGCCTTTTTCGTTGAAATGGGGAGTCGCACTGGTGGCTTGATGATTACGAATGCAATTCAGCATAAATACGGGTTAGTCATGAATGAGGCTGCTTATAAGTTGCAAGCGGGATTCAATTATCAGTTAAGCCCGCAACCACCGATGACGGAGGCCGGCTTCCTAACAGTCTTACCGCAAAATGGGCGCTTGGTGAAGTTTAATGTTGCGCCATTACGCCCAGAAGTCCAGCATATCGAGACTCACTTTGAGATTGGTCGGGAATACGATGAGATGGATGAATCCACTGATTACATCGCGATGGTTCAATTTGATGCACCGAATGATGATGCGATGCAACATAAAATTGAAAAGATAAATCGGATCATCAAGCACAATTTAGTTTGGGGATAACCGAGCGTTAACTGGTGTTGTTCGGTTGGTAGCCCAAATAGAGTGAACTCACTAGTATCACCGAGTGACTGGAACAGACATGATATTTCAAAGCCTTACTGAGCCGTTTAAAGACGACTCGGTAAGGCTTTTAATATGCAGCAAGGGGTAAAATTACTACTTTTTGCGCATCGTAAACTTTTTGCCTTTGCATTGAGCATTTAGTATGTAGAAAATAATAGTAACTTTATGATTAGCCGTCTTTATACACGAATCGTCAAATCAAGTGCACCATATCTGAAATGAGAACACAGAAGATATTGGTGTATACCTTTACTATATTCGCGAATATGCTTTGTGAAAGGAAATAAAGCTTCAGCGTAATCTTTTACAGTAGATTGGGGTTGAAGTATTGAAAACATGGCAGGGGGTTGATATTGTAGCCTCAAGAGGGTGTTAACAATGGTAGAAATACAAGATAATGAAATCATTACGAATCATTTAAAAGAAATATTAGACGAAAGACATATTTCAATAAAGACTTTCGTTGATTATGCTGTCAGGAGTGGAATATCACGATCTGCGATTTATAAAATTGCAGCTAATACACATTATAATATGCAAGAAATCACGGTTCACAAACTCCAGAGGCTTCTGGGTGTCTCATATGAAAAACTGATTTCGTGGGCTCCAAATATGAGTACATATTTTAACGATAATCCACGTGGCTTTACGCAAGAAAATTTAGAAATATTAAGTCATGAAATGCGGGATATTGGCATTCAGCTACACTATCAAGTGTATTCTCGAAAGGAGTCAATGAACGTCACTACTATGTATGCCCAAAATCGGCGGATATATCTTGATGGTAACTTTCGAATAGATACCAGTGGACTACCTGAACTTATGGCTAACCAGTTTTGACGTTGTTAATAATCGAATGGACACGTCACCTATTGAACTAGAAAAATTTCATTCGCAGTTGTTACAACGAACAATTACTTTTGCACGTAAAATAGGCATATATCAGATTAATTATTCGGTATGTAAGAGTATTCTCATTTGTTGTTCTCAAAAGCGGCTTTGTGTATCGCCTGAACAACTTCTTAATATCTGTCATAAGTTAGGATTCAAGGAATCTAGTGAGAGTTATGGGGAAGAGCGGTTTCAGACCAACTTCGTAAAGGTGGTTGCTAAGTAACTAACTTAATTGATTTGAAATTGTCTAGGCTTTAACTTAGAAGTAAATTCTGCGCTTGAATTGGAATTAGTGTTGATATCACTTTGAAATACCGCTACATCAATGGTGTTGGGGAACCTATCAAATAAATTGTTAGCTATTCAACGCATAAAGTGGGTAAATGAAATTAGTCAGGGGGGAAGCCTAATGGGAGATTCAATTGGACACCGAATTAAAAGTAAGCGATTAGAACTGAAGTTAACACAAAATCAAGTTGCGGAAAAGTTATTTGTCACGCAGCAGACTGTTGCTAGGTGGGAAAATGGAAAGCATACGTTACCAGTGAAGGCTGTTCAGGATTTGAGTGAACTATTTGATGTACCGACAGCTTATTTTTTCGGTGAGGACCAAGTTATTATGCGCCGGTTTAACTTTTTCGCGTTTGTTGGTAGTGTTTTAGTTAACTTCATCTTGTTTTGGCTGATTGCAGCTACATTGTTGACAGTTTTATTGGCGTTATGGGCTATGTTGGGAGCTGGTTTAGTAGCACCAATCGTAGTGATTTGGCAGTTTATTATTGGTGTGCATATCTTTAGTGTCGGACGATTAATAATTAGCTGTTGCATGTTGTTAGTATCGCTAGCAACTATGCCAATTGCTTGGAAGATTGCTTGCTATATGGGGCGTATCCTAAGAGCCTATTATCGATATAATGTGAATTCAATTGTGTATGAGGTTGTGCCAAAGGAGGTCAGACATGATCATTGCGAAGAAGATTAGTAAGCAAATTCAGCTTGCAAGTCATAGTGTAGAAATCTTGCACGAAACAACAATTTGTGCTCGGCCCGGTGAATTTCTCAGTATTATTGGTCCTTCTGGCTCTGGAAAAACAACTTTACTAAATTGTCTATCGGGATTGATGATGCCATCGTCTGGTGAAGTTTACATTGATGGACAATGCATTCAACGCTTATCTGCAGGAAAGTTGGCGCAATTGAGGCGAACGGTGATTAGTACGATTTTTCAATCATATAATTTATTACCAGCGTTAAATGTTTTAGATAATGTAGTATTACCTTTACGTTTGAATCATCAACGAATAAGTAAATCCGAAGTTAAGACGTTATTAAATGGGCTGAACTTTAAGGCTGATTTAAATCAATTTCCTAACCAACTATCGGGTGGGGAACAACAAAAAGTCGCTATTGCTCGAACTTTAGTGATGCATGCGCAAGTGATTTTTGCGGATGAACCAACCGGTGCGCTCGATTTAATCTCTCGACAAGTGATATTTCAGCAGTTAAGAGCACTAGCTGAGCAAGGTGTCTGTATCATCATGGTGACCCATGATGTTGAACAGGCAGCGCATACAGATCGTGCACTAATTTTAAATGACGGGCGTATTATTTCTGAGGTTAAGCACCCGTCAGTTGATCAGCTCTTTGCCCAGATGGATACAATACGGGGGTGACAACCATGCTGTTATTGAGTGCTCATCAGTTTCAATATTCTTGGAAATCTTGGATGACGGGTAGTTTTATTTTTATCATTGCGGGATGGCTGATTGGGTTTTGTTTGACAGGAATTGATACGCTAAAGCATGTGACGTTTGCCTCGCATATCGATCCATTACCATTGTTTGCTATGCCTTTAGTTTTTGGTGGAATGACGTTACTATTTGTCTTGAGTGAAGTCATTCGGCTGGTTATGCGTGAGCTTGCTGATGAATACCAATTATGGGTTATTTTGGGTGCTAATCGTAACCAACTAGCGCTTTTAATTGCAATACAGATGGGATTGACAGCTTTCTTGAGCAGTTGGGCCGGTTACGGATTGTCAATATTAAGTATAAATCCGTTATATGAGCTTTTGCAGTTTTACATTGATCACAGGTGGTTTCCGAGCGTAGCGTTTGAAATATCCGTCAAGATTGGGTTGGTAACGTGCTTAATTGTAACTGGAATTGCGGTTTTATCTGGCTTAATCAACACGAAACGATTGTTGTGGAGACGCCATCGACGGATTGTCAATTTGCTTGCATTCGTCATATCGTTAGTTGGACTGGGTATAGCGAATTACCAAGTGATGGTAACTAGTACGCAAGAAAATAATGGTGGTGTCTTTCTTGTGTTGTTATTCTGGCTGATTCTGGTTCAAATCCAGATTGGCAAACAATTACTAAGGTATATTTCTAAAAAAATTATGAAACTAATACCAACTGGCTTATTCAAAGTAGCTAGTTGCCAGGCGATAAAGGGAGCTAATATTAGTGTCCCAATATTGGCGTTACAATCCTTAATTTACGGACTAATAGTGTTACTTTACGGATTTGGTGGAACTGGTGGTCAAGATCTCAAAAACGTCATCGTTTCGTTCATTGTTTATGTGGGGGCACCAGGATTGTTAGTGATTGCCAATGTTATTTCTGTCGCGATGCTAAGTGGCCGACAACAAACGAAAAACATCCAACAATTAAAGCAATTAGGATTTAGCTTTCGAATGCTGTTACAGGAACGGAGCTGGGAATGCTGTTTCCAAACGATACCCTTTTTAATAGTGGCGTTGGTGACTAATACTACCTTGTACAGGGTCTTGTTACTACTGGCATGGCGCACGCATGTTACAGTACAAATGGGTTTTATGGTGGCGATTTGGCTGCCGGTTGGGGTTTCGATGCTAACCTGGCTATTGCTAACAATGATTGCATGGAAAGAAGTTTTTACTAGGTATGAGATGAGTCGGTAGTTGTATTGCACAAAATATTGCTTCAGTTAATTGAGACGTGTATTTGGTGGATAGAATTCTGAAATGAAGAGATATTTGCGTATCGTCTTGAGTCAATCCTATTTATTTAGAGTCTTATGTTGACCATTCTTGATACTGTTGATAGTTTTTAAGAGTTCAACTAAAAATTGGATTTGCGTTGATTTAATTAATAGTATCCTATTGTTATGCAGAAATATGGCGTAATCAACAAAATGGAAGGAGACGGTCATGTGCAACGAACGCAGCAGCTTTTAACTACTTTAGTAACTAGTTACACCCAGCTATTAGGTCCCAATTTAGTCGGAATCTATTTACACGGTTCATACGTACTCGGTTCCTATAATGAGGATGTTAGTGATTTGGATTACGTTGTCGTGGTGCGTCACGCGTTGACTGCCACGAACAAACGGGAGTTGATGAGCGTTACTTTGCACAAACTATGGCCATTAGCACCCAAAAAAGGGTTAGAATTTCACGTTATGGTCCAATCGGCGTTGCGACCGTTTCAAACGCCAATTCCCTTTGATTTTCATTTTTCAAAATACCATTATCAAGATTACGTTCAATCACCAAATCAGTATATACAAACGATGCATGGGACTGATCCCGACCTAGCAGCCCACTTAACAATTATGAATCACTATGGTCAAGTCTTAACCGGGCCGGCCATTGCGGAAGTGTTTAGTCCAATTCCACCTGCTGTTTACTGGCAGGCTTTAGTTTTTGATATTGCCGATGCTCAGACCGATATAACAGTTGATCCGGTGTACGTGACATTAAATTTATGTCGGGTTTTAGCTTACCAACGGTCGGGACTGATTCTGTCAAAAAGTGGGGGTGGTCAATGGGGATTAGCCCACCTAGATTTGCGGTGGCAGCCATTAATCAACGCCGCCCTCCAAACGTACAGTGGCAACCTGCCGTCAATTCGATTTGATTCGAGTGATTTAACAAATTTTGCCACCATGGCTCTAACCACGATTTTATAGAAAACTGGTGAAACATGTCGTAAAGTGAACCCCCTTAGTTGGAGTAACTCCAAACTAAGGGGGTTCACTTCACTGTTTTTCTGACTACGGTCTACGCTGCTTCGATTTGTATCTTGCTTAAGTAGTTTTCAGACGAATCCTAGTGTCACCTATCACCGAGTGACTGGAACAGACATGATGCTTCAAAGCCTTACCGAGCCGTTTAAAGACGGACTCGGTAAGGCTTTTAATGTGGGCTGAAAATCAGTAACAATCGCGTCGCCAGGTCTATCAACGATGATTCTAACTTTCTAGCATAGGAGTGTACGGCCATTTTTATGATTGATAAGTAAAACTTATGAAAAGACGACGTTTTTGGAATTGGTCGATTATCATTTTGCTTGTAAGATATCACTTGTAAATTAAATCAAAAACAAGTGAAGTTAGAAAAGGAGATTTAAAACGATGTATGAAGATTTAAAAGGTAAAACAGCTGTCATTACTGGTGGTTCTAAAGGAATTGGTCATGCCATCGCTGAAAGGTTTGGCCAAGAGGGCATGAACGTTGTGATTAACTATAACAGTGATCCAGCTGGTGCTGAATCAGCGGTAGCAAGCGTTGAAAATAAAGGCGGTCATGCTGTTGCAGTTCAAGCTGATATTAGTACTGAGCTAGGGGTGCAGTCTTTATTAGATGCTGCGGTTGAGAATTTTGGTGATTTGGATGTCTGGATCAATAATGCGGGGATGGAGATTAAATCACCGACCCATGGGTTAAGCTTAGATGCTTGGAATAAAGTGACAGCAATTGATCAAACCGGTGTGTTCTTGGGTTCACGAATTGCTTTGGCCTATTTTAAGAAGCACGGTAAGGCGGGCAATATTATTAATATGTCTTCTGTTCATGAACGGATTCCTTGGCCAACTTTTGCGAGCTATGCGGCAGCTAAGGGCAGCGTTAAACTTTTTACCCAAACTATCGCTATGGAATATGCAAAGGATAATATTCGGGTCAATGCGATTGGACCCGGTGCAATCAATACACCAATTAACGCGCAAAAATTTGCCGACAAGGCGCAATATGATCAGACCGTAAAAATGGTTCCGATGGATCGAATTGGTGATCCGGAAGAAGTTGCTGCTGGTGCTGCTTGGTTGGCCTCTAACGAATCGAGTTATGTTACGGGGATTACCCTCTTTATTGATGGTGGGATGACCCTATACCCCGCTTTCAAAGATGGTCAAGGTTAAATCTGATTTTTAGAAGTTGGCAGACATGGCTGTGTGCTTCAGCGTATCACGAGTGTCTTATGAGTGATTCAACGTTAACTGGAGATTGAGAGAATAATTTAGGTGTGAAGGGTGTGAAAAGTTATGGGAATTTTATTAGCGTTGATCCCCGCAATTGGCTGGGGAATTCAACCTTTAATTGCACGGAAAGTTGGCGGCACGCCCGCTAACCAGATTGTTGGGACGGGATTGGGCGCCTTACTGATTGGTCTAATTATTTGGCTAATCAACGGGAGCGTCTCTGGGACTGCTTTTTGGCTCAGCTTTGGCGCCGGCTTCTTATGGTCATTGGGTCAAGTTGGTCAGTATATTTCATTTACACATCTTGGTGTGACCCGGACAATGCCAATTTCGACTGGGCTACAAATTATCGGAACGTCATTGATTGGCGTTTTGGCTTTCGGCGAATGGCCAGGAAACACTGCCAAACTCATTGGCGCAGTTGCAATTTTGCTGGTGATTATTGGTGTGGCGCTTACCGCAATTACTGATCACAAAGGTCAAGGCGCGACGTCAATTGGATATGGGCTGTCGATCTTAGTTCCGACTACCATTGGCTATTGGGCCTATGGTGCATTACCGAAGATGATTCATGCAGCTGGAATTCAGTTGTTTTTCCCGGAAATGTTAGGAATCTTCGTCGGTTCACTAATATATGCGCTAGTTAGAACTAAGGGCGCCGCTTTAGGTCAAAAAGAGACCTGGCAAAATGGGTTCATCGGAATTGTCTTTGGTATTTCATCATTGGCTTATATTTTTGCTGCACAATCAGCAGGTGTCGCGACTGCTTTTGTGATTACGCAGTTAAACGTCGTCGTTTCGACGCTGGGTGCAATGTTGCTTTTACATGAAGGCAAAAGTCATCGCGAACTGAGATATACGCTGGTTGGCCTTGGGCTGATTGTGATTGGCAGCATGATGACAGCGACTTTATAAGCTGAGTAATTGGAGATTATAAACTATGAGTATTTTTGATGATTTAAGAGCTGGTCAAATGATTAATATTGGTAATTCGCAATACCAAAAAGAAGTTCATGGCGAAATTGACCGCTGTAATGACCTTTGTCATGAAATCAATGCGACGATGCCTAGTGATCGAGAGCGGCTTGTGGAATTAGAAAATAAATTATTACATGGCCAGATACACGACGGGACGTTTTTTACACCACCAATGTTTATTGACTGTGGCAATCAGGTCCATCTTGGGCAGAATGTTTACGCCAATCATAATTTGACGATGATGTCGTTGGGCACCATTACCATTGATGATGGTGTCATGATGGGGCCCGGAGTGGGTTTGTTTACGGTCAATCATGATCCGGCTGATATTCGGAACGTTACGACCAAAGAAATTCATATTAAAAAGAACGCGTGGCTTGGCGCTCGCGTCAACGTTGCCCCCGGTGTAACGATTGGTGAAAATGCCATCATCGGTACGGGCGCCGTTGTTACAAAGGATATTCCTGACAATGCGGTTGCAGTGGGTGTCCCAGCTAAGGTGATCAAGTATAACAAAGTACAACACTAACCAATCATTTTTAGGAGGTTGTGAGAGATGGATGAAACTGAATTTAATATCGCAAACATTTATGGTCGTGGAGAAGCCAACACTGCTTTTGCGCAATACTTTTCTGGGCGGTCCTTTTTAAACCCAATCACTGAGCCCGGAAAGTCGACGCTTTTCATTGCTAACGTCACTTTTGAACCGGGATGTCGCAATAATTGGCATATTCATCATGCCACTGAGGGTGGTGGACAGATTCTGCTGTGTGTTGCCGGTGAAGGCTGGTATCAGGAAGCAGGGCAACCCGCACAAAGTCTCAAACCTGGGGACAAAGTGATTATCCCTGCTAATGTGAAGCATTGGCATGGCGCTAAGGCGAATAGCTGGTTTAGCCACATTGCAATTGAAGTCCCTGGTAAAAATACGAGTAATGAGTGGCTGGAAGCCGTCAGTGATGAAGCTTACAATCAACTCGCAAAGTAAGCCACAGCCATGCGGATGATTTTTAGGTGAAGGGGCAGGTTGGATTGAAAAATAAGAAAAGTGTCATTGCCGGTTTGATTGTTTTAGCAGCGTTATTTTTTATCGGGGTCCGCGTTTATCAACTTCAAAATGATCACAATCAAACGGATCGTGTGGACAAAGTAGCGCAGCATCCTCGGAAACAGACAAGTCAAGCAAACCGAACAATTGTTGTGTTCTTTTCCCGTGCGGGTCAAAATTATCCGAATCGCGATTTAAAGGTTGGCGATACGAACCAAATTGCCAATCTTATCACGCAGCAAACTGGTGCGAAACAATATCGGATTGTTCCAAAACAAGCCTATCCGTATAATTACCAAGCAACCGTGAAGCGGGCGACTAGGGAACAGAATGAAAATGCACGTCCGAAAATTAAAAATAAGTTACCTAATTTTAAAAAATATGACACCATTTTTCTAGGTTATCCAATTTGGGATGCCCATTTACCAATGATTTTGCATACCTTTATGGCCTCCGCACAATTGAACGGTAAAATAATCATCCCATTCTCAACTAACGCGGGTTCAGGCTGGTCGGATTCACTAACGATGCTGCGAAAACAGTATCCACAAGCGACGTTTAAAAAGGGTCTTTCAATTCAGGGTAGTGACGTTAAGTATTCCCATGCAAAAATTGAAAAATGGTTGAATCGTCTCGGATATTAAGCACATGGAAGGAAGGTCAAATAATGAAAAAAGTTTTAATTTTAGGCGCAAATGGGCAAATTGCCAAAATCGTAGAAAAGCGTGTTTTAAATGAACAGTCAGATGTTCAGCTGACTTTATTTTTACGAAATAGTCAGCGATTGAACGACTTAGCTACTAATCCCCGTGTGACGCTAGTTGATGGCGATATCACAGATTTTGATGCGGTTAAGCGCGCGATGGCAGGGCAAGACATCGTGTACATTGCCATGGTGGATCATACGGCAAATAACCGTATTACGAATAATGTCATTAAAGCCGCCAAAAATCAGGGTGTTAATCGTATTATTGAGTCAAGTTTACTCGGCTTATACAATGAAGTTCTTGGTGAATTTGGCCGTTGGAATTACCAAATGGTCAAGGATGGCCTTGCAGCTGCAATTAATGCGGATAAATTATTAGCACAGTCTGGCATCACGTATACAACGTTACGATTTCCATGGTTAAATGACCGTCATGAGATCAAATATCAGCTGACACACCGCAACGAGACCTACATTGGTGTATCTGGTTCACGGCAAAGCATGGCGGACGTCATTGTGAAAATCATTTCTGATCCAGCTTATCTCAGTAATGATAGTGTTGGTATCGCAGACGCTGACACTCAGGGAGAAACTCGACCAGTCTACTAGGCTGCGACAAGCTGGCCCTAAAGCAAGTAAAATACCGCGTACTGAATTGAAATCAAACTTATCGCCATTTTAATCATGTGAATTTGATTGACAGTATGCACACTCAGATCAAAGTTCGCTTGAACAATTAGATTAGGTGGTTAGAGTTATGTCAATGTTTATCGCGTTGTTTGTTGTGTTAGTCGCAGTTGCAGTTAGTGAATTGATTGCGCGACTATTACCACGAATTTCTAGTACGTATTTTAATTTACTGTTTGGTATCATACTGGCTGCTTGGCCCATGACTAGCCGGTATATCCCTGAATTTGATAATGAGTTTTTTATGATCGTTATCTTGGCACCACTACTTTTCTTTGAAGGACAACGCACCCAAATTCTTCAAGTACAGCAACGGTTGAAGCAAATTATCGGGACCGCGGGTATCCTGGCGATTATTTCAGCGGTCGTCATCACAATGATTTTACCAAACTTGTTCAACATGACATTCCCCTTAGCGTTGATCATGGTCGCAATCAGTACGCCTACCGACGCAACTGCACTAGAATCAGTTATTGGCGGACGAGCATTTCCACGAAGCAGCCACGAACAGTTAACACTAGAATCGCTGTTTAATGATGCGACTGGGTTAGTTTTATTACAGGCGGGCATCATCTGGTGGCAAACTGGACACTTTAATTTTCTGCAAAATGCGGGCACCCTATTATACGCTGCAGGTGGCGGGGCGTTAATTGGCTTTATGATTGCGTTACTGTTTATGGTGATTCGCCAATGGCTATTACGGACGAGCATCAACGCAATTTACGCACAAAATTTAGTCTATTTGCTTACCCCCATCATCATTTATATTTTGGCGGAAGCAATTGGTGTTTCAGGAATTATTGCGGTCGTCATTGCGGGATTAGTTAATAATAGTGAGGCTAATCGCAGTCGGTTCTCGTCACCGCGCCAAATGCATTTGGGATTGAATTTGGTCAACTTTTTGACTAGCATCTTGAACGGCATGGTCTTTGTCATTCTGGGCCTAAATCTTGAACGCATTTTTACGAGCCAATATTTTATTCATAACAATAATTGGCAGTGGCTGATGATCGGCGTAACCGTGTATCTTGGATTATTAGTTTGTCGATTGCTTTACGCAAAATACAAAGTTGGTGACCATTCTTGGCGATCAGCTGGCCTATTTTCTTTAGGTGGTGTTCACGCTACGGTGACTTTAGCCATGACTTTTTCATTACGTGGGACGCTAGCAACTAATCTGTATAATCAGGTTATTTTAGTTGAAGTCGTTGTCATTATTTTAAGCATGGTCACCGCCACAGTCGTGTTCAATCTGAAGTTACCGGTAGATTTTGACGCGCGCAACCGACCAAGTAGACAACGTGAGATTCGGGATGAAATGGTCAAGTCCGGAATTGAGCGCGTAAAGAAGATGGACTTGGATCCGGCTGTACGGGCGCTGGTGATGTACGACTTACAAGATCAGATTCGAAGTAACACGTTACGGTCGTTTTTTAAACAGTGGCACGGTGTGAGTCAGCATCAAGAAAAAATCAACGTTTTACAAAGTGTGGACCAACGACGAGCCCTCATGCATGCTTTCAATGAAGAGCGCCGTTATTTACACTCATTAGCATTGACGCACCAAATTCCGAGTGATGAAATTTATGATTTATACAGTGAAGTACTCTTGGCAGAGTCTTTGGTATTAGATCCAAAAAGTCGGCTAATCTAATAATCAGTCGCGCTAAATCTCTAGATTAGAATTGAATTTTTTCTAAAAGAAAGGATATTAAATATGACACAACCAGTTAAAGCATTACAAGCCAGAACAAAGGGAGACTTTTCGGCTTTTGAGCAGACTATCATTCAGCGACGTGATCTTCGTCAAGATGATGTCGCAATTGAGATTAAATATTGTGGCATCTGTCACAGTGATGTGAGCATGGTTCAATGGCAGGGCGCCCATTTTCCAATGGTACCTGGCCATGAGATTTCAGGTATCGTGACTGCTGTAGGTAGTGACGTTAAGGACTTCAAGCCAGGTGATCGCGTTGGCGTGGGTTGCTTTGTAAATTCCTGTGGCAAGTGTGCGGCATGTCGAGCCGGCCGTGAACAGTTCTGTGAAAAAGGGACGGTCATTGTATTTGATTCAGAAGACGATGATGGGACCATTACGCAAGGCGGTTATTCACAAGCAATCGTTGTAAAGGATCACTTTGTCTTGCATATTCCTGACGAACTGTCATTGGCCGACGCTGCGCCATTATTGTGTGCGGGTATCACGACTTATAATCCGATGAAACAGTACCAAATTGGGGCTGGTAGCAAAGTTGCCGTTATTGGCTTAGGCGGATTAGGACATATTGCCGTTCAATTTGCAGCCAAAATGGGTGCCGATGTTACCGTACTTGGGCATTCTGAAAGTAAAAGAGAAGAAGCACAACAATTCGGTGCGACAAGTTACGAAATTTTACGTGATCCGGCGGACTTTGCGCCGTTGGCAGGACAGTATGATTTTATTTTGAATACGGTCGCCGTTGATCTGAATATTGGTGACTATTTACCATTATTGAAATTTAATGGGACGCTTTGTTACGTCGGCATTCCAAGTGATGAGATCCATTTCAACTTGTTCTCGATGTTTGGTAACCAGGCCAATATTACGGCATCCAACGTTGGTGGAATTGCGTTAACCCAAGAAATGCTTGATTTTGCAGCTAAAAATCATATTAAACCCCAAATTGAAATGATTAGGATTGATGATGTCGCTGACGCGTATCAGAACATTCTTGATAGTAAGGTCCATTACCGGTATGTCATTGATATGGCAACCTTGAAATAAAGGCATTGTTCTGGTCGTACAGAATCTTTTGCAGCAGAAATAGGACTGTTGGCACATTGCGCTAGTTAATTTTGCATGAATACTGATTAAATCATGCCAATTTCTAGGTTCAAAAGCTACCAGCTGAAACCCGCTGGAAAAGGTGCGAATTAGCGTAAACGTGCAGTGGTATCATCGTCCCACGCCGGCTTCCAGGCATTCTGGTCAATGGCCGGAACGTGGTGGACACAGATTTAAGCCGAAGCCCACGTCTTAAATACTGGTCTTTCACTAACCAAGCACAAACCGCTTGCTAAGTGAAATTTCACCACTTGGCCTTGCCAGAATACCTTCCAGCCGGGACAGTATTCGAAAGGCAGACATGTGCGAACCCAACTTTTGACGAACTGATCGTTGGTTGTTAGTCAACAATCAATTCAAGGTTCAGCTGTAAGACTCGCTTCGATGATCTCCCAGCTATCCTAATTTTAAGCATCAGTATTGAACATTGGCGAATATTTTTCATCAACAAAGATGCCTAAATCTCGAATTGGAATCAAACGGTAAATTTACTGTCTAACTGTAAGTCTAGTTTCAATCGAGTCAGCAATAATCTGCAGGCAAACATACCAATATTCCAATTCCACAAATCATTATCTATACTAGTTAAACGTTTGTCTCAAGGACCAGTCCCTCATACTCAATGCTCAATTGTACCAAGGTAGGCGGTCGTTCATCTGCCATTCGAGCGGGTTCCCGACCGGAGGGGCTGGCTGACAATGCTCAAGGGCGAAGTTCTTCTTGTCCGGGCGGGTTTCCCGGGCTAGAAGAAGACTCGTATTTGAAATTGCGCAGTGATCTTCTGCGTGAGTTCAAATCGATGTCCGCCCTGTTCCAGCGTTGTCAGCCAGCCCCGGAGGTCGGATTAGAAAGCTCTCGGCAGACGAACAGCAAACCAACTAATCGGCATGATTTAATCAGCTCTAATGCTAAAGAATAGCTAGCACAACGCGTATCATTCACTAGTATCACTGAGTTACTGGAACAGACATGATACTTAAAAGCCTTACCGAGCCGTTTAAAGACGACTCGGTAAGGCTTTTAATGTGGCCGCAAATCAGTAACAATCGCGTCGCCAGGTCTATCAACGATGAGCTTAACCTGCTAGCCATACACATGCCTTATGATTGATAAGTAAAACTTATCGATGAGATGTGTTATCGGAATTGGTCGATTGTCATTTTGTTTGTAAGATAGTACTTGTAAATGAGTTAGCAGCAACATGATAAAGGAAGGTATCCAGTAATGGCAATTAGTAAAACTGCGCAAGCAAATCACAAAGAATTGTTTCCAGATCTGAAGTCGACGTTAAAAGTCACGGACCCGGAATTCATTGAAGTTTTCGACAATTTTAACTTTGACGAAGTCCTGCAACATCAAAACTTGGACTTGAAGTTGCGGATGAAAATTACTTTGGCGGCGTTGATTGCGATGCAATCCGTTAATGAATATCAGGCG
Organism: Lactiplantibacillus sp. 30.2.29; assembly: GCF_018991255.1. NCBI lineage: Bacteria > Bacillati > Bacillota > Bacilli > Lactobacillales > Lactobacillaceae > Lactiplantibacillus > Lactiplantibacillus sp. 30.2.29. The sequence continues at coordinate 33,443 of NZ_JAGYGU010000019.1, read as the reverse complement.
ATGCTCAATGGTGCGCTGAACGTTGGTGTGACACCGGTCGAAGTTAAAGAAATCGTTTATCAAGCCACCGCATATGTTGGTCTTGGAAAGGTCTTTGACTTCTTACATGCCACCAACGCTGTCTTTACAGAACGGCATATTTCACTCCCGATTGAAGGGCAATCAACGACCACACCAGCAACTCGGTATGAAAAGGGATTGGAAACCGTTCGGCAGCTCGCCGGTGACGCCGTTGATAAGATGCAGGAGAATTTACCGGAAAACGAAAAGCACTTTGCAACGTTCTTGGCTGACAATTGTTTCGGCGATTATTATACCCGCAAAGGTCTGGATGCCAAGACGCGGGAACTGATTACTTTTGCAATGCTGATTTCGCTGGGCGGTGCGGACCCACAAGTTAAAGGACACATTCGCAATAACGTGACGGTGGGTAATGATAAGAACACACTATTGTCCACCATTACGGTATTATTGCCATTTATTGGCTACCCAAGAACGTTAACGGCGTTGAATTTATTAAACGAAATTATTCCAGAAAATAACTAAGGACAAGGAGAAATATAATTATGACGAAAAAAACATGGTTGATTACGGGTGTTAGCAGCGGTTTTGGTCGGGCAATGACGGCGCAGTTATTGGCAGCGGGCAATACCGTGATTGGGACGGTTCGAAATACGGCTAAAGTTCAAGATTTAATTGATCAGTATCCGGATACTTTTATTTGTGAAATCCTAGATGTCATGGATGTCCCGGCGATTCATGAATTGGTCAACCGAGTTGCGACTGAACATTCAATCGATGTTTTAGTTAATAACGCGGGTTACGGGCTCTTCGGTGCGGCTGAAGAGTTGAGTGACGCAGATATTGATAAAATTTTGGCGACCGACTTAACGGGTTCGATTCAAATGATTCGCTCAGTCTTGCCATTTATGCGCAAGCAACAACATGGCCAAATCATCCAGATTTCATCCTATGGTGGTCAGGTTGCCTTTGCGGGTAATTCGATGTATCACGCCGCAAAGTTTGGTATTGAAGGCTTCTGTGAATCCGTGGCGCAAGAGGTCGCACCATTTAACATTGGCATGACGATCGTTGAACCCGGTGGCGCTCGGACTGAATTCCGGTACGGTAGTGCGCATGTTGCCAATTTGATGAAGGAATATGATGAAAATCCAGCGCACGCTTTCATGAAGATGCTTGACCCAGCAAATGGCTTGGCACCCGGCGATCCAGCTCGAATGGCTGCTCGCATTATCGAAAGTGTTGATCAACCTGACACGCCGTTGCATATGGTCTTAGGATCACAAGCGTTGGCAAGCACGATTGCCACTATTGAAAAGCGGTTGGCGGAATATCAAACTGAAAAGGAACTGGCAGCGTCAACTGATTTTCCAGCTGGCGAATAAGTTAAAGCAGTAGAAATGAGGAGAAAAATCATGAAAAAAGTTTTAATTATTGGTGCAACCGGTACGATTGGCAGTGCAGTGCGAGAAACTTTGTTAAACGAAACTGATAATCAGTTAACGTTATTTGCAAGAAGTGCTAGTCGGTTAAAGGCCGGTGAACGTGAAACGGTGATTGCTGGCGATGTGACCAACGATCGCGATTTGGACCAGGCCATTGCCGGACAAGACGTTGTTTTTGTTGCCTTAAGCGGCGCCTTAGGTCGATTTGCAAACAAGATCGTGGCCGCAATGGACCGAAACGATGTTGCGCGGTTATTATTTATTACTTCCATGGGCATTTATGATGAAATCCCGGCTTCGATTGGTGCGAGTGGCAATCTGAGTCATAATTCAATGCTGAAGTCTTACCGGGAGGCGGCCGATATCGTTGAAGGTTCCGACTTGAACTATACGGTGATTCGTCCAGGTTGGTTCACCGGTGGCCCAGTTGATTATGAAATCACGAAGAAGGGTGAACCCTTTGGCGGCCATGACGTCTCTATCAGTTCAATCGCTGATTTTGTGAAGAATGCCGTTGCGGATGACAACTACTATTCACATGATAGCGTTGGTTTAAATTCAAAATAAGCATGATAAGGTCATTAGTTCAGCTAGTGGCCTTTTTCTGTGGCATAATAAATTTAATAGTAAACGTCATAAAAGTTGAGGTGTCGTCAATGTTTCAACAAATGCAGTATTTCATCGCAATCGTCAAGAATCATAGTTTTACACAAGCGGCGGTGGACTGCCATATTTCACAATCAGCCATTTCGCAACAGATGAAGGAACTTGAAAATCGCTTGGGCATCACCCTCATCAAGCGGAAGGGGCGCAGCTTTGAAGTCACTGAAGCGGGGCAATATTTTTATATCCACAGCCAGGATATTTTAGCCGATGTCGATCAACTCGTTGAGAACACGATTAAAATCGAAAAGAATGATGAAGCTGAATTACGAGTGGGTTATCTCAGAAGTTTTGGGACTACCGAATTCTTGCAGACGGTGTCTGAGTTCACACAGGAATTCCCCAAGGTTAAGATCAAAATTAGTAGTGGCACCCATGAAGATCTCTATGAATTATTACGAACAGGCCAGATTGATTTGGATTTGTCGGATCAGCGACGCGCGTTATCTAATGAGTACCAGAATGAATTCTTGACGGCGAGTGGCTTTATGGTTGCTGTTAATCATTCGTTACCAGTAGATACTGACAAAATTGAAATTGCTGATTTAGTTGATCTTCCTTGTATACTGATTATTGATGGCACCCAACAAGCAGCGGAAGAAGCATACTATCGGGATGTTCTGGGCGTTAGAAGCGAGTTTGTCCGTGCCCAGAATTATGATGAAGCCCAGATGCTGATTGCGTCTAATCAAGGGTATTTGATTATTAATCAGCGGATGCAATCACAATTAGACCAAGAGATTGTCAAGATGCTGCCCTTGTTCAAGGGTAATCGTAACCTGGTTCAAAACTACTATGCTTATTGGCAAGCGGATAATTCAGGATATTATATCGAGACATTCGCGGAATTATTGAAACAGAATTTTGCATAAGCTAAACTTATCGAATGTCCGTCAAAGTGAAATAGCTTTAAGCTGGAAATTTCGTTATCATTTTCCCTGTAAATAAGACAAGGGATGTGGAAGATATGACAGACGAAGAAGCAATCGTACAATTATATCGGGATGAAAATAAAGCGATGGTCAATAAAAATCTCAATAAATTAAATGAAATTTTGGCAGATGACATGCATTTGACCCACATGACCGGCTACGTTCAGCCTAAGTTTGAATGGATTGACCAAATTCAGAATGATGAGATGCAGTACCTTTCTTCTAAAGAAGATGCGATCAAGGCTATCCAAATTAACGGTAATCAGGCTAGTTTAATCGGCCAGAACCGGGTTCAAGCTAAAATCTGGGGTGGCGGTGCCAATACGTGGCCGTTGCAAATGCAGGTCTTCTATAAAAAACAAGCAGGCAAGTGGCTGATTACAGACCAAGTGGCTAGTACGTATTAGGCTTGAGCGCGGCTGGTTGCTCGTCCTCCTATTTTTGGCAGTTTGCACGCCGACTAGGTAAAGTTTTTGTAGCGATCGCAAAAAATACAGTGGCCGCGGAAATGGCTTTTTGGCATCGGCCAATGGCAGTAATCGCCACCGTGTCAAAATTCTCATCACCGCCGGATGCTACCGGTCAAAAATAAACCAGCAACTGCCCCGTCACTGAATTTCCAGGACAGGCAGTTGCTGGTTTTTGTCTAATACAAGTTTAGTTAGGCCACGTATTGCGCGTAGTCGATACCTAGTCGTTTGGCGATGCCAACGACTTCTGCGAGCGTCTTATCGTCAATTTCGATACCGTTAACTGAGCGGTCTTGGTACGCAGCGGCTTCCTTGTCACCGGCGACGATGACTGGTTTACCAGGAACGGATGGCAGGTCGCGGATGGCTTGTAAGTAAGCTGAGAACTTGTCGATGATGGCGTCCTTATCACCGAAGATTGACGGGTCGATGGCGATAAAGCTCTGACATGGACCCACGGAAAGGTCGTCTGGTGTAATTTCGTTGGAAGTGTTGCCTAGGGAAAGAATCGCGGTGAACACTTCGACGATGACACCGAGGCCAAAGCCCTTGTGGCTACCAGTATCTTCGGTGACACCACCTAATGGCGCCAAACCAACATTGGAATCTAAATCACGCAGGGCGTCCAAGTATTCGGTGTCGTCATGCCGATTGACGGGCGTTTCGCCATCCTTTGCGACCCATAAGGCCGGTAAATCTTTGCCTAATTTACGGTAAACTTCAATTTTACCTTGTGGCACGGTGGTCGTCGCCGCGTCGAAGATAAACGTGTTCGGTTGGGCGGGCATCGCAAAGGCAATTGGATTGGTGCCGACTAAAGCCTTCGTGGCGTGAGTGGGTAACATCGCTGAACGTGAATTACACGATGATAGGCCAATCAAGCCTTCTTCGGCCGCCATGTTGGCGTAATACCCGGCAATGCCGTAATGACCGGAGTTACGAGTCGTGACCATGCCAATGCCGTGTTGTTTTGCTTTTTCGATGGCAAGGCGCATGCTATAAATCCCGTTTAACTGCCCCAAGCCAAAGTGAGCGTCAACGACCGCACTCACATCGGTTTCTTTGACCACTTCTGGACGATTATGTACACGAATTTTACCATTGCGAATGAAGCCGTCGTACATGATCATTCGTTGGACCCCATGGGATTCAATGCCAATTAAGTCTGTGTAAATCAACATGTGGGCCACTTCTTGACTTTCTTCCTCGGAAAAGCCGTAACCTTTGTAAATATTGTAAATCAGTTGTTCAATTTTCTTGCTATCGTATCGTTTTACCATTATCGTCACCACGTTATTTGAATTAGATTTAAGGATTAACTCAGTTATTAAAATATACAGATAACATCGATTTAATTTTAATAATTTGTTAATCATATACTAATTAAAAACGTTATCACGCCACAAGTCAAGCTTGGGTTGTAGAAAGGCATATCCTAGTGCTATCCGGGTTCATACAGATAAACCTAATCTAGATGGGGTAGCGGTGAATATTGCGAAAGAGCCGTTTTAAGCGAAGTTGTCGCGAGGATAGTGTCTAAATAAGCCAGTCAGACGCAGTGACCCGTTTTGGGTGCTCGTCTGACTGGCTTAAATTTTAATCTTTTAGAAAAACTAGGGCACGCGATTGCCGGTGGTTAGTCTAAGTACGTGTTGAGTGCTTCAGGATTTAACACCGTGATGCCGGCGCCTGAGACTTGGACGATGTTGGCTTCTTTGAGCTTCTTAATATTCCGCGACATATTGGTAGGGTTCAACGCAATCAGCCGGGCAAGATTCTTCTGACGGATTGGAATCAAATTATCACTCGGGTGGTGTTCATCCAGATAGTAATTCAGAAAAGTGACGAGACGTTGCATGCCTGATGAAGTAATCAATTGGCTAATATCATTTAGATAATAGTTCATGTGTTTGAGATAACTCTGGTTGAGTTGCTTGGCGAAAGCGCGATGCTGCTCGGCGTAGTTAGCGAGTAGTGTGTTGTCATAACCCCATAGGGTACTGGGTTGGACGAAGCGGAAAATCAACTCATCTTTTGTCGGCATTGATGCCGAAAATAGTGGCGGAAATAATGTTTGCGGACCATAGGCGACCAATGCGTGGGCTTCGCCATCCGGCAACAATAGGATTTCAACGACTCGTCCGGAAACGATGAAGAAAGTTTGATTGGTCAGCGAGATTTCCTCATTTGCAGCAATCATTTTCTGGGTGTGCGGTAGTTTTAGTAAGTCGTCTTCAAAATCTTGGTAATCCTGTTGAATAAAAAATTCCATGTTAAATAATTCCCCCAACAATTGTCTTAAGATAATTTTTAATACCTGCCACCGGGTTAAACTAAGTCTTGTAATTTGATAGGAGGAACTTAATTATGACAGAAAAATTCACACAAAATATCCCTGCTAACGCGGCAACGTTGCCGTACTATAAGTATTATTTACAAGACATGGCGAAAGTCGATCCAACTGCACGAAAGAAGATGGTGCAAGCCCCAATCAATCCAAAAGATGCGACCCCGGTGCAAGACCGTAATGATTTATTGAAGCCAGGTTACTTGAAGACTGAGGTCGGTTATTGCCAAATGCCGGATGGGACCGCGTTCATGGCAAACCACTTGAAAATGCCGAACGTGACAGCAGAAATGTTACATTGGTGGTTTGCTTGGCATGGCCTAGAATCAATGCGCTACGTCATTTGGAATAAGGATGATCATTACGATGTCGTCGTCAAAAATGGGACTGAGGCGCAACTGAAGGACCAATCAATTCCGATGGCCGAACGAATTTACGGTGTTTCTCATACAGTTACCGAAGATACTGGTTTTGGCCCTGAAAAAATCGATATTAATTTCAAAAACCCGGTCGATTTGGGCTATGACCCACAACTGCTGGCGCAAAGCGATTCAGATATTGTGGCGGCCGCCAATGGTGAGACGGCCCTGATGTTACACGTGGTTCGCCCCGTCGATGGTGGGATTGAATTACGCAGTCGCTTCTGGCTAGGCTGGAATGTCGACCTGCAAACGCATGAACCTGTTCGTGTAATTCCTGATGATGCCAAAATCGACGGTGAAGTTGCCAAACGGCTCGGGTTGCATAACATCAAGGAAATGACCAACCTAGCTCAAATTTTACCAAGTCTTTACGCTGAAAACAAAGATAAGTTCTAAATCGGCGGGTGGTGAATGACAATCAAAACTAGCAGTCAACACGTGATTCAAACGGTGACGACAGCCATCTTCATTGCCGTTATCCCGCCATTGTGGGCGGTGCTGAGCCCCAAATTTGGGGTCGAGACTGGCGCTGTGGCGCTAATTTCTGCCGGCCTGTTCACTGCAAAAGGAAATGACCCTAAGAAAGCCTTGCCGATTATTTTAGGCTTGTTGATTGGGATTCCTTGGGGGATGGTGGCACTGAAGCTGACGGCGTTGCCGGGTAGTCCATCCATGAATCAATTTTTAAGTCTCTGCATCTTGGGCGCAGTCAGTGTTTTAGTCTGTGGCTTAACGGTCGTGGGCCGGTTCGTGGATGCGACGGCTTGGCTATCCGGCTTGGCGATTACGATTCTGGTCTTAGGTCATGAAACGATGACCAGCTGGCATTGGCTGCCGCTACAGCTAGCCTTGTCCATGCTTGTCGGTGTGTACTTAATTGGCGTCGGTGGTGTCGTCTTCAATAATTGGTTCATGAAACATGATAATAAGTAAAATTGATGTGCTGGCTTCAGCGGATGACTTAGTTCATCCGCTGAGGCTTTTTGCTTGTGATGTAGTACTGCCACTGATTAGTCATCGTTGCAAGCAACTGGCCGTCATCGCGTACTGATTTGCACACTAACCAACGTTTGGCCCGTACACACCACAATGGTAGAATAAAAGTCTACGATGGTACAAACATTGGACAGAATGGGGGAAAACGTCAAATGAAAGCTTATCGACGCGTCCAAATAATCACAGGAGGCTATTTAGCGGTCTATCTCGCTGCACTTTATTTATCAACCGGTGTACATACCGGATTTAAGTTGGATAGTGATCAATTGATTGGGTATGTGACTTGTGGTATTTTGGCCGGTTTACTGGGGGTATCGGCAGTGGTGAAGACAGGGTTACAGCGAAAAATCTGCGCGCTATTACTATTATTGTGTTGCGGGACGCTGTTGCTTTTCGCACGCTATAGCGTGATTGGCTTCAATGAAGCATTTTGGTATTTTATTGGGGTGGTTTATTTGTTACCGGTGGTTATATAGGTTGATGTGGTTGAATTTATGTTTGCGGGTGCTCGGGAAAGTGCGGATGAGCAAGGCTGATTGATTGAAGTTGGTTAAGAACAAGACTACTTGATCCATTACCGGACTGATTTACGTTATGAAAATTCAAAAATCCGTTCCAAGCAATAGGATGAAGCACCTATTCAAGATAAAAACGAATTGAGGTTAATGATTTGGAAATCAAAGAAGTTGCACAACGCTCAGCAAAGATTCGTGAACAATATCATCAATTGGAAATGAAGCAAGACGGCCATCCGTGGACCACTGAGCAAGATGCACTGGCCTTCTTGACGGATGCAGCGTTAGTTGGTCGGCAAGTCATGGCTCATCAAGGTAGCTGGCCAGATGGTCAAGACCAGCAGTTACTTGCGGACAAAATTGGTGAATCAATCTGGTGGTTAAGCGTCTTGGCTGATGCAAATGAGGTTGATTTGGACCAAGCGGTGACAAAATTTTTGAACGATAAGGCGTCACAGCTTAAGGCATAGAGCGACAGCTGTTGGGACGGATAGGCTGGTTGGGGACGCAAGGTGTTATCGGTGATTTATTTGGCGGCTAATCAATCGTCGCGACATGGGCTAACCGTCATAGCAGCAGATACAGTGTTCCATAAAGGGCTTAGTGATTTCATTGAAATTGCTAGGCTTTTTTTAATTTGCATTATCCGAGCGCTAAGTCATTGCTATTATTTTTCGCATGCCTTGTGTCCAAAATGGTGGTGGCAGGCCACTTACATGAATGTTACCAGTTTAGAACAGGTGACAAAGAGGTACTAATTTAAATAAAGCGTTTACAATACCACAAATATCTGCTATGATTTAGTCATTCGAATGAGTGTCATTCGAATGACTAAACGTTGAAAGGAGTGTGACAAGATGACGTCACCTAAAAACAGCAATCCTGAGGCAACGGCGAACCGCCGGACACTGAGCCTGACGAGCATGTATTTTAATCGCTTTTTATTATTTCGATATGTAACCGCTATCTTTTTCTTTGTTAATCTCTATTGGGCGATTATCTTATTTGGTTCTGGTTCAGCAGCTGGCTTATTACCGACTGCCTTATTAATTGGGGCGGGTGTCGTAATAGTCGAACAGGTTAGTAAATTTTGGAAACATACCAATCAACTGACACTGACCCGCTGGTTCTATTGGGTGCAAATACTTGCCAACGCCATCGTGGCTGTAGGCGCGGTGTTTGGTCAATTGAAAGTGTTCTATCCATTTCTCAACCAGACGAGCTTACCGTGGGTACTTAGTTTGTTAGGACTAGGAATGTTGGTCGGGGGTCTCTTGGAGTACCGGGCGTTCCTAATTGCGCATGACAAGGATCGTTATGTGCAACATATTCGGCAATTTGCTGCAAACATATAAGGATTAGGATGTGAATTTTAATGGATGATACAAATAACAAAATGTTTCAGTTCCTGAACAACCATTTGATGGGACCGATGGGAAAGTTGGCCCAGTTCAGAATCGTCCGCGCCGTTATGGCCGCTGGGATGGCAACCATTCCATTTACGATCGTTGGGTCGATGTTCTTGATCGTCAGTGTGTTACCACAAAGTTTTCCAGCGTTAGCCGGCTTCTTTGCGGTTTCATTTGATAAGATCACGCCGCTATACATGCTTGCAAATACGGCGACGATGGGAATCTTGTCACTCTACTTCTGTTTAGTGTTTGGGTATGAATATACGAAGATTCAAGCACAAGAAGAAAAAATCGAGGTCAATCCGCTAAACGGGGCTTTGATTTCAATGATGGCCTTTTTCATGTGCTTGCCCGAATTAGTATTCAAGGGCGGCGCCATGACGTTAATCAACGTGTTCAATAAGAATTCTAAGATTATTGATGGTTGGGAAATGAGTGGTGGCGTTACTCGGCTTGGGACGACCGGGATTTTTACGGCTATCATCATGTCAATTATTGCTGTAAAGATTTATACGACTTGTGTGAAACGTAACTGGACCATCAAGATGCCTGAAACGGTGCCAGCTGGGGTTGCACGTTCATTTACGGCTCTGATTCCAACGGCTTTAATTGCACTTACTGTGATTGTCATCAACGGATTATTAATTTTGATGGGTACAGATATTTATAAAATCGTTGCGATTCCATTCGGGTTCGTAACAAACTTGACGAATACTTGGATTGGGTTGCTAGTCGTGTACTTTATCATGCATGCACTCTGGTTAGTCGGGATTCACGGGGCCACGATCGTGACGTCATTCTTAACCCCAATCGTGCTCTCCAACATGGTCAGCAATGCCAAGGGGGCTAACATTCCGTTCGCCGGCGAATTCAATAACTGTTTCGTCACAATCGGTGGTTCTGGTGCAACCCTCGGGATGGTCGTATTCATTGCGTTCTTTGCCAAATCAGCACAATTAGGAGCACTGGGTAAAGCTAGTATCGTGCCTGCATTTTTCAACATTAACGAACCAATTTTGTTCGGGATGCCAGTTGTTTATAATCCTTACACGGCGATTCCATTCTTCTTGGCACCAATGTCATCGATGTCAGTAGCTTACTTCGCCATCAAGTTCCACATGGTCAACCCACCGATTGCCCAAGTTGCATGGCCAACACCAGTTGGTTTATCAGGCTTCTTAGGCTCAGGTGGTGACTGGCGCGCCGCTGTCTTAGCTGTTGTGTGTGCTTTGATTGCGTTCGTGATTTGGTTCCCATTCATCAAGTTCTACGACAACAAACTTTACTTGCAAGAACAAAATGGAACGGCACAAACTGATTAATCATCACTTATCAGTCACGATTCCAATTCGTGGCTGATTTTTTTAAGAGAGGAAGTTTTAACATGAGTAAATTACCAGATGGATTTTTATGGGGTGGCGCGGTCGCTGCCCATCAATTTGAAGGCGGCTGGGACCAGGATGGTAAGGGCCTGAGTATCGCGGATGTCATGACTGCGGGTAGTAATACGCAGGCTCGGGAGATTACGGATGGTGTGATTCAGGGCAAAAATTACCCTAATCATGAGGCGATTGATTTTTATAATCGTTACCATGAAGATGTCCAATTGTTCGCTGATTTGGGTTTGAACTGTTTCCGGACTAGTATCGCCTGGACGCGAATCTTTCCAAATGGGGATGACGCCGAACCCAACGAAGCGGGATTGAAATTTTATGACCGGCTATTCGACGATTTACTAGCGCACCATATTGAACCCGTGATCACCTTATCTCATTTTGAAATGCCATATCACTTAGTTGAAGCGTATGGTGGTTGGCGCAATCGGAAATTGATCCGGTTGTTTGTCAAATTCGCCAAAGTAGTCTTCGAGCGCTATCGAGACAAGGTCAAGTATTGGATGACTTTTAACGAAATCAATAACCAGACTGGGTTAAATGAATGGGGATTATTCACTAATTCTGGCATCAAGGTCGCGGCGGATGAAGATGCCGAAACGGTGATGTACCAAGCTGCACATTACGAGGCAGTTGCCAGTGCCCTGGTCGTCAAGATGGGACATGAGATCAATCCGGACTTCAAGATTGGTTGCATGATGGCGATGGGCCCGACCTATCCGGCAACCCCCGCACCTAAGGACGTGATGAAAGCCGAACGGACGATGCAAGCGGGTTACTGGTTGGCGGATGTGCAGTGTAAAGGAAAGTACCCGAATTGGCTAAAACGTTATTTTGAACGGCACCACCTCGCGTTAGATATGACGCAGGCTGACATGGACATTTTAGCAGCGGGAACCGTAGATTACATCGGTTTTTCATACTACGCCTCCCACGTAACTAAGGCGACGGCCGACGAACCGGATGATTTCATGACACCCGGTCAGAATCCGGAGGTGAAGAATTCGGCTTTGGAACGTTCAGATTGGGGCTGGGAAATCGATCCAATCGGGCTCCGTTATGCATTGAACTGGTTCAGTGACCGTTATGACCTACCACTGTTCATCGTTGAAAATGGCCTGGGTGCCTTTGATAAACGTGCGGCTGACGGCAGAATTCATGATGATTATCGGATCGATTATCTGCGCAAACATATCGAACAAATGGAATTAGCCGTTGACGTTGATGGCGTTCAACTGATGGGATACACACCATGGGGCTTCATTGACCTCGTGTCTGCAGGGACCGGTCAGATGGATAAGCGCTATGGCCTGATTTATGTGGATAAAAATGATGCTGGGCAAGGCACATTGAAACGTGAAAAGAAGCTATCGTTTGACTGGTTCAAAAAAGTAATTGCCACTAACGGCGCTGATTTGAGCTAATACGATATAATAGTCACATAATGTTAACGTACGCCAACATTGGGGTACGTTTTTCAGGTGAGGAGGCCGAACCATGGCACATTTAGATACGGATCAGTTGGTTCAAACGATTCTGGCCGATATTCAGGCGGGCCAATTAGCGGATGAACAGCGCAAGTTACCGGCCGAACCAGTATTAATGGAACGGTATCAAGTGACGCGCTATACATTGCGCCAAGCATTAAAACAGTTAAGTACGATGGGTTACACGTACCAGATGCATGGCATTGGGACCTTTGTCAGACAGCAACAGACCAATAATTCAATTGCGCTACAGCACGACGGCGGGCTTTCGGAAGCTGCCGCGCGCGCTGGACTCAAACTAGCGACTCGCAAGGCCACAATGGCAACAATTACGGTGGCGGACGCTGACTTTTTGCCGGAAACGGGTCAATTCACTCAGGACGAAGAACTAATTGATATTCGACGTTTTCGCGAATTGGATGGGCAACCCTATCTGTTGGAGCATTCGTACTATCTAAAATCGATTGTAGATGCGATTCCAGAAGAAGCCCTATACGGCTCGTTGTTTAACTATTTTGAGCAACAACGCGATGTCAACGTCGGCTTCATTGATCAATTATTGATGAGTGAGCCACTACCCGCCATTGCGGGAGAATTCATGAAACTACCGGCTGGTGCCCCTAGTCTGGTAGTCAAAGATGAAACTTATCTGACAACTGGTAAAATGCTGGCATTTTCAAAACAATATTATGATTATCGACGCGCCCGGTTATTCATGGTGAAGAAGATTCGCTGAGGTGGCTGTTGATCTGTTGCGGGGATTACATAGGTGGGAGCCTGGTAATCCTTGTTTTTGTGTGGGGAGGGTGATGTTATAAGATGAAAATATAATAGCTTTTATGATGTTGATTTGGATATTGGCAAATATAGTCGAATAAGAGTGATTTAGTTAAGTTATTTTACCTCCAAATAAGATATAATTAACTTTGTATAAGTAAATAATGAACGATAATTATTGATATTTAGTAATGATTAAATGCGGGGGAAGTAAAATGCACTTTTGTCCAAATTGTGGTGTAAAAATAACAAATAAGGTCAACTTTTGTCCAAACTGTGGACAAAAATTAAATTCTATTGTCGAAACGACGGTAAGCACGACAAAATCAGAAAATGAAAGTGATAATCGTGCAGTTGTAGGAGAGAAAAAAGTTCAGCACAAATTTGTATCAGGTTCCCATGATGAACCATCTCGGGAGCAACGACTATTGAATGACCAATTAAGCAGAGCTTTGAAAACTTTATATTCCATATTATTAAGCACCTTTGATGCTCCACGTAGCAATGGTACGTTAGAACAAAACTTTGGACGAATTCGAGTTCGAAGTTCAGATAAAATTAAAGGGTATGATTCAGATGAATTAGCTAAGCGTGTGGAGCCACTCTGCCGACCCAATTATGTGGCAACTTCGGCAGATGTCCAATTCATTCAAGAATTAATGAAAAAATATAAAAATTATTTTCAGAAAAGTAAGCTTGAAAATATCTTAAATATGTTATCAGGACAATCAAGTACGGCGATTGTTGATGATAAACATTTAAATCGCGTTCAAGAATATTTACATGTGGACCGTGGCAATTTAGAGCAAGACTTTCATGATGTATTGATGCAGTTCAATAATCAACGCGGAAAGCTGGCGTTTTTGGTTGGAAATGTGGGTGATGGAAAATCCCACTTAATTGGGTATATGAAGTCACAGTACCCAGATATTTTTAGTCTGAACAAAATAAATATTCATTACGATGCAACTGAAAGTTTTGACCCTCAAAAGACAGCGATGGACACACTAATGGAATTATTACAGCCGTTTTCTGATAATTATGTGGAGAATAATCGTGAAAATTGGGTCGTTGCCATTAATATGGGTATTTTGGTGAACCTAATCAACCGAATGAAAGCATCTGGACAATTTACTAAGCTATTGTCATTTTTGGCTGAGACGGGAATTACAGAACAATCGTCAAGTCTCCATATAACTAAGAACGACTTTTTTGAATTACTGTCGTTTCGTTCTTATCCTGTATTTCAAATTGATGAAACCGGGGTCAACAGTGCTTTTTATGATGAGCTATTCAGCAAAGTCACAGTGCAGTCTGAAAGTAATCCATTCTATAATGCATATCTTGAAGATAAAGAAAAACACATTGTCCATCTGACACACCATAATTATGAATTCTTTAGTAACAAAAACACACAGAAAGCTTTGAAATACTTATTAATCAAGGTGCAAGTAGAATCTAAAGTGATCATTTCCACCCGAGCGTTATTGGAATTGATTCATGATATCCTGATTCCGGCTAAATTAGAAGAGCATCAAGTGATAAATTATGAAGGATCATTACCATACTTGTTATTTGCAGGTTTTGGCGACTCACCGTTAATTAAGAAAATCAACGAATTTGATCCAATTGATTTTCAAAATGATCAGATTGAACGGCTGACAACTAAAGTCTATAGTTCGCAGCGGCAACTGAGTGATTTAGCGCACGATGTTTTAGACCGTGATGATCTTCAGAATATCCAATGGTTGTGGAGTTACATTAGTGAGGAAAGTGGAGATCCTAGTGGAAAAATCGATTTTAGTGAAAAAGTTGGATTGTTGATCCGGATTAAATATTTGGTTGATTATCAGGATGCTGCATTTAATGATCAGTATTACCTAGATTATTTGAAACTAATAAGAGATGCCAGAGAAAATGGACAACGAGCTGAGTCAGTACGACAATTATACAAGCTTATCAAGGCGTTTGTCTATCAGTGGTGCGGCAGTCCAAAGAGTGATTTTGTTTATACTTTTATTAACGAAGAGAAAAAGTTTGGGATTGCAATTCCATTTGATATGAACTTTACAGGTGTTACAGTAGTTGGAAATAATGTCGTTTTGAGTCTTAAAAATTCGGATGTTAACACAAGCTACTCGTTGTCCGTCGATTATGATTTATTCAAGCTGATTGAAACAGTGAATCAGGGGTATTTATTGAAGAATAAGGATAAGCGGCAATTTGTTAATGTTGCTAATTTCATTGAGAATATTATTAAGAGCAATCGAGCAGTCAAGGAAACTGTGATTGGAAATATTGAAACTAAGGAATTTTATCGTCTGACGGATGATGGCTTTGAAGTCGAAATGGAGGCTATGAATTAATGAATAACTTGGTGTCTGAGCTTGGTCGTGCACTGAATTTTGATAAAACATTGAAGTATAAGCATGATATCAGTACTTGGTTGCTACCGTTTTATACAAGAAATCCGGAGCGAGTAAAATTCACTGAAGGGTTTGGGGCCATTGTAGGAGTAATTGCCCGACAACTAAATGGTGAAAGCGTGGAAATGATTCAGAAACCTTTCGCACTGACGTCGACTTCTTTGGAGACCACTGTCGATACTGGAAAAGTGGCCGAGCTGTTTGATCGGAGTAATTATCAACAAATGCAAAGTGCTAAGTTACTACAGTATCAGCCACTATCAACGGATCAACAAAGCAAAGGTGAAATTAGGCTAGGCCTTTTTCTGATTCAACTGTTGAAACTACAGGATAACCAAGACTTTGTGAATGCATTTAAGGCCGAGCAACCGTTTAATTTGTATGAAAAGATTCTATACGAATCGTTAGCGAACTCGGATGAACATACTCAGGGAACTGATATGGTCTTTACTTTTTATGATCATGAATGGTTTAGTAAATGTTTTTCTAGAGATATTCAACATTTCTTAACGAACAAAGACTATTTTTATCAACACATCGATGAGCTACTAGAATTTTATTATTTCACGTATGTTATTCAATTAATCAGCCGTATTAGTGACGCAACAGAGCAAGAAACAATTATACCGCTCTATTTTACGTTGGAAAATGAACCTGTGTCGCAATCACGACTTTCGATTCAGCAAGGTTATCAATTAGTCTATCAGCACGGACAAGATTTATTAGTTGATATGGATGTTTTAAATTATTTGAATACGTTAATTCCAGCTGATAGTTTTTATTGGAAATCACAAATTTTAGATGAAGCGTTCAAATATCGTATCGAATTAATGGATAATTTGAAACAATTTATAGAAGCATATCGCGAACAAGTTCCAGAGGGAAAGTTAGATGATATCGAGTTTAATTATACAAGTTTGTCGTCTGCAATTAGTACACTGAGAATGATTCTAGAAAAACAAAAAGGTGCTCCAGATTCACGATACGCCAAGTCGTTGGACGAGATTGCGCAACAAGGATATATTCGACAGCATGGTCGTCTAGGACGTGTTTTCTCGTTAAGTAATCAGACTGTATTGATGTTAACAGCGGCAATAGTTGGAAACCATAAGATGTTGTTAAAAGATGTTTTCAATGAGTTGCAACAACGCGGTGTCTATTTTGATCGCTTAAGTAGGGAAAGAGTCATTAGATTGTTTGAACGTGTCAATGTTTTGGAAAAACTGAGTGATAGCGGGGATGCACAATATGTTAAGGGAATACTATAAATTTTTAGGCAATCGGCTGATTGATTGGAGTCAAACAATCGCTATACAGGCCGGAGACAGATATGTCTTAAACTTTGAGAATGATGATCAAGTAAGACAATTTATGAGTGTCTTATCTGAATTTAATGGCATTCATAATTTTTATCTAATGACTGAGCGGTCTGGTCCTAATGCGCTGGCATTTGACATAGATCCAGATAGTCATATGCAACTAGTTGTTGTTTCCACAGTTGAGGTGACCCCTGATTATTTAGTTAATTTGAGAAATAGAATTGGACAACAGCAAGGTGTTTGGGAAAATACGGCGCTATTGTTTGTTTCAAATAAAGTTTTGGATAGTATCAATAGCGGTGCTAAGGACATCGGGCGTCAAGGAGGACCTTTTAATACGGGCGCGCTTAAACGTAATGTGCAAGCTACTGTCGATAAGAGTGAAAAACTCAGTAAAGACGATAAAGATGTTCTGAAATTTATGGTGAAAACTATTTATGATGGTGAACAAGAGCTTACGTTAATGGATTTTGCCGATGTGTACGGCATTATCGAAAAAGGTGAGTTGTCTGATTCTGACTACATTCAAATGGGGTATTTTCAAGATCAAGATTTAGCCACATATTCATCTAAGGAAGAACGCTTAGCGGAAAATCATGCTGATTACGTGAATATTAGCTTGGCACATGGCTTTGGCGATGTACGTTCTCGAATTACTAAGATTGTTGATGGTGAGAAGCTCATCAGTGATTTATCTGGCAATAATTGGCAATCTGTTAACTATAAGCAAATTTTGGCAGGAAAAGAACGGTTAAAGCAGAATAAGAAAATCAGTTTAGTGTATGATGCAGAAATAATGCAGGGAATCAACGAAGACATGCTAATTTGGGATCGTCCAAAAGGAACTAGCAAAGCTGGGCAACGAACACGTTATATTATCGTGTTTAATGATAAACACCAAAACAAATTAACGGTTAAATTCCCCTTCGACGCTACAGTTCAAGATAAATGGATTACTCAGTCCAAAATCAATCATAAGCA
This sequence comes from Lactiplantibacillus sp. 30.2.29, assembly GCF_018991255.1. Lineage (NCBI taxonomy): Bacteria > Bacillati > Bacillota > Bacilli > Lactobacillales > Lactobacillaceae > Lactiplantibacillus > Lactiplantibacillus sp. 30.2.29. Next base: position 15,836 of record NZ_JAGYGU010000019.1, on the reverse strand, counting down.
CTATACGGTTGGAACACATAAGAATCAGTTAGTGGTTGACTTTTCTGATTTGAAAACTAATGAACCTGAAAGTGTCAAAGTGCGATATCGACACCATGATATTGGTAGTCTAGGCTTTACTTTTAATATACTGATATTACCCTTTACTGACAACAAAATATTGGGGTTGCGCCCATATTACAGAGTTAAAGTTAAAGGGGAGAAAAAGGCTAACTTAGAGATACCGAGTGATATGGACGAACTGATTTTGGGCTCCGGGATTCAATCTAACAAATTGAATGTTGATAAAACAAGCCAACTTGATAATCTGATGCTCGGTCCAAATGATCAATTAAAGGCCGATCTCAGTCAATTATCGCTTGATGATGATAACGAAAGCTTTACAGTGACACTAGGTAGTGTTCCACTCAATTTTAATGTTTTTGATAATGATGATAATAAAATTCAGCCTAAAAGTGCGTTAGATATTGAACGTTATCGTCGTGAACATTCATATGATGGTCATTATCAGAATCAGCGAATCATTTTTGGTAGTGAAATCAATAGTGTTTTTAACAATCAGAAAACTTTTTTTGATTTAGAAGAGAAACAAATTAATACTGAAACACTGATTGAAGATGGTGCTGAAATTTCAGCGCAATTGACAGAGAAGTATCGGCATTTATTTAGTGTTTTGAAGAAACGTACGACATTGATGAGCTTAATTAATTGGGATCAAGAGGTCATTGAGAGTGTACGTGATATTTTGACTGAAGTCGAACAAGAAATTACACATACTGAAGACGGTGTAGAGTTACCTACAGAAGTCCGCAACATAAGCCGAATCGGTGAACATTGGAACAGTAGCCATGAAGTTAGTTATTCCCCCCTCAATCCGATGCAATTAAGCTATCAGCTTCAGGTGGAAAGCGATGTTCATGATGAAAAACTCTCCAGAACCTTAGAGCAGAAGTTATCCCCAATCCATCTGGTACCGTTTTTGAAACGCAATCAACTTAATTATCGTGCGTTTACCTCGGAAAATGCGCCACGGTGGTTGTGCTATTCAGAAAACAATAGATCAAAGTTCAGTCGGGTTTCGCAAGCAATTATTACAGAACGACTCAAAGATTTTAAGAAGCATTTCAATTACTTGTTTGATATTAATCCTCAGAGTACTTATAATATCAAGTTTGTTAATGTTACTGATGAAAAGCCGTTAATTAAGAGTTTAGTTGATTATTTGTATTCGGAAATTGAACAAGTAACTAAACGTCGACAGTCTATCAATGAAATCAATCCAGTTAATGTTTATATGTTACGCGCTAGCCACGATGCCGTTAATTCCGACTTTAATGGATTTTATCAATTGAGTAACCGTGATGAATTTGCTGACTTCTTCACTGAACCATTGAAGAAAAATAAAGAAGTTTCCGATGAAGAAGTTCTTGAGCTAATGAAAGAAAAAATCAATGTCTTTTATGATTTTGAACCAGACGAAGGCTTCCACATTACTTTCTATCAATTTGCAAATGAATTAACATTAGATGGTGCCGATAGGTCAAATCTAGAGATGAACTATTCTTTAAATGGTGTCATTGGTGGTACAGAGTACACCAGCATTCAAGACAGTTTAAAAGATGGATTTGGAACTAAGGGGCTAAATGATGGTGATAGTGCTCAAGTGGTTCATTTTGCAGAAGCCTGGAACGAGTTATTGGTGGCGACGGCGCAGAAGCATGTTGCGATGACCCATGGTATGACGTTGACGAATAGTATTGAAGAAGTGGATAGTCGTGATTTTCAAGCTCAATTTGATAAAAGTAATTGGGTAACAGTATTAAATCCAGAAGTGAAATTGGATTATTTTAATAAGTTAAGTCAAGATATTTATGTCATTCATTATACAGACTATACGAATTCAGTAAATTATGAGTCAATCACATTAACAAAGCAAGTCGATCAGTATCGCACAATTTTATCTGAGAATTTGCCACAGAATATCAAGCAACGTAATAGTAGTTCGTATATTGATAATGTTATTAAGACATTTAATATGATCAATGGTGAGTGGTTATTGCGTTTAGTCAGTCATAGGCAGCAGAAAACGACAGTCAAAGAAAAACTGAGCATTCTGGCAGTCTCAAAAGAAATGTTGGGCATCCTTCAGCGGGATGATGTAATCTGGGTACCATTGTCCTTAGAAGAAATATTACGTGTTTCTGGATCATTTGTCGGTGAAAGTCGTTCTGATGCAATCTTTAGTGCAAAAAGCCTCGGAGCCAAAGGTAAAATATCTGATGACTTGTTATTCATGGGATTAAAGGAAGATGGCACTCATTATGATGTGATGTTCTTGCCGACCGAAGTTAAGGTTGGTGTGAATCCCAGTACAGTTATTGATAAAGCAATTGAGCAAGTTCAGCATACCGCTGCAGTCTTGAATGAGACATTAGTAAAACAACAGAATTTTAAAGCAAAGTTCTACTTAGACTTTTTCATGAAACTATACTTTGCAAATGCTGCAAAGTTATACTCCAACGGTGAGATGGACTTGACTAGTTTTAATGGACTGATGTATGCCAAACAGCGGATTGTCCAAGGAGACATTGAAGTAAACCAATCAATGTTGAGTTGCTACCATAACAAATTCATCTTCTCATTGAAGACAGGTTATACGAACCGGCAAATTCGAATTATGGACGATTATACTTCGGTTGAAGTACCGGAAGATGATGCCTTTTCATTTGCTGGTCAAGAGACACAATGGATAATTGATGAGATTCAAAATAATCACTTCGGTTTTGATCAACATCGGTTATTAACAAATGAAATGCTAATTAATGATATTGAAACTAAAAGTATACAAGCCGAGCAGACTGAAGTGCATACGGAAAATGATGAAGCAGTACCAGATTCCGACAATGGAGAAGTGGAAGCAAATGAAATGACAGAAGCAGAAGCGCTTAGTTATCCCGGCAAGCACACTACGCTTCAAACTGTTGGTGATGTCTTCGAACCTGAGGGTAATGAGGTGTCACCAAATGAAAGTCAATCACATGTTTCTGCTAAGGACGAAGACACATATAATAAATTGGACGAGGAAAATGATATGTTGGATGAGAAAGAAGAAAATGAGGCAACTCGTCGTATTCGTATTGGAACAATTGATGGTTCTACTAGTAAAGTGTACTGGGAGTATGGAAGTGATAAGCTAGCAAATCGACATATGCTGATTACTGGTAAATCAGGTCAAGGAAAGACATATTTCATTCAGACACTGTTGCTAGAGTTTTCAAAGGCAAAAATCGATACAGTGGTTATTGATTATACAGATAGTTACATGCCTGATCAACTAGACCCGACATTTAAAGAAAACGTCAATCAAATTAACCAGCATATTGTGCTTGCTGACGGGTTACCGATTAACCCATTTGCGCCACAGCGATTTGATATTGGCACTTATCACAAATTGGAGGACGCATCTGGCATTGCACAACGAGTTGCTGAGGTTTTAGATTTTGTCTTTAGTCTAGGCATTCAGCAAAAAAGTCGATTAGTCACTGTCATGACTAGTGGCCTTGAGGGCAATCCTAACTATACGTTTGCAACGTTGAAAAAGACGCTTCTGGATAGCGGCGAATCAATTGATACTAAGTTGTATGGAAGACTGCAAGCGTTACTGATGAGAGATCCGTTCACATACAAAGAGAATTTTGACTGGTCAAATTATTTTGGAACGACAGGGAAAACTAATATTATTCAACTAAGCGGTTATCCAGCTTCATTACAAAATGCAATGATTGAATTTCTATTATGGGATCTTATTAATTATGCCAAGCTTAATTCTGACAAAAAGTTAATTTATCCAATCTTTTTAGACGAGGTTCAGAATTTAAACTTTGATAAGGATTCTCCAACTGTTAAGATCCTACGAGAAGGTCGGAAATTTGGGTTCTCAGGATTATTTGCGACACAGTCTTTGAGTAGTATTAAAGGCGAAGTGGATGCAATTTATAACGCTGCAGAGCAGGTTCATTTCCTGCCTCCCGAGAGTCAAACTAAAGCAGTTGCAAAAATCCTAAGCTCCGATCGAGCTGAGCAGAATAAATTTGAACAAGAATTGACAACTTTGAAGAAAGGTCAGTGTGTCGTCAGCGGACCAGGATTAGTTGAAAAAGGCGACTTAGCTAAACAAGTGAACGTTGTGAAAATTGATGATTTAGCATCACGTTTAAGCTAGTCCATAATTATTTAGCGCAGCTTGAAAGTTGCCTCTTCTTACTTTTTGGTAATTTGAAATTGTTTTAGATGCGAAAGGTAACCTATAAAAAATCCCCCGAGTCGAATTTTCAACTCAGGGGATTTTTTCGCTTTCAGTACCACCACAACGCCAGCAAATTACAACTCACATCGCAATCCGCAACGCATCTAGGTACTAAAAATTAATTCAAATTAAGTGTCGCATCGTAGGTCTTAAAGTCGTTGTCATCATCGTAATCATCCGTATCGTAGCTGGCGTCCCATTTGAGGCGGATGCTGGTAATGTCTTTGACGCTGGATAATTTTGATAATTCAAAATATAAATTACCGTCAGTATCCGTGCCGCTGTTTAAGTCGCCATCGAAGTCGTCACTATCCATGTCAGCGTTGACCTGTTGGCCATCGTTGGTGCTGAGCTTGGCCTGGGTTGGGTAGGCTGAAATGTCGCGACCAGCGTGGATACTCATGTGAACTTTAACAACACCGTTAAAGTCACGTTTGTCACTGCCGCTACCGATGGTGTAGGCCCCGTCAGTTTTATAAACTGTAACCTTATCGATTTTGAAGGTAGAACCTGTCCAACTACTATCGCTGTATGAGGTGTTATAAGTTTTTTGATCAGAAATATCAATGTCGTCATCACCAACGGTAATACTGTCAGTGTCAGAACTTGAGTCTGATTCCGAATCAGTGTCTGAATCGGTGTCCGTACTATCACTATCACTGTCGTCGTAACTGTCACTATCCGTATAGCTGTCGTCAGAATCACTCGTCGAATCGGAATTGGACGTCGTTGTCAGCGCAGAATCAACGGCATTGTCACGTGCGACGATATTTACTGAACCGGCGTACAGGAGTGTGAATAAGACGAGTAGGCACCAAGTCCACCATTTGTGCGTCCATGGCTTGGGCTGACTAGCAAAACGATCGAAGCGTTCGCCAGCTGGTTTTGACCGTTGGCACATGAAAACGATGATCAAGATTGGTCCGACGATTGGAATCAGTGAGAACCATAAGTAATGTGCCGAACGATTGGAGTCGTGCAGCCGCCGAGCACCTGCAGTGAACTGCATCACTGAAATCCAGCACATGAGCGCTGAATAGATGAGTAGCAGCACCGCTTGAAGCACATTCACGTGCGCCGCAAATGCCGGAAAACTATAGACTTTGAGGCCAAGCGTGAACGTCAAAATCAAGGCGATGAGCATTAAATCCAAGTAGAGCCACCAATATTGTGGGCGGGTGATGCGCTGTGACCAAGTAAAGGTTTGTTTCATTCCCAGCTTGAGTGCTGTCCACATGTTGTCGTGTTCCGGTGGCGTCGGCTGCTTGCCGGTTGTCGTGTTCCCATCAGTTTGCGTTTCAGCGGTTGCGGCCGTCTTTTGATCCGCACCACAGAATGAGCAGAACGTTGCGTTTGCGGGAATTTCCTTCCCACAATTAATACAGAACTTTGTTTCGTTCATCGGTGTTCCTCCTAGAATTGACACATCGGGCGAAATAATATGAATAAAATTGATACTCGAAAATTGTTAAAATTATGAAAGATTTACCGAGCAAAACCAATCATAGCATAACAACTAATAATTTTTAACAAAAAATTCATATTTTCTTCTTATTTTTGTCAAACAGTCATATACGAAATGATGACTGGGTTAAAACAATGTGGTGAGGCCGTGGATCTGGTAGCAATCAAGACCCAATTGCCGTCTTGACAACTTTATTTAAATGAACTTGCGAGTTGACCTCACGTTAGTTAGGCATCATAAGAAAGACGCTGGGCCTTGATGGCAGCAAAATATTACCGTTAAAAGCGAGGTTAAAGCCCTAGTTATCGGCGCTGATGGTATAATTGAAGCAACAAATAAAAGTTGACACTCAAGTCATACGGTAAATTAAAATAATCATAAAAATGATGCGGACTGTCGACGAGGGGGAAACCATAATGAAGACCAGTATGCTGTTACAACTGCTGTTCAGTTTGCTTTTCATTGGTTTGGGCTGTTATCAATTAATTGCGTCTCGGCGCTATTTTCGGCAGGTGAAGTTACATGGTAATGCCGAAACATCACCGTTCGCAGCGATGGGCGTTTGGACAAGTTTCGTGATGGGAATTATTTTTATTATCGTGGGGATCGTGGCTGGCTTTGGACTAGCCATTAATTGAATTTAATATTAAGTACGACAAAAAAGGATCGGTAATTTGCAAATTATCGATCCTTTTTAAATTGTGGTGTCGTGCGACTGATCTGACAGACCGCGAGTCTGAATACACTTGAGCGCCGTTTTCAGATGAAAAGCGGAACAATCAAGCGAGTCGATACTGGAGAGCTACTGGCAATGACGGATTACCAGCCACCATTTTGGGGTTGCAGGTCATCCGTGAGCAGGCTGGAAAGCCTTAGCAGACTGGCATCATCAGGCTTTGTTTTCTTAGCATTCAACTCGTGGTCACGAATGGTCTTGCTTAGAATTTTGGCAACGGTGCGATTCATGTTTTGGATGACGACAAACGGCTTAGCTTTCGTCCGGTACTGCTCAAAAAGTTGTCTATCCAGTGACCATTGAAGCCATAACTGTTCCAACATAGCCCAAAAATCAGCTCCTACTTGCGCCTGCTCAGTGGAACTCTTGATGACGACGTGTAACGAGCAGCCATCATTGTTAAAAACGATAAATTTATTTTTTTGAATTGTTGATATATGCCACGAAAATAGGGGATTAACGACCGCGGTCTGGGCCGCCGTTTCGGGATCGGATACTTTTGGAAAATTTTTAAATAGTGATTTGGCTTTGGTTGCGATATCTAAATACAATTCGAATTCCTCCTGATAGATGGAATGTTTAGTACCATCACAGCATTTTAAGGACGCTGTTAGGAAAATTAGCTGAATCAACAATTAAGTCCGGGCTAAATAAACAACGTGCACCGCGAATCATATCGCAGTGCACGTTGTCAGTCTTAGCTAAAATTTTGAACGAGTAGGTCTATTCGTCGATTTTTGGTGCTGACCCAAGCTCAGCCTGAATCATCCAAATCTTCTTTTCAATCGCGGTTTTGAGACCAATGAAAATATCTTGGGTACTGAAGTCCTTTTCAACGTCCGACACTTCAATGCCGTGCTGGTAAAGGTCTTCCAAGTAACGATAGCCATCAACTAAGTGTGCCAGCCGTTCTGGCGTCGTCTTATCCCAAGTGCCAGGCCAATCTTTGATCTTAGTGTTATCGGCCATTTCTTTAAGGGTGGAGTAAGGGTTGCCGTCCAATGCAATCAGACGTTCAGAAATGACATCGAGCTGACTGTCGATTTCTTCCATAAATTCATCCATCAGTGGGTGCAACTTCAAAAAGTTAGGCCCGCGCATGTACCAGTGCGTTTGGTGAATAATCATCGACATCTGACTTAAATCGGCGACAAGTTGATTCAATACTTCTTTGGTTTTCGCATATTTCATTATTTTGATCTCCTTTCGTATAGGTTTATTATAGCTGAACTAATTGTTAATCGAAAACATTATACACTGGTAAAATGGTTTATTTGCGATTTAGATCAGCGTGTGATTGAAGGGGGGAAATGAGTTTGAATCAGTAATCTCGGACCCATCGCACAACGGGGGTAACCGAATGAGTGTTGGCGCGATGTCACCCTAGCAAACCTGATTGGATGAGTCCGATATTCCAATCGCAACTAAAAACGGCCACTACATTGAGTGGTCGTTTTGATTTCTAATCAGTAATAAATTTATTCCCGCTTCTTGAACTTAGCAGCGAGACCTAACCAGCCTAAACCGGTGAACAACGCGGCAAGTAAACCAGCAAGCGTTGCGGTGTGTTCGGTCTGCTCGCTAGTTTGTGGCAACTGGCCAGCTTTCTGAGCAGCGGCTGTCGCAGGGGATTCGGGTAATTCTGGCTGTGCGAGTGCGCTGGCTGGTACGATTGGCGCTGAAGCTGTGTGGCTCGTTGGTGTTGATTGCGGCGCACTAGTCCCTTGTGCAACAGGGGCGGTTGACGCCGAATTGCCTGGATGCGGTGTCAAATTAGGAAGTGGCATCGGCCCTGGTAATGGTGCCGGTCCTGGTTGTTGCGGCGCCGGACTCGGTTGCGGTGCCGGCTCTGGCTGTGGCGTTGGCTCTGGCTGTGGCGTTGGATTTGGCTGCGGTGCCGGCTCTGGCTGTGGTGTTGGATTTGGTTGCGGCGCTGGATTTGGTTCCGGCCCTGGTTCCGGACTTGGCGCGGGCGTCTCTGGGACGCTTGGTTCCGGCGTGTAAACGTAGATCACGTGCTGGGCGGTCGTTCCAAAGGTACCAGTCGTGGAACCCATAACTTTGCTGAAGATGTAACCCGGAATCGTTAGTTGTTCCGTTTGATAGTTTTGACCGAATAATCCAGACAAAACGACATCGGCGTGGAGCGACTTGCCATCAGCGTCTCGATAGCTAACCGTGACAGGATGAACGGCCAATTCCTTGTAAACGTAAACGACAGTCTGTGGTTCCTTAGTGAAGACGCCGGATGCATTATGGGGAGCCTTGACGAGTTCATACCCTGGAATCTCAAGCACTTCAGTCTGATAAGCCGCACCAATTTCACCAGTATGGGTGACGTCCGGTTTCAACGTCTGCCCATTTTCATCTTGGTAACTAGCAGTAACTGGTTGCGGAATCTGCTTGCCATAAACGTAAACGACGGTCTGCGGTTCCTTAGTGAAGACACCAGACGCATTGCCGTTAGTCTTAACTAAGTCATAGCCCGGGATCTCGAGTGCTTCGGTCTGATAAGCCGCACCAATTTCGCCAGTGTGGGTGACGTCGGGTTTCAGCGTCTGCCCATTTTCATCCTGGTAACTAGCAGTAACGGGCTGTGGAATCTGCTTGGTATAAACGTAGACCACGTGTTGCGGTTCGCTGCTAAAGGTCCCGGTCGCATTGGTCGGCGTTTTGGTGAGGTCGTAGCCAGCAATTTCTAGTGGCTGCGTCGCGTATGGATCGCCCGCAAAGCCGTTACAAGTTGTATCGGGCTTCAACGTTTGGCCTTGTTCGTCTTGGTAACTGACGGTGACCGGGGCACCAGCCGTCTTTTCATAGACATAAGTGACTGCTTGTGGTTCAGCGCTGAATGTCCCTTGAGGTGCGCCCTGGGTATCCACGTGCGTGTAGTTGGTGATTTCAGCTGGCGTACTTTGATAATCTTCGCCGACCAGGCCCGTCAATTGCTCTGCGTCTCGTAAGCTGGCACCGCTACGATCCACATGCTGGATGGTGACGGGTGCTGCTTTGGCTGCGAGAACGTACGGTTGAAAGACGTGGAACACAGGCGTGCTGCCCTCCATCCCTTGCGCGACGAGGTAGAAATTTTTCTCATTTGGGACCACGTTGAGCGTGACGCCATTTGTCGCGAATTGGCCGTTGGCGTCGCCGGTAAAACCAGGAATCTGTGGGACCAGCTGATTAAACGTTAGGCCGCCTTGTTCAGCGGGCACCACGTTGCTGAGGTCACCACTGACAGCCTTATCCGCACCGTTGAAGTAAAAACGGTAGTAGAAGCCGCCATCATTCGGCGCAAACCGTACGGGACTCAGAATTGCCGCTTGTGATTTCAGTGCCGCCTGTTGCCCATTCGGTAAGTAAAAATGGTTTTGCAAAGTTGCGCTGGCGGTATTTTGGTCGACGTAGCGTAGTGGTTCCAAAATCGTTTGGCCGCCATAGGTCGTTCGCGTTAGATTTGGAAGATCTTTGAAAACGGACAGATCCGCAATGTTGTTATAGGCAACTTCCAATTCCTTAAGGTTAGTCAGATGAGCAATCGGCGATAAGTCGCTGACGCGGTTATGTTGAATGTTCAGCGATGTTAATTTGGTCAGCCCACTCAACGGCGAAATGTCGGTAACGTCGCCGTTATAGTAACCACCAGGTGCATTAAGGCCACTGTTTAGCCAAATTGACGTCAAATTGGTAGCGTACTGCAAGCCTTCCAACGAGTAGGCCGTGTGCCCATCAATATACGTATCTTTGCCATGAAACGTGGTTAATAATTGCATATCAGCCTGAGTAATATCATTAACGGAATTAAACTGATGGTCGGGGAGCTTGAGTGCTTGTAATTCACTTAAAACGGCCAATTGAAGGCGTTTGTTAGGCATCCATGTGTCGATACTTTCAGTTGGTGCGGCCGTAGAAGTCGGGTTCGTGCTGGCGGCACTGGTTGCGGCAGTTTCGGAGCTGGCCGCCGCTGAAGCAGCTTCAGCACTCGCTTCCGACGCATCTTCAGAATAGGTGCTAGCCGCGATGCTGTTAACGGCACTAGTGATTTGAAAGGCGCTGGTCACTGCCGGCGCTGCCGATGATCCGGGAACGCTAGTTGAGCCAGTCGCACTAGTCGCGCCCGTTGAACTAGGTGTGCTAGTTGAGTAGGCTCCTCCGGTCGAACCAGCAGCGCTAGTCGTTCCAGTTGAACCAGTAACAGCCGAACCGGCAGCTGAGCTAGGTGCACCAGCACTTGCTGCACTAGCTACTTCGGAAACGGCGCTGGCCGCGATACTGTTGACGGCGCTAGTGATTAAGTTAGGCGCAGCGGTACTACCGGTACTTGGTGTTGCAGCCGCGGATAGCGCAAGGGCTGAGCTAGCGGCGTTACTTTCAGCGGCAGACGTACCATTACTTTTGAGTGTTATACTTGTGCTGCTTGCCGGACTACTGGTCGTACTAAGTGGTGCCAGGCTAGTTGGTGCTTCAGCGCTCGTGCCGGTCTTATCACTGGTTCCAGAACTGGTGGCAGCGGATGCAATCGAGCCAGCTGGTACACCGCTACTAGTCGGCGTGCCGACATTGTTAGACGTCGGCGCAGTGGAATTAATCGCCATCGAAGTGACCGGACTTGCGGCTGGCTGAGGTGTTTCCGTGCTATTTGACGCGCCTGAAGAAGCGCTTGTCGGCGTTTTTGAACTGGCGGTTTGCTGGCTTGTACTTGACGTGAGACTGGCAGACGCAGCCGATGCCGGTGATACCGTTGGCTGCGTTTCGGTCGTTGCTTTTGCGCCACTATTTGCCGGGTTAGTTGGTGTTAGAACGGCTTGGCTACCCGCTAGTGGACTGGCGCTAGCGACTTGTTGGGTTACCGGGGCCGTCGATGTTGGGGCGTCAGTGGCAGCGAATGCTTGTTGGTTCGTTAAAATAAGGCTTGCCAGTAGCGTGGCGGCAATGCCCGTGACGAGATGCCATTTTGGCGGGTTCGCCATAATAATCTTTTGCTTATTCAAAATAATGACACTCCTTTTTGATGATAAGAATTCAATTCGGCTAAATTGTAGCACCGCTCAGAACAATGGTCTATCTGCTGATAAACATGGAAAAACTAGGTTTAATCTTAAGTGGTCATGCAAAATTGACGGGCAATATATGGATAAAACGGGGATTTTGTAGGCGGTTTCATCAGCTGGCACATTGCGTTAGTTGTCATGCACCTTAAGAAGTGTTAGTCAGTGCGATGAAAGTAATTGGTTTTTAAAGGCCATAATGATTGTAATGACTTGGTTTGTAAACCTGACTAAGTGGAAAATAAATGCAGTTAGCGATAAGTCTGCTAGCTACATGAGAAGACAAATAAAGACGCGCTTTTGAAAAGCACGTCTTGTGATGGCCTGTTTTAAATTTATTAGTCAGTTACAGCCACATCGTTGTTCAGATAAGTGACGGCATTACGACCCGAGTTTCGACCGGAGTAAAAGGCATAGCCGACACAGGTTCCTGGCATATTTGGCCCATAAGTATCACCCGTGAGACCCGCAGCATCATTTCCGGCGGCGTATAGACCTGGAATTGGCGTTCCTTCAGTGTCGAGCACTTCGTTAGCCGTTGTTACTTTTAGGCCACCCATCGTGCAAAATGCACCGACGTTCAATTCGAAACCGTAAAACGGCCCTTGGTCAACCTTGACTAGGTAGGCGGGATCCTTCCCAAATTCGTCATCCTGGCCGTTATCGCAATATTGATTGTAAGTTTGAATGGATCGAGTGACTTGGTCAACCGGTAAGTGCATTTTGGCCGCTAATTCTTCGATGGTCTTCGCTTTGAAAACGAAGGGCTTATTTGCCGCAACGGCAGCATCGATTTCAGCTTGTAACTTGGTCATCTTTTCGCCCCGACGAACGTAGACGCCCAGCCCCATGAAGTTTCCGTCACGAGCCATCCGGTCAATAACACCTTGGTCAAGAATGCTAAAGACCTGGTTTTGTGTATACAGGGCATTCCCAGCGTATGAAAAATTATAAACGACGGCTTCATCGACAAAGCGTTCACCATGTTCGTTTAGCCATAGTAAGGGCTGTTGACCAGCGGCAGTTTCCATTTGCGAAGCCATGTATTTAAATGAAGGTTCGCTCGGGTCTTTTAAATAGCCGCCGAATAACATAGCCATGCCGGTACCGTATTGTTGTGCACCAGCCTGCCAAGCAAGTCGTAAGCCGTCACCAGTCCCTTTGCCAGAACTGACTGGAATTAAGCGGCTCGTGTCATAGTGAGTCAAGTTTTGCATCATCTCGGGGTTGTTCAAATAACCACCGGTCGCCAGGATGACGGCATGTGTCTCGACAAGTTGAGTTTCATTGGTGGCCGCGTTTTGAATCGTGACACCGTTGATCGCCCCATTATCAGCTTGGTGCAAGTCGATGGCGGTGGTTGAGGTCAGTAATTCGACGCCCAGTGCCAAGACTTTGGGTTGAAGGGCGTCATGTAAAACAACCTGGCCCATGCCTTTATAGATATGCCAAGTTGCTTCACCAGCGCCCATCGCCTGAACGCCTTCGTATTCGACACCCTGGTCCTTCAGCCATTGCACCGTGTCAGCACTATCGTCTAGATATTGGCGCCAAATACGTGAATCAGCGCGATACTTGGAATAGTCGACTTCTTCCTTCAAGACCTCGGTGGCTGAAACGTGAATGTGTTGCGCTTGCTGTAAATATGAGTCAACCGCAAATAATCCCTCAGTGTAGTTACTACTACCGCCAGTATGCCGACCTTTTTCAAGTAGTAGGACGGTCGCGCCATGTTGTGCCGCTTCCAGAGCAGCAGCGGTTCCGGCAGCACCAGTACCCACAACGACAATGTCATATGAAGTCAGTTTTGTTAACGTCATATCAATTCCTCCAGACAGATTTTATATTGATTAGCCATTTGACGGTCGAATTCACCATTACTATAATGAAGTAACCGCTAACACACCCTCATCATAACGGGTGATTAGCCGTAAACAAACGGACAATTTAGTTCGTCAGGCGAACAAAGTGTTCGGATGGAGTTGACATTATGGATTTTGACCGCTTACAGACTTTTTTACGCGTCGTACAATATGGTAGCTTTCAGCAAGTCGCCGCCCGTGAATATCGGTCTCAACGTGCGGTGTCTAAGCAGATGACGCAACTTGAACATGAATTACAGGTCACCTTATTTCAAAGAGGTCATAATCGCATCAGCTTGACCCCTCAAGGGCGGTTATTTTGGGCCTCGGCACAGGATATTGTGAATAACTATACGGCGGCGTTGACGGAACTACGCGAATTTGATGCACCCACCAAACGACTCCTGCGAGTTGGCTACTTTTCAGCTTTTGAACAACCACTGTTACTGCGGGCGTTATACGCATTAAAAAAGCGGTGGCCCGACAGTCAATTTGTTGTGCGACAGGGGAGTAATGAACATCTGACGCAGCAAGTAGTGGATGGCTCGCTCGATTTGGCGTTGTCGATTAGCTATGGTCGACCAGCTGTCGCAGCGGCAACCAAACTACAAGCAGTATCGATTTATCATAATCAAATGGTGATGGGGGTCAGCCGCTTGAATCCTTTGAGCAAGTTAGAAGAGCTACCACAACAGGCATTAACGACGCTGCCCATTTTGTATTACAGTCCAGAAAGTTCGACGTTTTTGTTAGAAAGCTTCTTGGCCAGCGCACCTTTTATCCAAGATTACGAGCAAATTCGCCGGGTCACGAGCGCTGAACAAATGCATCTGTTGGTGGCGCTCAATCAGGCGGTGGCATTTTATCCCGCGGGACTCATCTCGGCTAAACATGATGAACAAGTCGCCTATCTGCCGATTGAAGGGGACAACCTGCAGGATTACGATATTGTTGCCTTGACTCAACCGGGACAGCAGCCACCACTGCTGAAGGCATTGATGCAGCAGTTCTCTCAGACGAAGCTTTAAGAACGTTTACAAGGACGAATTCCTGTAAAACCCCACCGATTTCGTTATAATAAAACCATTGTTTTAAAATTAATGATTTTATATAGGAAAGTGGGCCCAACATGTTTCAAGATATTCAACCGCACGTTTTAAAAAATCAAAATGAGCAGCAACGTTCACTGCGTCCTGGCGATTACATCTTAATTGGCCGCCAGCAGCAAGTCTTACTACAAGATGGCACGCTACCTAAGTATGAAGCAGTGGCGCAGGATTGGCAGTTTGATGCGGACCAGTATCAGTACTTACTGGCAGTCGACGAAGCCGCTTTTTTCTGGGTGGATGTGACCGCAACGGCAACCAATCAGTATACCGTGGGTTCAACGAAACAGTTCCGCGATTTAAAACCAGCCTGGTTGGCATTTAGTAGTGCGACTGCCGCCCACTTGGCCTGGTGGTATGATACGAATCGGTTTTGTGGGCACTGTGGGCAACCGTTGCATCCTGGGAGCGCGGAACGGTCACTAGTTTGCGCTGCGTGTGGTCAGACAATCTATCCCACGATTATGCCAGCGATTATCGTCGGTGTCACGAACGGGGACAAATTACTGATGACGAAGTTCCTGTCCGGCTACAATTATTATTCGCTGATTTCTGGCTATAACGAGATTGGTGAGACCTTTGAAGACACGGTTCGGCGTGAGGTCTTTGAAGAAGTTGGGTTGGAAGTTCACAACTTGCGTTACTTTGGGAGTCAACCGTGGGCGCCATCGCATTCCTTATTAGCGGGGTACTTTGCGGATTTGAACGAAAACGTGGCGATTGACTTGGAAACTGACGAATTGGCTAAGGCCCAGTGGTTCCAACGTGATCAGATTCCGCACAACGACCAAAATACGAGTTTGACGTGGACGATGATTGAAGCGTTCCGGCATCATCAGGAAAAGTAAGCCTGTGATTGGATAAAAGCATAACATAATTAGAAATTTGATATTAGCGCGTTAAGTCATGGGCGGCTTGACGCGCTAATTTTTTGGATTTAGTTTGGCGGGTATTTGTTCCAACAATAATAATCGGCTGGTGGCTGTCGAATCAATGTAAGCCGTGTGAGTTGTAGGGGTTGCTTTTACTTTACATGCCAAATTAAAGCGGCAATAATCAATGTTAGTTATTTTAATAAAAAAAGGGGTGAGAACAAAAATGACACTACTTATTTCAACTAGCATATTGGTGGTTGCGGCGATGGTCAGTATTGTGATCAACCGTCGCTGGTTACCACGACTTTCAGTGAATTATGTCAGTATGCTAGTTGGTGCCGTGATTGCCGTAATTCCGCTATTAAACGGCCTGGTAGAACGGTTCAATTCGGAGATTTTTATTGGACTGATTGTCGCACCACTACTGTATTTTGAAGG
>NZ_JAGYGU010000018.1:0-76457 GCF_018991255.1 Lactiplantibacillus sp. 30.2.29 | reverse complement strand
AAAAATCGCCTCACCAGAATTACAAATTCTAGCGAAGCGATTTTTTAATAAGTCATTCAATTAACGTTAATTGTCAAAATCAAATCGGACTTTACGATAATTTCAGTCACGTAACGCGCTAGTTAAACCAGCTACGAACGCCACGCCACATCCGAACAAAGATGTTTGCTTTGTCGATGGACTTCTTAGGGGTGACGTTGACGGTCATCGTCTTGCTAGTCGTCCCATCGACCACTTGAATGGTCTTCTTGTTGAGGCTCAACTTAGCCGTCCCGACCGTCTTGCCGTTTTTGACCGGTGCTTGTAGCTTGCCAGACGTCGTTGCTGACTTCTTCAAGCTGACTTTCCCAGTAACTGAACTGGCATCAGAACCAGTTGGCAAGTAGACTTTTGTGGCCTTACTGTTTGAGACCAGCTTCGAAGTCAATGCCTTCCCATCTTGAACGTCAACCGACTTGGTGCCATTGATCGTCCCGTTCTTGTTGATGGTCGTGGTCGTGAAGTTATGGTAGACATACGACATGATTTCGGCCGTTTGCGTAAACCGTTCCGTCCCACTGTCATTGGCGGCACCAGCATGCATGACGACGGTAATGATCCGGTTACCATTACTGAATTTGACCGTACCAGTGAAGGCATTCCCAGCCTTAGTGGAAGTCCCGGTCTTCAACCCGTCAACAGGCAATGCAGAATAGTGCTTAACTAAGCCCTTCAGCATGTAGTTCCGGTTATCCATATTCGTGGCGGAACTCGTACCCTTTTCAAACCAGGCATGGGCGATGCTAGAAGTCTTCAGGACTTCAGGATAAGTGGATAATAATTTTTGCGCAACAGTGGCAACATCTTGCGCTGACATTTCGTTTTCAGTGCTACCAGAGACGTTGCTGTAACCGATCGTACTCCCAACTTCCTTGTTGGTCAGCCCGCTGGCGTTAATAATCGTTGCATCCGTGATGCCCCACGATTTAGCCGTCTTCCGCATCAAACTAACGAATTTGTGTGGACTACCGGCGACCGCGTCACCTAAAGCTGTAACGGCGGCGTTAGCGGAGTAGATTTCAGTTGCATTGTACAATTGCCGTACGGAATAAGTCTTGGTTGATAATAATGGCACGTTCGCATATTCCGTATTCTGACTCATCTTAGCGACAGCCTTGCTGACACTGATTTTTTGATTCCACGATAACTTGCCTTCGTGGATGGCCTTAAGAATGAGGTACGTACTCAACATCTTAGTCATTGAGGCAATCGCCATTGGCTTCGTACTATTCTTGTCGTACAGAATCTGACCAGTCGACGCGTCCACGGCAATGGCCGCTTTCGCTGAAATCGATGGTGTGCTGGCGGCTTGGGCCTGTAAGTCAGCACCTGCAATGCCTAAACCAGCCGTACTAAACGTGACCGCCGCAACGAGGGCAATCACAACTTTCTTTAACTTTCCCGCAAATCTCATTTCTCAATTATCCCTTTCCTGAATGCTATGTTTAGTTTAAATAATTATGTGCATGGAAACAAGCTAATTTATCATATTTGACTGTTTTTTTGTTAATGGGTGGTCATGCTTCACAGGAAGATGGATCACAAAGCTCGTCTGCTCATCATCACTCTGCGCATAAATGTAGCCACCGTGATGGTCGACGATGCTCTGAGCGATGGCTAGCCCTAGTCCAGACCCGCCCGTCGCTTTGGAACGTGATTCTTCGACCCGATAGAATCGTTCAAACAGCCGGCCCAGGGATTCAGCGGGAATCCGTTTGCCATCGTTGGTGACGTGAATCACGACTTCATCATCGCGTTGCTCGGCCTGCAAGAAAATATTTTTGGCACCCGTCCCATATTTGAATGCGTTCGTAATCAGATTACTGAACACGCGGCCCAACTTTTCCGCATCCGCCTCTAAATAAATCGGTTGCGGCCCCGTCTCGACTTGAATCGTCAGATGCTTCTTATTGGCTTCCAATTCAAAACTCGCCGCTAATTGTTCCAACATCGCCGTCAGGTTCAGCTTAGAAATTGCAAGCGGCGTCTCCGTTTGCCGTGACTTCGTATATTCAAACAAGTCCTCGACCAGTGATTTCATCTGAGTGGCCTTTAAATAAGCGATATGGGCGTATTTGACCAAGTCCTCGCTCGATTGGTACTGCTTATTCTCAATCAGCCCGAGATAGCCGATAATCGACGTCAGCGGCGTTCGAATATCGTGGCTGACATTGGTGATCAGCGCATCCTTGGACCGCTCGATCTCGCGTTCTTCATCCATCGAATGAATTGCTGAATCGACTAACGCATTGACGCTTTCAACCACGCGTTGGGTATCGCCAGTCAGATTAAAATCAATCCGGTGGTCAAAGTGCCCGGCAGCAATGTAATGTAATTCGCTGATAATGTGACGCAATTGCATTTGTTTATAGCGTCGAATCAGCCGCCAATACAGAACGAATCCGTCTGCCACCAGCATCAAACCAATGAAGATATTCTCATAACTCCAGAGTTGGTAATTGTTCGGGCCAATTTTGATGGACCGTTTAATTTGGAAAATCCCACTTTGGAGGCCCGGATTATGCGCAATCGTACTGTTGATCAGAACCACGATCGACAAGTTTAAAAGGAGTAGCAAAATAACCGTTACTACTCCTTCAAAAAACAGTTCACTTTTTTCGCGTCCCGTTAATTTCACAAGTTAACCCTCACTTAACGCGCTTCAATCTTATAACCAACGCCCCAAACGGTCTGAATCACTTTTTCACCGTTCGTCGCTTCTTCAATCTTATCCCGTAAATGACTCACGTGCACCATCACAGTCTTGGCCGACACGATGCTCTCTTGTTGCCAAACACGTTCAAAAATATCATCCGCCGAAAAGACCCGGTTGGGGTGACTTGCCAATAGGTATAAAATACCGAATTCCAAGGCCGTTAATTGAATATCCTTACCAGTCAGCGTCTTAACTTCATGCGAATCCTTGTTGATCGTCAACGGGCCAATATCCAACACATCTGGTTCAGTGGTCGTGACATTATTCTCAGAACGCCGTAAGAGTGACTTGACCCGGGCCATGATTTCCAGTGGGTTGAATGGCTTGGTGACATAGTCATCTGCCCCAGTAATCAGCCCTTGAATCTTATCCATGTCGCCAGTTTTGGCGGATAGGACAAGGATTGGCAATTGTGAATCCTTCCGAACTTCCTTGATGACTTCGATACCGTCCATTTCGGGCATCATGATATCCAAAATCATTAGGGCTATATCTGGGTTCGTATTTAACTTAGTCAGTGCTTCGCGGCCATTGTAGGCGCTAATTGGCTCATAGCCTTCATTTTTTATATAAATTTCTAATAGTTGTGCAATTTCTTTGTCGTCATCGACTACTAAAATTTTCATTATATTAGTCTCCTTAAATAATTCTGCTTTTATTTTACCAAAAAACCGGACTAACTTGGCACTTAACGGTTGATTTTAGGGAAAACGCAACTATTATGTGTCGCTGAGTTAACGACTTGGTGGCGTCGCTATGAATTCGCCATACTAGTCTTCATCGCGTTTCACTTTATTTACCGGTTCAACAACGCTACCACAGTAAGCGAATCTTGCGCTTACGTTGCTGATAAACCAACGCATCTGGCAACGTGACATGCCGCTCCGATTTATTAACCAATTAATAAGTCCATCATAGCGCAAGCAGGCCGTTCAGCCTAATAAAAACGCGTGATGAGGCGATACAGTAAATAATAAGCAAGATTAAATAGCTGTGTTACGAGCTTAGTCAGTCATAATGAACTTGACAGCCCTTACCTAATTCATTTGCAAATTTCTTGAAATCTCACTCAACAAAAAAAGAGATGCCCATCACCTGGACATCCCCGAATTTGATTTAGCCATTAACTGAATAGTTAGGCGCATTCTTAGTAATTTGAATTTCGTGTGGATGTGATTCGCGTAAACCAGCGCCGGAAATTTCAACGAATTGCGCATTATCGATCAACGCGTCAATATCCTTCGCACCAACGTAACCCATCCCGGAACGTAAGCCACCGAGCATCTGGAAGATGATATCATTGACGCTACCCTTGAATGGGACGCGACCTTCAACCCCTTCAGGTACTAACTTGTTGGCTTCGTTCACGCCACCTTGGAAGTACCGGTCAGATGACCCATGAGCTTGTGACATCGCACCAACAGAACCCATGCCACGGTAGAACTTGTATTGACGACCATCATCGAAGACCACTTCACCAGGTGCTTCCGTCGTACCGGCTAACATACTGCCAAGCATGACGGCGTTACCACCAGCAGCTAAGGCTTTCACGATATCACCGGAATACTTGATCCCACCATCGGCAATGATTGGCTTACCATATTCACGGGCCACGCTAGCTGCGTCATAAACGGCCGTCAATTGAGGCACCCCAACACCGGCAACGATTCGTGTCGTACAAATCGAACCAGGGCCGATACCAACTTTGACAACATCGACGCCGGCTTCAAACAAAGCACGGGTCCCTTCAGCGGTGGCGACGTTACCAGCAATCAAGGTCTGCTTTGGGAAGTGTTCCCGAATTTCCTTGATCTTACGCAGAACACCGGCTGAATGACCATGGGCCGTATCGATCACGATCGCATCGGCACCCGCCGTAAATAAGGCTTCGGCACGGTCAAAGGTATCGCTCGTTACCCCAACGGCCGCAACGGCTAATAAGTGGTTATTGGCGTCGACAGCGGCGTGCGGATGGTCATCATCCTTAACGACTGCCTTGACCTTCTTAACTTCTTCAGCTTGCGCTTCAATGCTTAAGTTCTTATGGATAACTGCCAAGCCACCTTGGTTAGCCATGGCAATTCCCATTGCGGATTCTGAAACAGTGTCCATTCCCGCACTGATAATTGGAATATTCAGCTGCAAATTATCGGCAAGTTTAACACCTAAATTGACTTCATTCGGTAAAACATGACTTTCGGCCGGAATTAATAGTACATCATCGAACGTGTAACCCTTTTTTCCAAACTTTGTATCCCAATTAGACATTGAACGTTAGCTCCTTATGTTTTTATTTTTATCTGTAAAGGTAACAAAACATCCGCATAAATGCAAGGGGTTACGTTCATTTTCAGAAAGTTCTTATTTTTCATTAGTAAATTCGTAACCTGACCAGCCATCGTAACTAGTGCTGGGAACGGCTGGTTGGCACTGCCGCCAGCAGACACTGATATTAGACATGCTAAAGCGGCTCTCACCACAATATCATTCGACCATGCCCACTAACTTTGAGCGTTACCGTTTCAAACTAATGACTTAGACTACCGCTCCCGATAACTACTAGCACCACTAAAAAACGCCCTCAAATCAATTGTAAGTCTGACTTGAGGACGTTCATTTTTAATTTGGGTTGTCACTATTAAGACTACCGAGTGCATTCAGCGCCCAGTTAAGCTAATTGACTGGCTGCCCGCGTTTGAATTCAGGCGTAATCCACACCAGTCTAATCAGTCGTGGCTCTAAAACATGCTCGTCGTAATATTGAACCGGCGCTTTAACCACATCCGGACAAAGAAGACCACGACAGCGATGATCAAGTAAGCGATACCTGGTAAGACAGGGTTCAATGGCCCTTGAATCATTGACATCGTCGTGAAGACCAACATCCAAACGATAATGGCTAGCACTGACCAGGCAATCTTCTTCCAGAGGGAAACCTTCTTACCATCCTTGGTTGGCATGAGGTATTCAAACAACTTCGCAACCCCTAAGCCCCCGATGGCTGACGTAATCAAGATCGCGGTGATCCCGTTGGCACCCGCGGAGTTCTTAGTGGCATTATTGCCGATGAAGCCCATGATCCCGTACATCAAGCAGAAGATCATGAATAACATCAGCCCGTTATCCAACGCCGTGACCCAGTAGTTGGCCTTTTGACGTTCGACCGGTGTCTTCTTCGGGTTAACGATTTCTTCTGTTCGTTCTTGGACCGTCCCGTATAATTGACGGGCGGTCGTGCCGCGGCCCTGTTCAGCCAAGAGGGTCGCCGTCATTTCATCTAACACGGCCGTTTTGCGTTCACCGGTTAGTGACGTCGCGTCCAATGACTTGCGCATCTGCCGCATATATT
Source organism: Lactiplantibacillus sp. 30.2.29 (assembly GCF_018991255.1). Taxonomy (NCBI): domain Bacteria; kingdom Bacillati; phylum Bacillota; class Bacilli; order Lactobacillales; family Lactobacillaceae; genus Lactiplantibacillus; species Lactiplantibacillus sp. 30.2.29. The sequence goes on along the minus strand of NZ_JAGYGU010000018.1, from coordinate 70,353 downwards.
CTGCATTCCGCTTAGTCAGCTCAGTGGCTTCATGAATCGGCCGTTCAGCTGCTTTGACCTGCTTAGCACCAGCAGCTGCATTCCTTGGTGTCTTTGAAGTTTCGCTCTCACTCACGATACATTGCTCCTTTCAGCTAAACGTTGAAGCGGAATTCAACGATGTCGCCGTCTTGCATGACATAGTCTTTACCTTCCAAACGTAACTTACCATTTTCCTTAACTTTTGCTTCCGAACCAGCTTCATCCAACGCGTCAAATGACATCACTTCAGCCCGAATAAAACCGCGTTCAAAGTCAGAGTGAATAATACCGGCTGCTTGAGGCGCCTTAGTACCGCGTTTAAACGTCCAGGCACGGGTTTCCTTGCCACCAGCCGTGAAGAAGGTTTCAAGGCCTAAGAGCTTGTAAGAAGCCCGAATCAGCTTATTCAAACCAGGTTCTTCGACACCTTCCGCAGCTAGAAAGTCGGCCTTGTCGTCATCATCCAATTCGGCGATTTCTTCTTCCGTTTCAGCAGCGACACCAATTGCTTGGGCCCCTTCCTGCTTGGCGTAGTCCGCAACGACTTGGAAGTACTTGGAATTTTCAGGGTCCGCCATATCATCTTCAGCGATGTTCGCCACGTACAGCACTGGTTTGGACGTCAACAAGAATAATCCCTTGACGATTTGTTGGTCGTCTTCGTTGAATTCAAGGGAACGAACTGGTTTGCCGGCTTCGAGGGCTGGCTTGATTTTTTCCAAAACCGCTAATTCAGCCTTGGCTTCCTTATCATTCCCCTTAGCAGCCCGTTGAACCTTAGCTAAACGCTTGTCAACGGCTTCTAGATCCGCCAGACTCAACTCTAAGTTGATGGTTTCAATATCATCTTGTGGGTCGACTTTCCCCGTCACATGGGTAATGTTATCGTCATCAAAAGCCCGGACAACGTGCACGATGGCATCAACTTGGCGAATGTTTTCCAGGAACTTGTTCCCCAGACCTTCACCCTTGCTAGCGCCCTTAACGATTCCGGCAATATCGGTAAATTCAAACGTCGTTGGGACGACTTTCTTAGCTGGAATAATTTCTTGAATGCGATCGAGTCGCTTGTCGGGAACTTCCACCATCCCAACGTTTGGATCGATGGTTGCGAATGGGTAGTTGGCCATTTCGGCGCCCGCCTTCGTAATTGCGTTAAACAATGTGGATTTACCAACGTTTGGTAACCCAACGATACCTGCTGTAAGTGCCATATCGGTTATTCACTCTTCCTTTTTAATAATTAAGCTTGGTCGGCTTTGCTTTCTAATACTTTTTTGAGTTTCTTATTGAATTCGCGACGCGGCATCATGACCACGTGACCGCATCCCGTACATTTGATTTTAATGTCGGCACCCATCCGGGTAATCTCCCAGCGATTGACACCACACGGATGCGCCTTCTTCATTTCGACAATATCACCTAAATCATACATGCGCAACGCTCCTTTATAAAATAATTTATTTTCGTTTAAACGTTCAGCTGAATATCAGCACCCAACTGATGCGTCCAAACTAGTTCAAGTCAATACTCAAGATTTCCAAAATACGCGTCAAATCCTCGTTAGATAAGTATGGGATCTCAATCTTCCCCTGATCCTTCTTATTGGCCTTGGCTGAAATTGAAACGGCAGCCCCAAATTTTTCTTGCAACTGTTCCTCACTGGCACGAATGTACGGTGATTTCTTAACAGCCACTTTTTTAGCGGGCTTTTGATCCTCACCATTATAACGTGCGACGATTTGTTCCAACTGCCGCACCGTTAAGTTATCCTTGACGACGCGTTTTGCTAATGGCGCTAGCTTGGTTTTATCCTTCAACGATAGCAACGTCCGGGCTTGTCCCATCGACAACTGCCCTTTTTGAATGTACTGCTTGACCCCATCCGGAAGTCCTAATAGGCGTAAGTAGTTGGCGATGTATGGCCGACTCTTGCCTAGTCGTTTGGAAACCTCAGCTTGCGTCAACTTCAGCTTCTTCATCAAAGAATCATAAGCTTCGGCTTCTTCCAGCGGTGTTAAGTCTTCCCGTTGCAAATTCTCCAGCACGGCAACTTCCATCATTTGTTCTTCAGTGACATCGCGCACGATGGCTGGAATCGTCGTCTGATGGGCTAATTTAGAAGCCCGAAAACGGCGTTCGCCGGCAATGATCTCGTACTTGTTGATTTCCGCATCCGGCTGCCGCACAATGATTGGTTGGAAAACGCCAGATTTTTCAATTGAGCTCGCCAGTTCTTTTAAAGCAGTCTGGTCAAAGGTACGCCGTGGCTGATAGGGATTGGCATGAATATCTTTGAGGTCCAAATCAACGACGGACTCTTCACTAGCTGGTTCATTAACATCGGCAAATAGCGCGCCAATTCCGCGTCCTAGTGCCTTATTATCTTTATCTTTACTTGCCATGAGCAGCCAACACTTCCTTTGCTAGAGCTAAGTATACTTGTGCACCCTTCGAACGCGCATCATAATCCACGATTGACAAACCGTGACTTGGCGCCTCAGACAAGCGAACGTTTCGAGGGATGATCGTCTTATAAACGGCATCCTTGAAGTATTTGCGGACTTCTTCGTTGACCTGCGCACCCAGGTTGGTCCGGGCATCGTACATCGTGAGTAAGACGCCTTCGATACGGAGTTGTTTATTAAAATGTTTTTGAACTAACTTGATCGTATTTAATAATTGACTGAGTCCTTCCAACGCATAGTATTCACTCTGAACTGGAATCAGAATCGAATCGCAGGCGGTAAAGGCGTTGATCGTCAATAGCCCCAGCGAAGGTGGACAATCGATCAAGATATAATCATAGTCCGCTTTCACGTCATCGATTGCGTCACGCAAGCGAGTCTCACGCGCCATCATTGGGGTTAGTTCGATTTCAGCCCCGGACAATTGAATTGTCGCTGGCACAATATCCAAGCCCTTGTGACTCGTTGGGATAATCGTCTCTTTGATGGGAACGTCATTGATCAAAACGTCATAAATTTCACGTTCAATGGTCGACTTCTGAATACCGAGGCCACTCGTGGCATTCCCTTGCGCATCCGTATCAATTAATAAGACTTTTTGGCCTAATTCGACCAGACTGGCTCCGAGATTAATACTCGTTGTCGTCTTGCCAACGCCACCTTTTTGGTTAGCGAGTGCAATTACGGTTCCCATAATTATTGATCACCCCTTGGTTGATTTTTTGGAATTTCAATTGTAATTCGATAGCCATCCGTCGTCTCTTCCTCATGCGTTTTAACTGGAAGGCCGGCATCCGTGACCATCTTGATTGATTTTTTGATTGTGTTGACTGCAATGCGCGTATCACCAGTCAACCCGCGCGCCCGCTTCCGTTTAGGCTTGTGCGGCGTTTGCTGTTTTGCGACTAACTGCTCAGTCTCCTTCACCGTCAGCTGATCTGAGACGACCTGCTTCAAAACAGCTGGCTGTTGCGCCACGTCCAAATTAAGTAACGCACGTCCATGCCGCTCACTGATTTGACGTTGCAGTAGTGCAGTTTGAACGGGTTGAGCAAGCTTCAATAATCGCAACTTGTTCGCCACTAATGACTGGCTCTTGCCCAACTCTTTCGCCAACGCGGACTGGGTCAAGTGATTGAGTTCCATCAATTCTTGATAAGCCCGAGCTTCTTCAATCGACGTCAAATCCTGGCGTTGCAGGTTTTCAATCAGCGCCATTGAAGCCGTCTCACCATCATCCATTTTCTGAATAATAGCGGGCACATCTGCCCAGTGCAGTGATGAAACGGCACGGAAACGGCGTTCACCCGCAATAATCTCGTATTTTTGAGGTTCATATTCTCGTAAGACGATCGGTTGTAACAACCCGTGGTCAGCAATCGTCGTCGCTAATTCGTTGATTCCAGCTTCATCGAAGACTTGCCGAGGTTGAAACCGGTTGGGAATAATGGCAGTGACCGGAATCCGAACGATTTGCTGGTCGGTCGGCGCTGCAGCCGTCTCATCTTTGTGTTTATCACGATTGGAACCAAATAAAGAAAATGCCATTGAAATACCTCCCCACCTTACATTGGCGCCGTTAACGGCTGTTTAGCCGGTGTTCCCGGTTTACGTGGATAACGTTTTGGTGACGGCTTGCGCTTGTCAATGACAATGATATGCCGTGGGTCATCCGTTACCGGCAACGTGAAGGCCGTGTCCTGCACGATCTTCCCGCCTAATTGCTGTACCGCGTACGTTCCCTCCGCCGTTTCAGTCCGGGCATTGGCCGCCTTTAACGCCACCATCTGCCCGCCGACTTTCACTAGCGGCAAACATAGTTCACTCAGTACAGACAACCACGCCACTGCACGGGCCGTTACCACATCGTAGCTTTCACGATGCACAGACTTCTTACCGGCAAACGTCTCCGCGCGATCGTGGAACAATTGAACGTCTTCCAAGTCTAGTTGTTGCACCAAATCCTTTAAGAAATTGATGCGCTTGTTCAACGAGTCAACGATCGTCACTTGTAGTTGTGGAAAAGCGATTTTCAATGGAATGGATGGAAAACCAGCCCCGGCACCCACATCACAAATCGTCAGTGGCTGTTCACGCAATGCCGGAACGTAAAATGCCGGTGTCAACGAATCATAAAAGTGTTTCAGATACACTTCTGGTTCGGCTGTAATCGTGGTGAGATTAAACTGCTGATTGGTTGCGACCAACAATTTGAAATACGTTGCAAATTGCGCCAATTGCTTCGCCGTTAACGCAATACCATGCTGAGCTAGCGCTTGTGTAAATTCTTCTGGATTCATTCGTAAATACTCCTTAAAAGGGTCACATTCGTCCTCTTTTTGTGAAACAACCTAATGTTTCACGTCACCTCATAACTTTAACGTAAATAGCACGCAAAATCAATGTTGCGGCCCGCCAATTTAATCGTGAAAAGCCTTGAAAAGACTACCTTTCCAGTCATCTTCCCTAGCGATATCGATTATGATTTTTTTCGCACCCCATTGCCGCCCTCCCGTTCTCACGATCACATCACTCACACTACCACATAACGCGCTAATGATTACCAGTACTAATCACTGTTGAAACATGCCGGTTAGGTCAAAGTCAAAGGCGGCCAGCTGAGACCCGCTGGAAACAGTGCGAGTTACCCGTAAACGTGCAGTGATAGGCTCGTCCTAAGCCGGCTTCCAGGCATTCTGGGCAATGGCCGGAACGTGGTGGACACAGATTTAAGCCGACAAATCACGTCTTAAATACTGGTCTTTCACTAACCAAGCACAAGACACTTGCTAAGTGAAATTTCACCACTGGGCCTTGCCCCGAATACCTTCCAGCCGGGATGGTATTCGAAAGGCAGACATGTACGGACTCAATTTTCGAGGGATTGGTCGTTGGTTCCTTGGTGCACGGGATTTTTGATGTTGAACTGTTAGAAAGTTTTCTAACAATCACTAAACTTCTTTCCCCATGGTTTAGCTTTTCGAATCAGCGATTTCACTGAACTTGTCAGAACTTTCTCTAGTCGCCGAGATAACAAAGTCTTGAATTCTGAGCACAGGCCATTTTATCGACTGAACTCAAGACTAGTTGCCATTGAAATTAGTGGTATTGAGATGAGTGCTTAATATTCAGATAATCTTCTCAGTAACTAAATGCCATCAGTCATCATCCGTACTGATTACGCCTTTGCCTGAAGTGTCAGTCACTAAATATTCAGTGATCAATTGTACCCAGATAGGTGGCCGTTTATCTGCCATTCGAGCGGCTTCCTGACTGGAGAGGTTGGCTGACAATGCTCGGCTACGTTCCAGCAATTGTCAGCCGGCCCCGGAAGTCGGACTATGACGCGCACGTGCAGACGAACAAGCATCTGAACTAATCGGCACGTTTCAACAGTAAGTCATGCCACCTACCTAAAAGCGCAAAAAAAGAGGCCAGCATATGCTGACGCTCTCCATAATTAAATCATAATGACTGGTTGGTTTACCAAACGAATAGGCCAACGACACCAGCAGATAATAGTGAAACTAAAATACCAGATAATAGCATGTAACCGACGTTCCGTGAAATCAAGTCGTTCTTTTCACGACTAACGATTCCCTTGAAGGCCCCGATAATCATCCCAATCGTTGAGAAGTTCGCGAAGGAAGTTAAGAAGACCGTCAAGGCTGCCCGGAAGTGAGGGGCATAATCATTGATTTTGCTGGTCACTTCACCCATGACAACGAATTCGTTGGTAACTAACTTGGTCCCCATGTATGAGGCCATTTGGAAGGCATCACTAGGATTGAACCCGAGTAACCAAGCAAATGGGAACATGATGACCCCAAAGATGTTTTCAAGTGATAAATTGCTGTTGATCAAACCTAATAATTTATCAATTAATTTCGCTAACGCAACGAAGGCGATAACGTTAGCAGCGATAATCAGAATCAAGCGCCCAGCGCCTAAAATTGAATCGCCTAAGAAAGAGAAGAATGGTTCGCGAGCTGGCTTAGCTTCTTTAACTTGTTCATGAGCTAATTCTTCAGAGCCGCTCGTTTCAGTGGTCTCGGTAGTTTCTTCAACAGCTGCGCTACCAGAGATTTTGGCAATGGTATCTTCTTCCGGCTTAACATCGACCGGATTCAGAATAGCAGCAATAATTGCGGCGTTTAAAACGTTCATTGGTACCGCAGTTAAAATAAACTGACCAGGCATCATCTTAATGTATGCCCCTAGGATTGACGCGGTCACACAACTCATTGACATCATTGCGATCGTCAAGTTCCGTTGCGCCTTCATCTGCTTCAACTGTAATTGTGAAACAGCGAGGGCTTCCGTGTTACCTAAGAACATCATTTCAACAACGAAGAATGATTCGAACTTTGGTTGGCCGGTAATGTAAGCTAACCCGCGGCCGACCCATTTGATAATCCATGGTAAAACGCCAATATAGGTCAAAATATCGAATAATGGCACAATCAACAAGATTGGTAATAATGAACTAGTGACAAAGTCCATCGACTTAACATTGACCCAACTAGCCAATGCGAAGGCGATCCCATCGTATGAAACATTAACGAGCCAAGTAAACCCATCCGCTGCCGCTTTGACCGCGTCAACACCGATTTGTGACCCCGTTAAGAACCATGCCAATAAGACTTCTAGTACTAACATGACACCAACTGAACGCCAGTTAATGGCGTGCTTTTGCTTGGAGAATAAGTAGGCAATGGCAATGAAAACCACGATCCCAATAATATTAACTACCAAGTTAAAGACCATGTGAATAATCCCTCTTCCCTATGAATGTAAGAAATATGACAAAACTACTTCTATTAATTTACCATTTAATGACCTGATGCGGTAGCACTTTTTAAAGAAAAGATTAAGTTCTTAAGTAGACCGTACCAATTTGGTAAAAAGGCCAATCCAGATTTGATAAGACGCCGTTAAAGCTTAACCCGCGCTTTCGGTTGATTGTCATTTTGAAAGCGTAAATTCAGTCCAGCTAGCTGCCATCTGCCATAGGTCACACGTTATCATTACTAGAATTTATTTATTACGCGTTAATATTTGATATTGCCGATAATTAAAACGTGTCAGTTTTCAGCGTTGTCAGTCGTCCCCGGAAGTCGAGAACGCCCTTCCCGACTGACAAACAGTAAACCCAAATACGATTCAATCACAAAAGGCCGTCTCAGTTAAAATACCGAGACAGCCTTTCACAAGACATTACTATATTCGTATTAAACCCGTTTGCGTTGATTTAGCTCATCAGCGGGACGATACCAGATACTGACTAGCACTAGCACCAGGAAAAGCCCCGTCATCGCCGCAATCGACTTATTGGGTGTTAACTTGATTTTTTGCGTTGGGTTCTTTGGCTTAAAGACCCGATTAACGTTCCATTGCATGGTCATTTGAGGTTGCTTGGTTATTGCGCCCGTGTCATTCGAAAAGTGCAGTAGCCCACTACCATAAAGTGCTGGCGTCTTACCATGATTAATGATCGTGACGTTCAGCTGCTTAGCATGGACCGCCCGATAATCGATCTGTTGTACCTTTTCAGCTTGACCCGTCACTCGTTTCAAGACGCTGCCTTGGTGCTTAACAACGATTGTCACGCGATTCTTCGACTTGGTGTGTAACACTAACTGGTTGCTTTGTTCACCATGCAGTCGAACAACGAAGTGATAGCGATTTTTAACGCTCAGCGTATTCGGGGTGAAATAAGCCCCGTTTCCCTGCATCGCAATCGAGATCTGGTTCACGGTTACTTTTTTGCTCATCTGCATCAGATTCAGCATGCCAACCAAGGCGCCCAACATCAGCACCCAACTGACCGCCAATCGTCGTTTGAAGTTCAATGCCAGCGCTGGCATTGTGCTCCAGCCCTCACACCCGAGCAACATAATGATGGGTAATAATGGCAAGGCATAGCGCGGTTCAACTTCCCAAATAAGCACGTGAAAGGCCGTCAGTCCAAGCAAAACTAAGCTGAGCATCGCCGTTGAAATCAAGTGTTTACGCTGCGTGAACAGCTGCCATATACTCCCAATCAGCAGGGCCAAATACCAGCTCTGTGTCAGCAATAATGCCCAGAATTTATAGTGCCGTTGGTGCAGAATATACCGTGAAGGCGCTTTGAGCCACTGAGCAATCAGATTGATGGCGTCGAAGTCACCATGACTATAAAATACGCCTAGTTTTTGATAAAAATGATCGACTAATCCAAGCGGTCCCATCTGCTCAACGCGTGACTTGATGGACTCAGCTGCCATTTTCTTCTTAGCAGCCTGAGTCTTCGTATTGCGAATCGGATAAAAATCGGCACCATGATATTGCCCCTGCGTATCCGGATTCAAGCTCATGGCAATCCAACTCGTGACCGGCGTGGCCAGCTCAGGATCCTTGACATAGCCGTTATGCTTAGCTGCCGTCGTCATCAACATCGTGATCAGGCCCAATGTCACGACACTGCCCACTAACCATTCAACAGCTAGTCGCCATCTGGTTTTGTCGAGCACCACCATCAGGCCGACCGTTAACAGGACCGCGATGATTAGCACCACTAGATTGCTCTTCATCACATAACCCATTGCGAGCAGTAACCAGGTCCCGACACCCGCAAGCCACCGTTGCCAGCCACGCTTGTTCACAAATAACCAGCCTAACGCCGCCACGTTTAACGCCAGTGGCATCACGAGGGCATCATTATATGGAAACACCCCGTAGCTATAGACGGGGATACTCAGCAGCCAAGTCAGCATCAACAATAACCCACTTGGACGCCAATGTTGCCAATGTTTGAGCAGCACCAATCCCGACAACAGTCCAGTATCGATCCACGCAAACCGCAACAGGTTCAGGATCATCCACGGTGCCTTGATGCCCATGCCTAACAAGAGCTTGATGAACACACTTTCCAGCAGCGCGGAATTCACATTATTAGGATAAACTTTGAAATAATACGCCCAGCGATGGCTGCCCTGCGCGAGCGCAATCGCTTGGTTACGCACAAAGTAGACATCGGCCCGCGTCGCATCGATAAAATGGACCGCCACCCACACTTGCGCAATCAGGATCAATCCGGCAATCCCATACAACCAGTAGCGATAAGTGCGCGCCGAAATGTTCTGACAAGCCTTTTTGATCGCGTTAAGTATCAGCAAGAAGCCCAGCGCCGTCACAACCAGAATGACTGGTTTTGCCCAGTCTTCCTTGTTAAAGAAATCTGTCGGCATTAAAGCAGCCAGCAACAGAACGACACTTAAAACACCAGCGGCTAGCCAATTGAAGCCAATCAATAACTTTCTAGTCACTAAGACGCACCTACCATTTCATTCAGCTGGGCTGTTTGAGCTGCTTGCTGTGTCGGCGTATAGTCATCTTGTTCGATAATATAGCGCGGACGGTGTTTGACCTCCGCATAAATCTTCCCGATATATTCGCCAATCACACTGATACCGACTAATTGAATGCCACCTAAAAACCATAAGCTGGTCATTAACGACGTCCAGCCGCTGATGACATTGCCGGTAAAGAAGCGGACGATGGCATAAATGACCATGATGAGGCTAATCCCAATGACCAAAATCCCCAACGACATAATTGCTTTTACTGGTGCAATCGAAAATGAGGTAATGCCATCAAAAGCAAATGACAACATCTTTTTGAGTGGGTACTTAGTCTCACCCGCGAGTCGGGGTTTGCGTTGATAGTAAAGTTTTTCGGTATTAAAGCCCAGCTGCGGTACAATGCCACGCAGGAACAGATTGGTTTCTTGATATTCCATTAGAACGTCGATTGCGCGTTGTCCTAGCAGTCTGAAATCGGCATGGTCTGGGACCAATTGAACCCCCATTTTCCCCATTAAGCCGTAAAACGCTTCGGCGGTCCACCGTTTAAAATGAGAATCGCTCGAACGATCATTGCGCACGCCTAAGACCACCTCATTGCCCTCTTGATAGCTCGCAACCATCTTAGGAATCAGGTTCTCATCATCTTGCAAATCAGCATCGATCGTAATCACACAATCTGAGTACTTCCCCGCAACCTTCATTCCGGCCATTAAAGCATTCTGATGGCCAAAGTTCCGACTAAATTTTAATCCGGTAAACAACGCATTATCACGTTCTAATTGTTGAATCAATGACCAAGTCTTATCACGACTACCATCATTGACAAACAAAATCTTACTCTTCTGACTCAACTGCTTAATGTCAATCATGTTCTGCAATATCTGACGTAGTGTCTCTGCCGAAGTCGGTAAAACTTCAGCCTCGTTATAGCATGGCACCACAATCGTGAGCGTTGTCAGCTTCATTCTTAATACTCCCCCTATAATAAACCGGTAAATTACGGCGTCATACATCACCGCTACCTGCCCCTTATTTAATTCCAAACGATGATGAACGTTATAGTTAGATTTTAGCGTTTATCGTCGACGTTTACGTATATAATATAACTATATTAAATCATTGGGATAAGTTTTAAAAGGTACCATTGATGTTAATCATTAATAATCTCGTGACAGATAGAACTTTCAAGTTTACTATTGTAATTATTGTATAAAAAAGTGGGGAATAAGGGGAATGCATAAATGTTAGCCATGCGATTTAAAAGAATTTTAACTTCAACTCAGTTTAAAGCAATTGTCACCACACTAATCATTTTAGTGTTAGCTTTTATCTCGACTTATCCAGCTTTTACTGGGCATTTTTTTGCGTTAAGCAATGATGGTTCTATTCACCTCGCGCGTTTGGAATCACTTTATCAAGCCTTCAAAGCTGGACGTTTGCCAAGTCTCGTCAATTTCATTGGGTTTAAAAACAATGGCGTCGCTATGAACGCAATGTATCCTTGGCTCACCATGATGATATACGTAATCCCGAGATTACTTATTCAAAGTCCTATGCTAGCATTTGCCTTGGGCTTCTTCATAATGAATATCATTACAGTGACTAACTCATATCTATTAGCAAAGTATCTAAGCCATAATCGACTAATTACACTGTTAGGTATGATTACTTATCAATTTAACGCTTACCACTTTCAGTTAATGTATACACGTGTCGCAATTGGGGAAGCATTTGGATACGCGTTTTTACCATTGATAATATTAGGCTTGTTTAAAATATGGAACCGGGAGAAAAGTGGTATTTTCTGGCTATCTATTGGTATGAGCCTGGTTGCCAACTCACATGTGTTATCGCTGGTAATTTTCACAATATTCGTCGGAATTCTCGAAATCATACGCTTATTTTCTCGGAAGATAGATCTGAATGAGATAAAATATTTGATGCTAAGTGTTGGTCTCACAATCTTAATGTCGCTCTATTCACTTTTGAACGTCATAGATTGGATGCTTCACAATAAGATGGTATCTCCGACTCCCGGTTTGATTGGTCTGGATCCTAACAATGAATTCTCACGGATCTTAAGCAATGACATCACAGAATCAGCAACTGGTGCACATATGGGAATCGCGATCACATTTATTCTGATTTATTTATTGGCACAACTTTTGAGCAAAGCCACCGGTTCATGGCGTTACTGGGCAATTGGGGCCGGTAGCATCTTCATATTGGCACAGAATTGGCTCCCCACATTTAAGTTAATTAATACGCCTGCCACACTCATACAATTTACCATGCGTTTTTTAACTATAGTCGCTGTGGGAACAACAATTTCCTTAATATTATATTTAAATCATAACAACTGGCACACAACATCAACGACCATTTTTATTAGCTTGTTTGTGATTATCATTGGTTTAACTGGTGTCATACAAATCCATCGTCAAAACCAAAAAAACTATTTATCGTCACTACCTCACGATTCTTCAAGCGCCGCAGTTCATCAGTTTCGGATACGACACCTCACTTCAAAAAACTATTATGAAAATATTGATCGGATGGACGTACCAGATTATCATTTAAAGAAATCAAACATTGAACCGGAAATCAAACATGCCTTAAAACAAGACCTGAGTTTCAATGACGCTAATCGTGTAAATAAAGAGACCGTAGCATTTGACCATAAAAGCATGGCCAAGTTTAAATTCATCTCTGCTAATGACCAGCAGGTTAGTTTTAAATTGCAGCAGGCCCATACAAAAGCTTTGAAATTACCTGTTATTGGCTATAAGAATGTTAACTATCAGATCAAGTCAACAATCATCACGTGAAATACACGCATTCGCAAGGTCAGTTAAAAGCCAAATTACCAGCAGGTCGCAGCAATATCACGATTTCAATTGCTAATAGTTCTCGTCACGCATGGGCACTATTCATCACTTTTCTTGCTTATATCGCAAGCTTGTTAATATTTGCGCTGCATCGGCCAGTTAGTTCTAAACACTAATCATCAGTGATAGGCTATCGGCATATCACTGACGGATTGATACGCGTTGTGCTAGTTAGTGAATGAAAATAGTTCTAATTTTACCGTCAAACATCAAAAGGCCTGATTCAAATTTGAATCAGGCCTTTTAGCACGGCTTCTCACGAGTATTCCCCCGCCAAATAACCAATGCCATAACTGAATATTCAGTTATCAAGTACCCGGCAACTGCCGAGTGCCCCTGCCAAGGAACTTTATTATACCGCGTTTGGCAAGATTGGAAACTAATTAGTTGACCTTACCAGCAAAAGAGACTAAACTACGGACAATTAATGAAAGGGGGTGATGCTTTTTGAGTACCAAACGTAATCTTAAAGCATCAGTCTCTGCCCTGTTCGGAGCACAAGACTGATACCTTTAAGGAGTCCCAGCCAAATTTTGTTGGCTGGGACTTTTGCTGTCTTAAAGATGTAGAAACAGTTGCAAGTTTTGTGCGGGTAGCTTACATTTAAGATGAAGCTTATTCGAAAAGATGGAGTAGTGCATATGAAAGCAACAACGAAACAAGTCCTGACTGGTGCGGCTTGGTTGGCCGTCCTACTAGCCATGATTGGGGGCGTCATCTTGTGGCAACATCAAGTTCGTAAGGCCAAACCGGTCACAGCGGTAACAGTGACCTCAACTGAACGCATTCCAATGGTCTTACTACTAGATAGCCACTTGACGCATCAACAAAATCAACAATTAACGGCCAATATTCAACATAACAGTGCCTCACAAACACTCGTCACGACCAAAGCCAGCACCAATGGTACCGTGGTATTCAAAGGGCAACTACTAAATAGTGATAATCGGCCTTACATTCAAGTGCAGTTGCCAACTGGCATCAGTACAACGAAAAAAGCACAATTACTCAAACGGGTGCTCGGACTTGCTCAACAGCATTTCAAATTCCGGCGGTTCAACCTCGTCAGTTATGGCGATGGCGGACTAACCGCCACTTCTTACGTCGAACAGACCACGATTGCACTGACACCGCAACATTTGGTTTTAATCGCGACCCCTTTCAACGGGACCGGCTCACAAAACCGTCGTCGCAAAACAACGCCAGTGGCTGCAAAAAATCAGACAGCTGCGCTCAAGACACTGATTGCCAAGCGTAAGACCATCAATCCCAAGTTACAGGTATTGATCATTGCTGAAAAAAGTGCCAAATCCAAGCAAACGCTCCCGCTTCAAAGCGCTTTGGCCGGCCAATCGATTTTCAAACCGACTGTCAAACGCTATCAGCAACATGTCGTACGCACTTGGCGCACCGAATCCGGCATACTGAATAGTCGGCGCATTGGTAACATTATTCAATCCTTCATCAATTAAGCCTGTCAGTCAGGCGTACCATACTAATACCGTATCTAACAAACCGGCTCCCTGATTCGAGGGAGCCGGTTTTATATACTTAATTGTGATTCGGAATTAATGATGATTAAAACGTGCTAGTTCTTAAGTTCAAATGCAGCCAGCTGAGAACCGCTGGAAAATGGGGCGAGTTGGCGTAAACCTTCTGTGATAGACGCGTCCTAAGCCGTCTTCCAGGCATTCTAGGATTGTATTCGAAAGGCAGACATGTGCGAATTCAACTTTTGATGGACAGTCGTTGATTCTCAATAAACGGGTATTTTGAGATTCAACTGTGAGACTGGTCTCCAATGAGTTCTCGGCCAACTATTCTATGAACCATCAACTTTACTGGATTTTTCTAGGTTAAGCTGATGCCCTAAAGTCTTGAATTGGAAGACTAACGCGACTTTTCCGTCTAACCGTAAGCATGGTATTCAGCTAGTTTTCATTGAGGTAATCCATAATCTTCAGGCAATCTTCTCAGTATTAAATTGCCGTAAATCAGCGTTGCTGCTGATTCAAAAAGTTTGCCTGAAGGTCCAGTTTCTTAATGTTCCATAACCAATTGCACCAAGTTAGGTGGTCGTTCATCCGCCATTCGAGCGGCTTCCCGACTGAAGGGGCTGGCTGACAATGCTCAAGGGCGAAGTTCTTCTTGTCCGGGTGGGGTTCCCGGGCTAGAAGAAGACTCGTATTTGAAATTGCGCAGTGGTTCTCTGCGTGAGTTCAAATCGATGTCCGCCCTGTTCCAGCAATTGTCAGCCAGCCCCGTAGGTCGGATTAGGACGCGCCTCGGCTGACCAACAGCAAGCTACCCGCACGTTTTAATCATAGTTCATGACAAATCACAATGCGTTAGATTATTAATGTTCAAAGCATCCAGTTGCTTGCATGCCACCACCCTACTGCCATAACATCTGGTCTGGATATTCCTTGGTCAGAAACTGCTTGATGGCCCGGATCATCATCGCCGTTGAAGGGGCCGTCGCCTGCGTCTTATTGGCAACTAGTGCAATTTCACGGTTATACGGTTCGGCGAAGGAAAACGTGTTGACGTCCCCGGTCAGTTTACGCAGCGCTAATTGCGGTAGAATTCCCATTCCTAGGCCGGATTCCACCATTGAAATAATCGATTGGTCATCAATGGAGAACCGCAAGAAATTATTGGTAACGTGGTAATGGTCCAGCGCCAGCTTCGTATCCCGGTCATAGTCACTTTGTTGCAGAATAAAGTTTTTGTCGGCCACATCGTCAGTCGTGATGTACTCCCCGTTTTCAGGAATGAAGTCTGCCGGCGTGACACAGTAGATTGGATCATTGATCAACGAATGAACGAGTAAATTCTCATTGACTGGCATCGACGTAAAGCCAATATCGATCGTCCCGATTTTGGCCCAGTTGGTTATTTCATTAAAATTACCTTGCATCACCGAAATCTCAATATCGGGATATTCACGATTAAATTCGCGGATAATTCGGGGTAACCAATTGATGCAAACGCTACTAAAACCGCCAATTCGCACGGATCCGGAGTGCAGTCCTTGGATATTATCAGCGACCTGTCGGAGGTTACTTTCGGTATTCAAGATCTCCTGGACATACGGCAAAACCTGCCGACCATCACTAGTAAGTTCAACGCCTGAACGGTTCCGGATGAACAGCGGAAAACCGAGCTCCTTCTCTAATTGATTAATGGAATGACTGACCGCACTCGGCGTCACGTTAAGCGTCGCAGCGGCTTGGTAAAACGTATGTTGCGCAACTACAGTCGAAAAAACCTCATAAGCAAAGTTAGCCATCGTATTTTTACCCTCCTTAGATGAATAGAATTCACTTAATATTGAAAAAGTTGAGTTTTACTAATCCCAAGGTTTATTTTATCATATTGATAATCAAAGAAAACAGTTTAAGGACAAAAAATTGAGTGGGGGAAATTATCATGAAAAACTTATTTGCGAACCGTGTGTTAAACAACGACACTTCAGACCTCGATGAAATCTTCAAGAATAGTGCCAACCCGGAAAACATTTCCTTCGCTGGCGGTTTTCCGGACCAGCACCTCTTTCCGGATGACGATTTGAAACAAGCTTATCGTGACGCCATCGAACAAGACGGCCAGGGCATCTTCCAATATTCATCCACGCAAGGGCTACCGGCACTACGGCAAAAAATCGCTGACCGCATGGCAACTCATGCGGATGTGCAAGTCAGTGCTGACAACGTCCTAATGACTCAAGGTGGGCAACAAGCCATCGACCTAGTTGCAAAACTACTATTAAACCACGGCGATGCAATGGTCGTTGAAGGTCCAACCTACATGGGAGCCCTCGCCGCCTTTGACACTTACGAACCAACTTATTATGAAATTCCAGTGGATGATAATGGCATGAACATTCGGCAACTTCGCAAGACCTTGAAGGCTCATCCTGAAATCAAATTGATTTATACGATTCCTGACTTCCACAACCCGACCGGGACGACGATGAGTGCCAAACGTCGCCAAGCAATGGTTGCTCTTGCTAATCAATATGATGTCATTATTTTGGAAGACAGCCCATACCGGGACCTTCGTTATAGCGGGCAAAACATTCCTGCCATCAAGCATTACGATACTGAAGGTCGGGTCATCTTTATCTCCAGTTTTTCTAAGATTCTCTCACCCGCTTTGCGGACGGGCTGGATCGTGGCGAGTGACACCATCATGCAAGAATTGGTCGGACTAAAATCCGCCATCGATGTCCAATCACCAAATGTGACTTTAGCGGCCATCAACAGCTACCTAGACAGCCACGACATCGATGAACACGTCGCAGCGATTAGTGGTGCATATCGGACAAAACGCGACGCGATGCTGACGGCACTCGATAACTACTTCCCAAAGAACGTGCAATACACGCGGCCAAACGGTGGTTTCTTCATCTGGGTCACCTTACCAGCTGGCGTGGACGCCAAAGCCCTATTAAATGACGTGGTTCTGCCACAGGCGCACGTCGCTTACGTCCCAGCGGCTTGCCAATTTGCTAGCCGCGCAGTCACGAACGGATTCCGCTTGAACTTTACCAACTCCGACGTGGCAACCATCACGCAAGGCATCCAGCGACTCGGACAAATTCTCCAACCGGTTCAAGTCACGGTACCAACGACTGCCTTAGCAACACCATTCTAATTAGCCCACTCAAATGCGACGACGGTCAACCACGACTGCCGCCGCATTTTTCATTTTAAGGAAGGTGGACCTGAAAATGCCATCGTTTTTCGTGGTCTTAGATTGTAGTGACCACGACTGACCACAGCATCCGCTCACCAACTCATATTAATGGTGCATTCCCAACCGGTGCTGGCCGCCAAGCCAGCGTTGGTCTAGTACCAGTTCGTCATCCAGTCCCAATCGTATCGCGCCGGTTCGTCATGTGGGCTGACGTCTCCTCCACCGTCAAGCCAACTAGTGACTGAAGCGCCGTGACGATTGCCAGTTAGCGGGTAAACTTTTACACATCCTCGCTGTCAATGGCCAAATAGCCGTTGTAGCAACTACGAACCACCTTTTGGCCGCCAAAAAAAGGTTTGACAGTCCTGCGCCGATTCGCTACACTAACGCTATACTAGCCGATTATGAAATAAGCATTGGAGATCCAATGCTTATTTTTTGTTAACAGATTCATTTTCGGATAAACTAGGAGTGTCGTGAAAAATTTCTAGGAGTGTGAATCATGAGAACATGGGTTAAAAAATTAGGTGTTGCGATTTTGGGGCTCGGGTTAGCCGTCACGTTGACCGCCTGTGGAAGCAACTCTAGTAGCAGTAAGTCCAGCGACTTAGGGCTACAAAAATCGGGGACGTTGACAATCGGTTTGGAAGGCACCTTCCAACCTTATAGTTACCGTAAAGATGGTAAGTTAACTGGCTTTGAAGTTGAACTTGGTAAAGCTGTCGCCAAGAAGATGGGCTTAAAAGCTAAGTTCGTCCCAACGAAGTTCGATTCATTAGTTGCCGGACTGGACACCAACAAGTTTGACGTCGTGATGAATAACATGTCTGAAACGGCTGCACGTAAGAAGAAGTACCTCTTCTCAACGCCGTACATTTATTCTAAGTCCCAACTGGCAGTCAAGAAGAACTCAAGCATCAGCAAGATTACCCAGATCAAGGGTAAGAAAGTGGCACAAACGACCACTAGTAACAACGCTACAGATGCGAAACGTTTAGGCGCGACCGTTACCCCAACCGACAGTTTCCAACAATCGATTGAGTTAGTTGAACAAGGCCGGGCTGCTGGGACCATTAACTCCCGGGAATCCTTCTATGCTTACTTGAAGCAGAACCCGAAAGCCAACATTAAGTTGATCAATTCTGGTGACCAGATTGCCGTTCAAAAAATCGGTGCGATCGTCACTAAGGAACATCCAAAGCTCCAGAAGCAAATTTCAAAAGCCATCCAAGAACTTCGTAAGGATGGAACCTTGAAGAAATTGTCTAACAAGTACTTTGGTGGTAACGTTACTGACAAGTAATGACCACGCCCGCGATTCACGCGGGATACATAGCACCATAATCTAACTATCACAGGAGGCACCCTATGGATTCAATCTGGCACATTATCGTTACATCGACCCCTCAAATCGTTGCGGCAGGGATCAAATACACCATTCCGATTGCCATTATTTCATTTATTCTCGGTTTGATTCTGGCCGTTTTTACCGCACTCGTCAAAATCTCGACTCGGCGCGGCTGGTTCTTGATTCTCAAAGCTATCGCTAACTTTTACGTCTGGCTCTTCCGGAGCACACCACTGCTAGTCCAACTCTTTATCGTCTACTTTGGTTTACCCTACCTCAAAATCAAGGGTGTTTTTCCAAACGGGATTCAGTTGGACCCCTGGACTGCCGGTATCGCGACCTTCTCGTTGAACACCGGGGCTTACTGTGCTGAAACGATTCGGGCCGCGATTCTCTCGATTCCTGAAGGTCAGTGGGAAGCCGCCTATTCCATCGGGATGACTAAGTCGCAAGTCCTTAAACGCATCATTTTGCCACAGGCCGCTCGCGTCTCACTACCCCCACTGGCCAACAGTTTCATCAGTCTGGTGAAGGATACGTCACTGGCCGCTTCAATCACGATCATCGAAATGTTCGAAGTTAGTCAACAGATTGCCGCGCAGAACTACCAACCACTCGTGATGTACTCGCTGGTTGCCGCGCTGTATGCGATTTTATGTACGATTCTCAGCTGGCTACAAGGCTACTTGGAAAAACGGACGTCCCGCTATTTACGGCCACTTAACTAGGAGGTTGCACAATGATCAAGTTAGAGCATCTTAATAAGACGTTTGGCAATCACCAGGCGTTAACTGACATCAATACTGAGTTCAAGGAACATCAAACGACCGTTATCGTCGGGCCTTCCGGGTCTGGTAAGTCGACTTTACTCCGGTCCCTCAACTTACTAGAACGCCCTGAAAACGGCTTGTATCACTTCAATGACGAAACGATTGACTTCACCAAACCGCTGACGAGCAAAACGATCCTGACGATTCGGCGCAAGACTGGGATGGTCTTTCAAGGCTACAACCTCTTCCCCCACCTCAGTGTGTTGAAAAACGTCATGGAAGGCCCCGTACAGGTATTGAAACAAGACGCCGCGGCTGCCAAAAAAACGGCCTTAGACCTGCTGGACAAAGTCGGCTTACAGGATAAGGCGGACGCTTACTCTGGCCAACTATCTGGTGGGCAACAACAACGGGTCGCGATTGCGCGCTCACTCGCGATGAATCCCGAATATATTTTACTGGACGAACCCACGAGTGCCTTGGATCCTGAATTAGAAGCTGGCGTCCTCCGCGTGCTATTAGCGCTGGCTCAAGAACAAGATTCAATGATCATCGTGACGCATAACATGGAATTTGCACGGGCGGTGGCCGACAAGATTCTGTTTGTCGAAGACGGTAAGATCTTATTCGACGGCACACCCGCAGAATTCTTCAAACAACCGACCCAACGAATTGCCGACTTCTTAGCCGCAATGACCTTTACGACGATTTCGGACAAGGCCAACCAATAAACTAAATTAGATTTTGTTCGGCGTCCATCCCAACGCATCTCGCCTGGGCTGGGCGTCTTTTTTTGTCTAAAATGATAATATCGTTAATCAAAGATGGCAAAATGATTTGACAATTATCATTTACTCTTGTAAACTAGCTTCAATATCAAAACGTTGTGATGAGATGAGTAGCGGAATAATCACGCTTAGCGAGCCGTTGGTTGGTGAGAAACGGTCGGATTATGCCGCGAAGATGGTCTCTAAATGGTGCTGGTGAGCAGTTGCAAGCCAGTGACGTGTCGTACCCGTTAGCGTACTGAGTTAATTAACTCATAGAGCCAGGCGTCGTGCACGCGCTTGGAAACTAAGGTGGTACCACGATCAGCAGTCGTCCTTTTTGACAGGATGACTGCTGATTTTTTTAGTCACAACAACACATTACGGGGGTAATCTCATGAAAAAATGGCTTAAAACCATTGCGTTAGCACTTTTTGGACTCGCATTGACCGTGACCTTAACGGCTTGCGGCAGCTCTAGTTCTTCCAAATCTTCTTCAGCCAGCAGTCAGTTGGACTTACAGAAGAGTGGCACCTTAACGATTGGCTTGGAAGGCACCTTCCAACCTTACAGTTACCGCAAAGACGGCAAGTTAACCGGTTTTGAAGTCGACCTCGGCAAGGCCATCGCCAAGAAATTAGGGTTAAAAGCCAAGTTCGTCCCAACCAAGTTTGATTCACTGATTGCCGGACTCGATGTCGATAAGTATGACGTGGTCATCAACGACATTGCCGAAACGGCGCAACGTAAACAAAAGTACCTCTTCTCAACGCCTTATATCTATTCGAAATCACAATTGGCCGTTAAGAAGAATTCATCCATCAATAAGATCACAGACATTAAGGGTAAGAAAGTCGCCCAAACGACGACCATTAATAATGCGACCGACGCGAAACGTTTAGGCGCGACCGTGACGCCAACTGACGGCTTCCAGCAATCGATCGACCTGGTCAATCAAGGCCGTGTCGCTGGGACCATCAATTCACGGGAAGCCTTCTACGCTTACTTCAAGCAGAACCCAAAAGCCAACTTGAAATTAATCAGTGGCGGTTCTGAAATCAAGACACAAAAGATTGGCGCCATCCTCACTAAGAAGCACGCCAAACTCCAAAAACAAATCTCCAAAGCGATTCAAGAACTCCGGAAAGACGGGACCTTGAAGAAACTTTCTAACAAGTACTTTGGTGGCAACGTGACGGATAAATAAGTTGTCTGGTTAGCTAAAGCAAAACACGACTGAAAAGTCCCACTAGAAGTTTTCTAGTGGGGCTTTTTAGTCTTATCACCTGTTTTAAGTGTGCGGGTTCAATTAGGCATTACGATGCGCATTTTAATATGCCGTTCCACATTTAATAGCGTCATCTCGTTGGTTTTCAATGTCCCAGGCCTCGAAATATCCGCTATTTTAATTATACATACAGACCTTTGCATCCTATCAACAAATCACGATTCCCGTTTGACAATCCCCAACTACGGCCTGTATACTACTCTGTGAACGATACTATACGACGTATAATATAACAGGAGGGATAATAATGGCGATTCAAATCAGTTCTGAGCTTCTCGACGGTTGCGTGCTCGCTTGTCTTAAAGACCAGGATTACTACGGTTATGCGCTGACCCAGCGACTACAGGCAGCCATTAAGGTCTCTGAATCCACACTGTACCCAGTGTTACGACGACTGAAAAAGAATGGCTGGGTCACCACTTATGACCAGGCTTATCAAGGGCGCAACCGCCGTTATTATCAAATTTCTAGCGCGGGGTTGACCCAACTGACCACGATTCAGACCGAGTGGCAGACGTATTACCTAGCTATCAATCAACTATTACAGGGGGAGGATCACCGATGAACGACTACTTATCCAAATTTGAAGCCTTACTCGTTCAGCTGACCGACGACGAACGCGATGAGGTCGTTGAATTTTATCGCGAATATCTGCTCGACGCGGGCATCGACAATTACGATGACTGTGTGGCTGAATTGGGGTTACCCAAGCAGTTAGCGCGCAAAGTGCTGGCGGATTATTCCATTCGCTTCAATGAGAATCTCAGTGCCAATACGTCCAAACGGCAAAAATCACAGGCCAACGTTCGCACGATCTGGTTGATTGTCCTGGCATTACTCTCAACGCCAATCACCATTCCGGCCCTGATTGCAATCCTAGCCGTGTTCTTTGCCATCGCCGTGTCGGCCTTTGCCGTTATTATCGCGGTCGGTGCCATCCTGGTAGCCGTCACCCTATTAGCCTTCGCTATGTTGACCGCTGGAATTGGGGTCTTTGGTCAGTCACTCTGGGTTGCCCTATTCTATCTCGGTAGCGGGCTTGCGATTATTGGCGCCGAATTACTGATCATGCCACTCTTCATCTGGCTCATCAGTTTGATTATTCAAGGGATCGCAAAAATCGTGCAAAACTTATACCACCGGTTCGTCAAGAAGAATCGTGCAGAGAGAGGAGGTCGTCATCATGCGAAAGACAATTAGAATTGGCGTTGTTTTATTAGTGCTGGGCCTCATCTTAACGATGTTTGGCATCGCTAATAACGGGATTCAAAGCATTTATTGGGAACAAGGCTTTCATATCGTGCGTCATCGCAGTCGTAGTTACCACGTTAGTCAGTTGAAGGAAATCACGCTTGATACCAGCAGCAATATCATCATCAAGCAAGGGACGAGCACCAAGATTACCGTGACGGCCGCCCGCACGTTTCCAAAAATCAAAACTAGTCACGGGCATTTGACGATTACCTCGACTGCCGACGATTCGCACAGTGTCGGCTTCATGTTCGGCAACGCTGGTCAGTATACCGATACGACGACCATTACGGTTCCTAAGGGGACTACGGTTGAAAAAGTGACCGCTGAATCCGATCAGACCGGCAACCTGTCCTTACAAAATGTGACTGTCAACCAATTAAACGTGTTCAACGATGATGCTGACGTTAATTTGAGCAACGTTAAAATCAATCAGTCCATGGCGTTATCAGGTGGCAACATCCGTTTATCACGGGTCTCGGCCCCTAGTCTGCAAATTGCCGGTGACCCCGATGTCAGCGTCACTAACAGCCACTTCACCACCGCAGCTTCTAAAATCACGACCGATGAAGGTGATATCCACCTGACCAACAACCGGTTCAAAGCCCTGCGGATGACTACTAGTGATGGCGACATCTTGTTCAATAATAATCGGATCACAGACAGTCTGTCGGCTTCAACCAGTGACGGCGACATCCGTGGAACAGCGCCCCGGACAACGGGGATTCACGCTAACACCAGCGACGGCGACCTCAATATCTTCGGCCACCATGCCAATGACAACGGCGTCTACCAAGTGAATCCGTCCGCTGCCAGCCAGTATCGACTTTCAACCAACGACGGCGATATTACGGTTACCAGCAGTAATTAACCACCCTTGATTTCTCACCAAACCCAAAAGCGCGTTCAGACCTGTTTAGGAACTTGGTCTGAACGCGCTTTTTGACATGTTTAGTAATCAGCGACTGAACTGAAGCGGCCTAGTTGGCAACGACTGGGACTAATGCGACGCCTTTGAATTGGTCACCAACAGCTTGGATTTGAATCGCGTTGGGACCACCAACATAACGATGACTGGTCAGTTGGGGTAAAATCTCGCCAAAGACAGCGCCAGTTAGTTGGCCAGCCAATTCATCTTGGGACGTTGCACTTCCCGTAACGACTAGATAAGGCCCACTAGGAAAATCAATGCGTCGGTCAGCACGGAGGGTATCGTTTTTGGGCAAAACAGCTGCATAGTACATCATCTTATTATTGACGGCTTCATTTACTGCGTACAAACAATCATCTTTGGCGCCAGATTTGAGTTCGGCCAACGCCCCATCCGCCTCGATGCGTTGCCAAAAATCAGCCTTTTCTCGGCTAATTCCGGCAAAATCATTGAACTGACTCTTAATCGTCAGTTCCAAGCCCACAACAGTAAATTGTTCCTTTGTTTCAATTTGATAAGTTGTCATAATTAATCCTACTTTCTGGGAATTACCTTGGTATTCCGTTTGATTGCCTTTATAATAGCAACAAACCGTATCAAAAAATGACACCTTTAATTCAAGAGCATTAATTTAAGAGGAGGTTTCCGATGAATAAAACAACTCGCATTAATTTAATTATGCGCTATATCAACAACCGCTCCCAGTTTACACTCAAAGAACTAATGCAAGAATTCGACATTTCGCGTTCAACCGCTATTCGTTATGTTCGGACAATCGAAGATTTAGGACTACCGCTTGTATCCGAACCAGGTCGCAACGGTGGCTACGTAGTCATGCGTAATCAAGTGCTCCCAGCCATTCATTTTACGACCGACGAAATCAAAATGATGTTCATTGCATTCATGGCAACCCGCAACCAACAGCTGCCTTACCTCACTAGTCGTCGGACCGTTACTGAAAAGTTGCTTGGCCTAATTCCAATCACCCAACAAGACGATTTACTAGTCCTGAGTCAACAATTAGTCTTTGATGGGACTCATCCCCAAAATCCCAACTTACTTGACCGCGCTGACTTACCTGACCCCGTCCTCGAGGCCCTAATTCAACAGCTACTTATCAGCCAGTGTATGCAGATCACGGATAATCACGGTCAAACCTATCAAATTGCCGTTACCCATCTATATCATGAACAAAGTCAGTGGTGGCTTGAATTTATTAAGTTAGACACCACGACTTTAGTCCAATTACCCTTAGCCAAGATTACTGGCGTGGCAGCCGCACAGAACGATTTGGATTCCCAGACGATTGCCGACAAATTAAAAGCGGCCACACCCAAACCAAATGTCGTGTTACAACTCGGGGCGACCGCCGTTAGCCGTTTTAAACGTTACCACCCATTCTCACTTTCACTTGCCTACACCGATCCTTATCAAATGCAAGGCATTTTGAGACACTACCTACCATCAACAACTGATGAAATTGCCTTCTTTGGTGATTGGTTGCAGTTTCTCGGCGAAGATGTCACGGTGGTGCAGATACCGGCAGCATTGCGCGATTATTTGAAGCGCCGGTATAACTAAATCGTCATAAAATGAGCATTTCGGCGTGGCTTGTTCCGCTAAACCTGGTTTACATCTCACTAGGGGCATCACGTAATAACCAATCTACGATATTAATGACCGGAATCCCGTCAACATCGTGAATGTCTGGATAATGTCGTTGCGTGATCAATAACTTCTCGTAATTGTCTCGTAATTGCAGTAAATTATCAGTTTCATGGCTATTGGCCGGGATTTCATAAGATACTTGAACGTATAAAACGCGGTCAACTTTACGGGCCACAAAGTCAATTTTCTTCGTGTTCATTTTGCCAACGTCTACTGTGTAGCCCCGTCGCTGTAATTCTACGTAGACCACGTTCTCAAGCTGACCAGCATAATTGCCTGGCCGCCGACCGATTGCCGTCCGTCGCAACCCGGGATCCACGATAAAATATTTACCAGCAGTTCTCAGATACTTTTTGCCACGTAAATCGTATTGTCGCGCCCGGTAGAATAAGAACGCATCTTCTAGCAACTGTAGGTAGTTTTCAACCGTATGATTACTAATCGAGATGCCTTCATTCTTCAATACGCCCGCAACCTTGGCAGGTTGGACTAATTGACCGATATTATCGGCTAAAAACGCGACTAGCGCTCGCAGTGAGGTAATATCACGAACCTGTGCTCGCTCTGCGACGTCTTTTAACGTAATCGTGTCATACAAACTCGATAAAATGTCATCTTTTAGCGCTACCGTACTTAAGGTAACGAGTGGGAAGCCACCGTACTTTTCATAGGCCAAAAACGCTTGGTCCACCTCACGTGAATCGGACGTGATCTCCTTAGCTGCTAAAAATTCTTTAAATGAAAATGGATAAATGGGAATCTCCACATAACGCCCGCTTAAGAGTGTTGCCAGTTCACCAGACAACATCTTTGCATTAGAGCCAGTCACAATAATGTCGCAATCATAACTGACGCGAATACCGTTGACCACCGTCTGCCAGCCGTCGACCATTTGAATTTCGTCCAGCATGATATATTGGTGACGTTGCTTATCCAGCTTAGGCTGTAACACTTTGACTAACGCGTCGGCAGTACGCACGCTCAAAAGTTCCAATTCTTCAAAGTTCAAATAAATAATTTGATTGTCGGCAACGCCTTGAGACTTTAGGTAATCTCGATATTGCATCAACAGAACCGACTTACCGGAGCGCCGAACGCCCGTGATAACCTTGATCAAATCGGTATCTCGAAATTGAATGAGTTTTTTTAGATATTCCGCACGCTTAATCATGGATAGCACCTCACTTTTGGATTTAGCGGTTAATTTCTGAAATGGAAGTATAGTTCCATTTTAGCTGTTATTTGTTAAATATGGAAGTATACTTCCATTTAGACTCATTTTTATCAAATATGGAACTATACTTCCATTTACACCCAACTTTCTAAAATATGGAACTATACTTCCATATTCGACCAGACCGCTTAGCTTCCATTAGGTTGATCATCAAAATTGACCACCAGTTATTTTTGGTGTACCCTATCCAAAGATAACCACCAGTCATTTTTAAAAAGAAGGTGTTCACATGGCTAATATTTACACCCCCAACCAAAAAGCGGCTAAACGGCAAGCAATCATGCAGGCCGCCATCGATCTCTTTGCTCACAAGAGTTACACAGAAATTACAATGCAGCAGATTGCCGAAACTGTGGGTAGTTCTAAGGGCACGACGTTTCGCTACTTTGCCACCAAGGAAGACCTGTTCATGACCATCTTGTTGGAAGATTACCAGCGCTATTTTGAGCAGCTGATTGCAGCACTGACACAAGAAGCAAACTTTTCAGCATCTGAGTATATCGCCTGGATGGTCGAGCAGACGAAACGATTGATCGAGCAGCATGACGTTTTGATTCGTTTGAATGCCATTCGCGGGCCAATCCTTGAGGGTAAAGCGAACATGGCTGAGACTATCGCGCAACGAGACGCATTGTATGCTGTCAGCCAGCGCTTGGGTCAGCAGTTAGTGGTCCAAACCGACAACTTGTTGGCACAGGCCCAGTTCAGTCACCTATTTATCGTGCAAAGCGGCATCATCAGCGGTCTCATGAACATGGCCTCGTTGACGAGTTTTAATCACCAGAAGTTAGCACGGACCTATCCGGATTTTGAAATCCAACTGGTCCCTGAAGCACAACAACAGATCAAATTTTATTTAATCCAATATTTAGAGGAGTTTTCGAAAAAATGAACCAGCGCAATATTCGTAACTTTGCTATTATCGCCCATATTGACCACGGCAAATCGACCTTGGCAGACCAAATCATGGCACTGACCAAGACTGTCAGCACGCGCGAACAACGGGCCCAGCTGTTAGATGATATGGCAGTTGAACAAGCCCATGGCGTCACAGTCAAGGCACGGACCGTTCGCAATTATTATCAGGCCGAAGATGGGCAGGAATACGAATACAATTTAATTGATACCCCGGGGCACGTTGATTTTAATTATGAAGTGGCTAAAAGTTTGTCAGCGACAGAGGGTGCAATTTTATTAGTCGATGCGACTCAGGGCGTCCAAGCCCAAACCATCGCCAATTATCGCATTGCCAAAAAGCACCATTTGCCACTGATCCCCGTGCTCAATAAAGTCGACCTAGCCTCAGCTGATATCGAAGCTGCCTTAGCAGAATTACACGACCTCGATTCAGCGTTTACACCAGACCAAGTCTTATTGATCTCTGCCAAAACGGGCCAAGGCGTTCCCGCCGTCTTAGAAGCCATTCGGACCCGGCTCCCCGCACCCACTGGAGATGCTACCGCTCCGCTAAAGGCCTTAGTATTCGACTCATTGTACGATCCCTATCAAGGCGTCATCGCCTACGTTCGACTGATTGACGGTCAACTCAAGTCCCCACAAGCGCTCAATTTAATGGCTGCTGACTGTCATTTCACCAGTAAATCAATTGGCGTCATGACGCCGAACATGTTGCCCCAAACCAACTTACATGCCGGCGATGTGGGCTACGTGGTCACGGGCATCAAAGACCCCAAACAAATTCGCGTCGGCGACACCCTGACATCGGCGGAAACACCAACTAGTCAGCCCCTTCCCGGATACGAACCTGCAAAATCAATGGTCTTCGCTGGCTTGTATCCACAAAACAATGATTTCCCCGCACTCAAAGCCGCAGTCCAAAAGCTCAACTTGAACGATCCATCATTTACATTCGTTGAAGAACGGTCAGAAGCGCTCGGCGTCGGCTTTCGTTGTGGCTTTCTGGGCGCTTTTCACCTTCAGATCATCCGTGAGCGACTGCAGGATGAGTATGGCATCGATGTTCTGACGACCGCGCCGAATGTGACCTATCACGTGACGCTCAAAAACGGGCAGCACGTCGTCGTCAACAATCCAGTGCAATTTCCCGCTTTCAGCTTGATCGAGCAAGTCGAAGAACCCTTCATGAAAGCCGAAATTACGACGCCCGATGCTAGTTTGAACGCGGTACTGAAGCTCGCTGAACAACACAAAGGGACCCTAATCGACTTATCGAACAATGGCGAGCTAGTCGTTGCTGTGGTCAAAATTCCGTTGTCTGAAATCGCGTCCCACTTCTTCTCTGAACTCAAATCCGTCTCACATGGGTTTGCAAGTCTCAACACGACCTTTTACGATAATGAAGTGAGTGATCTCGTCAAAGTAGAAGTCGATATCAACTACGCACCCGTGGACGCGCTCACCTTCGTCGTTCATCGCGAAGACGCGCCACAAATGACCCAGCAATTAGTCATTGGGCTGAAATCAACCGTGCCACGCCAATTGTATCCAACACCCGTTCAGGCAATCGTTGAGGGGAAAGTTCTGGCGCGCGTGGATGTGCCGCCATTACGTAAAAACGCGGCCGTTAACGGTGACAAGCATAGTGTTTCCAAGAAGGCCGCCCTGTTACGCCGCCAAAGCGCGAACAAACGGCGTGCTACCAAGAACACTATCAAATTACCGCAAAGCGTGTTCAATACGATCCTTGGTATCTAACACATACACGACCCCGACCAACTACGGCCAACAACTTGTTCATTTTGATCCACCGAAAACCTAAAGTGGCGCTTCAAGAATTTTGCAATCAATTCTTGAGGCCCCACTTTTAATCTAGCATTATCTGGACCTAGCTCACTAAAACGATTGTCGCTACCGACTTGAACTGGGGCTGCTAACGAGCCGTTCTGTCATCACCCAGCATAATAAGCATCAAACCACACCAGCAGTAGTGACATAATCAATAGCCCCACCACCGCCAGCGCGTGCCACCACTTATTGCGGACGAAGATGGCAATGTATTCTCGCAAAATCGCATCAGGCAAGAAGAACCGGGCCGTGCGCGCGCCGATGCCATCCGCTTTGAGCCCCGCTTGCTTGGCAAACATCCCCGCTCGCAGCGTATGGTAGTTATTGGTTACAAAAATCGTGCGCGGTTGCTTGATTGGGCCCTGGTCAATCAATTGCTTACTAAACTGCATATTTTCCAGCGTCGTTTTGGACTTCGTCTCCGCCCAACCAGCCGACGCCGGTAAACCGTGGGCAATCGCATAATCTAGCATCGCTTGGCCTTCTGGAACCGTTTCGTCACCACCCTGACCACCAGAAAAAAGCATGATGGCGGGGTGCTGCGTCTTACGCTGTTGCTTTTGATAAAATTGCAAGCCACGCATGATCCGCTGACCTAGCAATGGTGAGACCCGGTTACCATCCAGCAAGCCCGCCCCCAGGACAATAATATAATCTTGCCGTAATCGCGGCCAGTTAAATTGATAAATCGTCAGCATCGTCAAATAGTTATAGAACCAAAATCCCACATAGAGTATTACGAGGTTGGGAAAAATCGCCATGAAATGGCTGACTGGTTGTGGGACATACTGACTCACCCGATTGCCGATAAATGGCAAAATCAGAATCGCTAACCCCAGATACAAGGTCAACATATTGGCCAAGGTATGGCTTTCATGACGCCACATAATCCAGGCGTTCCATAATAGAAGAAAGGCCTGTAACGCGAAAATCAGCCCAATCAAGAGTAGTAACAACACAAATAACGTGCCGCTGATGATGATTAGCCAATGAATATTACTGCCGAGAATCGTCACGGCTAACATGGTTAAAAAGGAATAGAAAAATAGCGAAAACCAGATGCCGTTACCTAAGCGCACTTTATCGCGATGGTACCGCCACCCAAAGCCAGTTCCAAAGAAGATTGGCACTAGCCAACCCCAGTAAAACACGGCTGGAACTGGGACCCACACTGCCGCATTATTCACATCAACACCCCCGCATAACGTTTTATTCAGCTCCCATCATATCGGAGTCACCGCGGGACTGCAATCAGGAACCATTACTTTGGCCTAACTGATTTGATTATTGTCGTCATTTAGGCTAAATCCGGAATAGAACACACCATCCGTGCTGCCATCAGCTTACTTCAGTTGTTTCTGGGCATTATAGAAGTTGCGGTAAGCCAAGTAGCACGCGATGATCGAGCCCAGACTCGTCGCTGACAAGAGCATGAATGTCACCATGATTTGGTACTTGATGGCCCGCACAGGATCGACGCCGGCAAAAATCAGCCCAGACATCATACCTGGCAGACTGACCAACCCGACTGTTTTGGCAGAATCAATTGTTGGCGACATTCCAGTACGAATCGCTTCGCGGACAATGGCAATCGAAGCATCTAGCAAGCCCGCCCCGAGTGCCAGTCGTTCCAGCACGCCCTGACGTTGATCATGGAATTGGCTATTTAAGCTGCGGTAGGCCAACCCAATCGCGACCATTGAATTCGACGCAATCATCCCAGAGATTGGGATCATCTGGGACGGAATAAACTTGATGGCCCCTGATAAAACGAGTACGCCCAACGTCACGCCGGTGCTGACAAAGATGGCTAATAGTGAGATTCCTAACGCGTGGTCGATGCCCGGGCCACGTTTTTTCGCATTCCACGCCGCATTAAAGATAATGAAGCCCATCATCGCTAGCGTCAGCCATAAATTATTAACGCGGAAAATGTACTTCAACAAGTAGCCGACAATGAACAACTGAACGACTGCGCGAACGACACCAATAATAATGTCCTTGTCTAAACCGAGCTTCTGCCACAAGCTAATCCCGAGCGCAACTAAGACTAACATGGCTGCGAGAAACAACGATGTATTATTAACTGCTAAATTCATGCGTGCACCTCCAAGCGTCCATCGACAACTTTCGCGAGCTGGTCGGCTGCGGCAATCTCCGTCGTATCGTGCGTAATCATGATGGTCGTGACGTGTTCCTGCTCATTAAGTCGCCGTAACCACTGGTGGACAATATCCTTGTTCGCTTCATCTAATCCCGCCGTCACTTCGTCTAGAAGTAGGACTTGTGGTAAAAATAACACGTTGCGAATCAAGGCCACCCGTTGCCGCTCCCCACCGGAAAGCTCGGTGACGGGTTGGTGTAAGGTCCGTTCTGACAAACCAAAGTTCTGTAAAGCCGTCACGACGCGGCTAGTATCCATTGGTTGTTTGCGAATCTGATAGGGAAAAGCTAGGTTGTCCGCTACCGTTTCGCCAAATAAGGTCGGTTGTTGGAAACAATACGAGACCTGCCGCCGATACATAATGGGGTCGTAACTTTCAATCGGTCGGCCCTCAAACTGCAAGTCACCACTCGTTTTCGAAATCATGGCCGCCATGATTCGCAATAACGTACTCTTACCGCCCCCCGACGGCCCAGTCAACGTGATGTGGGCCCCCGCCGGAATCTGCCAATTAATATCATGCAAAATGTGCTGATCCGCAACTTGATAATTAACTTGTGACAACGAAATTAACGCCTTCATTTCTAGCCACCCCCGTTATTAGATTAGAATCATTATAACCTGATAATGTATCTGCTTTCAATGAAAACTACTCAGTGATTGTCGCTTTCCCGCCATGCTATAATGGGAGTTAACACAGTTCACAGAAAAACGAGGTCAAAATTAAACTTATGCCACAATCTAACCATTATTCGCACCAATCCCGATCACACAATGATCGACGCCGGCAGCAACCGGCCGAAAAGGTGCAGTCGACCGTTACGATCGGCCAACGTTTTCCACTCACGATTCGGTGCCTCGGCATCAATGGCGAAGGAATCGGTTACTATAAGCACGTCATTACGTTCGTCAAAGGCGCCCTACCAGAAGAAGTCGTGGTCGCTGAAGTCACCGCAGTCCATCCGCGGTATTTGGAAGCTAAAATTCGCAGTATTCGTAAACCAAGCCCGGACCGCGTCGATCCACAAGACGTCTACGCGGGCGAAGTGGGTGGTTTCGAGCTCGAACACCTCGACTACCCGGCACAATTAACGTTCAAACAAGATTTGATTCGCCAAGCACTCGAAAAATATCGACCAGCCGGTTATCGCCACTACGACGTCCGGCCAACGATTGGCATGGCTGACCCGTATGCCTACCGCAACAAGGCCCAATTTCAAGTTCGGATGATCGATGGTCACGTCGCCGCCGGACTTTACAAAGAAAATAGTCATGACCTAGTCGACTTACCGACTTGTTCCGTTCAAATGCCAGCAACCATGACGGTGATGCGTCAAGTCGTCGCCTGGTTAGAAGAACTCGAAGTGCCGATTTACGATGAAACTCACAACTCAGGCATCGTTAAAACGTTGGTCGTTCGCGAAGCCACCGCAACTGGTGAAGTCCAACTAGTCTTCATCACCAATACGCCTAAGCTACCCAAGAAGCACCAACTGTTGATGAAGATTGCTGAAAAGTTACCAATGGTCGTCTCAGTCATGCAAAACGTTAACGCTGGTAAGACGTCCCTCATATGGGGTGATCAAACCACCTTACTCGCTGGTAAACCAACGATTACGGAAGAACTCGACGGCTTAGTCTTCGACCTGTCCGCACGGGCGTTCTTCCAACTGAATCCGCAACAAACCAAGAAGTTGTATCGTTTGGCACGCGAAGCACTCGACTTAGCCCCTAACGAGACCTTAGTCGACGCCTATTCGGGGGTCGGAACGATTGGTTTATCGCTAGCCGATGTCGCCAAAGAAGTTCGGGGTATGGACACCATTCCGGCCGCAGTCGCGGATGCCAACGCCAACGCGAAACGCAACCAAATCACGAACGCCCACTACGAAGTTGGCGAAGCCGAAGTCTTACTGCCACAATGGTTAGCCAGCGGATTCGCACCGGACGCGATGGTCGTCGACCCACCACGTACCGGTCTGGACGGCGTATTAATCGACGCTATCTTACAAAGCGCACCCGAAAAACTCGTCTATATTTCTTGTAATCCATCGACCCTTGCGCGTGATTTACAAGAATTGACACGCGGCTACCAAGTCGACTACATTCAGTCGATCGATATGTTCCCGCAAACGGCGCGCTGTGAGGCGGTCGTACGCTTTACGAAACGCCATTAATTAATTTATTTTTTCGAAGGGGGAATCTCCATGGCAGCTACTGATAGCCAAATTGCACTCACGATGACCTTTACACTACGGCCACCGTTCAAGACGCACTTCTTATTGTTAAAGGATTACGTGGCGGATGTTCGCATTCCAGCCCGTGATGGCGTGTTGACGACGATCATCGCCAAAAACATTCCGTTGACCCCGGCGCTGGAACAACTCAAAACGATTTTCGACGACGTGCAAAACCCCGTATACTGGCAATTACACGACCAAGCGGTACAGGAATTCTTCAGCGCCCATCCTGACCAGCGTCCAGTATTGCCCCTAGATCTCTTGCAAGTCATGCTCAACACCTTGTCCGCTCAAGGATTGTCAGACGAACAATTGATGCACATTATGCGAGAGGTCTTCGAACGCTTGCAGACCAACGACTTTAACAGCCAGGTCGCGCAGCGGATTTTGACTTCGCTGAATAATAAATAACGCCACATCATTTACCACTGATTTTCATCAATAGGATTAGATAACGCAATGTTGTTTAATCCTATTTTTTTGGACATGAATCAAAAACGGCGGCTATTGCGGGCAACCCAAAATCCATGGTGAAACTACATTAGTAACACATTACGACAGAATCACAGCCATTATTTCTCTAGGAAACCAACCGATATTCGGCGTATAAGTAGTAGTCTTTCCAATTGTTACAAGCAAAGTTGTTGACTTTGAAGTTACATGTGATAAGCTGATTACTGTAATTTTTATTGATACAGCAAGCTGAAAGGATGTTTTACTTATGAAATTTGCCGTCACTGCCGCTACTGGCAAGTTTGGCCAAAGTGCCGTTAGTACGCTTAATGCTAAAGTCGGTCCTGAAAATGTGTTAGTAATTGCTCGTAATCAGGACAAAGCCACGCAGCTGTTCCCTGATAATCCAATTCGAATCGGAAACTATGATGATGTCGACGCCATGACGAAAGCCTTCGAAGATGTCGAACGCGTGCTCTTCGTCTCCTCACAACCCGGCGGTCCCGTTGACCGGGCCACTGCTCATAAAAATGTCGTGACCGCACTCAACGCCGCACATGTTAAATTTGTCGCCTACACTAGTTTCCCCCACGCACAGACAGCAGTTAGTGCCCTCGCTAGTGACCATCGTGCGACCGAAAATGCCATTACAGCGACCAATATTGCGCACAGCTTTCTGCGCAACAACTGGTATTTGGAAAACGAAATGGGATTCTTACAAAGCGGCAATCATAATCAAGAAGCCCTGTATTGGGCTAACAATACGGCTGGCTGGGCCTTGGAACGAGAATACGCAGCGGCTGCCGCGAACGTTTTGATGGCAGAAGATCCTCAAGAAGTGTACGAATTTGCAGGAGCAGCTCGCACCTATGCCGAACTCGGTCAAGCACTTCAAAAAGCAACTGGTAACCAATTTAAGATTACGCAAGTCAGTCAGGAAGCATACACGCAATCCCTTGAAGCGACTGGCCTCGATTATGATACCGCTGCTTTATTTGCCTCATTTCAAGCTCCAATCAATGATGGTGCCCTAGCTGAAACGTCAGCAGACTTGGCAAATGTCTTGGGACATCAACCATTGGAAGCTAGTGCGGCCATTCAAGAAATCTTAGCGCGCTCATAATAAGCCAGCTATCCATCAGACACTATTTTGGATACAGCAAAGAGAGGAAGCCCACATATTGGGGACTTCCTCTTTTGTATTATTTTAACGTTTCTCAGCCGAACGTACTAATTAACGCGTTACATCAGCAAAATACCGTGCTAAGGTTAGTTGAATACCGTTATGATTATTATCCGTTGTCACCATATCCGCGGCATCCTTAACAGCTTGGGGCGCGTTGCCCATCGCCACTCCGACGCCCACTTCTTGGAGCATCGCAACATCGTTGAAGTTATCGCCGAACCCCAGCGTTTCAGCTGTTGTGAGTTGTTCATCCGCCAACAGTTTTTTCAAAGCAGCGGCTTTGGTGACACCGGTGGCCACGATTTCTAGATACGTCGCCTTAGAACGATAAACGGCTAAGTCCTCAAATTCAGACGTTTGTAGTCGTTGCTCGATTGCTTGAATCACAGCAGCCTCTGCCATAATCATAATTTTGTGCACCGGCGTTGGCGCCACCTGTAGCCAGTCGGCAAGGTCAGCCACGTGTGGTTGATAGCCGATGCCGTCTGCTTCTTGTTGCTCCCACTGACCCATGCTGGCCACCAACCAGTCATTATTCGTATAAATATTGATGGAAGCAGTTGGCCATTCTCGCGCGATCAACGCCTGAACCGACCGCGCCAATTCAGGAGCAACCGCCCGTTCCTCAAAGACTGTCAGTTGGTCATTGGCATCAGTGGTTGCCGTTAGCGCTCCGTTATACGCAATCATCGTAGAATTAATCCCCAACTGCTGGGCGATGCTAAACATCCCTTTTGGCGAGCGCGCTGAAGCTAACACCATCTTTGCGCCCTGTGCAACCGCCGCTTGAACACCCGTTATCGTCGCGGGTAATAATTGGCCGTGGCTGTCGACTAGGGTACCGTCGATGTCGCTTACGATCAGTTTAATTGTTTTCATCTTGCTTTTCCTACTTTCACAAGTTGCCTATCCGTCACAAAAAGGCCTGAGATTCCCCCAGACCTAAGTACTTCACTACTCTAATTCCCGCCGATTCTTCAAATCAAACACCACTTTGTCCCCCACGAGTTTGGCAAATAATTCCTGCTCGGGTTGGGGGTCAAATGGCCCCAAATCGACTAGAATCTGGCCATCGTCCGCCACTTGATACCCTTGATACCGATCAAAGATGACGTGATACATCGTTTGGGCTGGTCGCATCCGCTCATCCACCTGAGCGGCCGCCGCCTTCAACGTATAACCAGTTTGGAGTAAGTTACTCATCGCGGCCGCTTTGATAACCATTTTCATGGTATAAATACGTGCCTGACCTGGCTCATCCTCGTTCTTAGGAATAATGTACCCCTTTTTTTGCCAATACCGCAGTTGTCGTGGCGAGACACCAGTCATTCTGCTCAATTCACTAATGCCAATCGTTAGTTGACCCTTATGGAATAGCTCGCGTAAATCTCTACGCGTCCCGTTTGCCATGCTGGCGCCTCCTTTCCAAAATTGCTATTACACTAGATTATAGCATGGAATCTAGTCGCCACCATTAACTCACTGGGAATTTTGTGTGATTAATTAGCTAAGACGGTACGTCGTTTGTAAGTAGTCAGTTAAGGATTGTGCTGGCTGGCCCATAATCTGCTGGTAGTCATCGCTGACCGTTGCTAACAATCCCATGGCCCCACCCGCGTACATTGACGCTAACATTGGACCTTCATTATTCTGATTATACATATCGCTGAAAGCCTGCAACGATACCGGTTGATAGCCAATCGATTGTCCACTGACTTGACTCAAAACGGCCGCCAATTCTGGCATCGTGTAGGCCTGCTCTTGAGTAAGCGTATAGATGCGGCCGAGTTGTAATAAATCTGGCGTCGTTGCGACCTTGGCAAATGCCGCGGCACTATCCGCCTGACTGATAAAGCTCAAAGCTTGGTCGCCCATCGGATAAATGACGTTGTGCCGCTCGATTAATTCTGGTAAATACGGCACCAACGGATCAGCATACAGCGCATTGAGGACAATCGTATAATTGAGGTCAGTCCCAGCTAATCGCCGCGGCACGTAGCCGTAAAACGCCGACAGCGCAAAGGGATTGTTGACTTGATCAGCAATAAAGCCCATCACTAACAAATGCTGCACATTCGCTTGCTGGACTGCCGCTAAGACATTTTCAAACTCTTGTACCCGCGAATAACTGTCGTGGCTCTTACTTGGAATATAAATCAAGACATCACTATCTTGGAAAAAAGCTTTTAATCGTTCTGGCTGTTGGTAATCAATTGCCATCACCTGCATGCCCTGTTGTTGATAACCCTGTGCCTTACTAGGCGTGTGAACACCCAAATATAAGTCACTGGGGTCCACTAACGGTTTGATAGCCGCAACAATCTGTTGTCCCAAATGACCCGTGGCACCTGTAATCGCATATTTCATCTTAATCCGCTCCTTCTTGTAACTTCATTAGTTACATTAAAACGGATTTAGTTGCGTTTGTCAATCAAAACTGCTTATGGTCAGGAAGGTACCATAAAAGTCTGTTTCCTGCTGACTTAGAGATTGGCATGCACTGCGCTTAAGTCATCGTCCCCCAACCGTCATCGCTGCGACCACAAAAAATTGGCAGCCACCAATTTACGATGACTGCCAATAAGATCTCAATTTTACGCTAAAAATTTTAGCCGAATCTCAGTAAACCATTCAATTCGACCCGTTTAGCCTATGCGACCTGCTGCCCAAGATGCTTCTTCTTCGGCGCCGTCTTCACATTCTTAACGTCATTGTCTGAGAAGCCGAACATCCAAGTCAATGCGAAGGCGACAATCAAGTCAGCTGCAGATGCAATCAAGAAACCGTAGAAGCTGAAGTCGATGCCCTTCGGATTGAAGAAGGAGGTGAATCCAATCAGGGAGCCGGCAAAGCCCCACATGTTGACGTTAAAGAGTCCAGTCAAGAACCCACCGACCGCACCACCGATACTTGCGGTGATGAAGGCCCGACCGTATTTCAAGTTGATCCCGTACATTGCAGGTTCAGTGACACCGCAGAAAGCTGAAATCGTCGCTGGCCATGCGAGTTCCTTGATGTTAGCGAATTTAGACTTCAAGGCAATGGCCAAGACCGCACCACCTTGCGCGACCATCGTTGCAGAAACGATGGCGTTCAGGTAACTGTGACCCGTTGTAGTAATGTCGTTGACCACGATTGGAATGATCGCCCAGTGTAAACCGAAGATAACCAATACTTGGTAGAACCCACCAATAATCAAGCCAGAGATAGCCGGACTTAGTTTGTAAATCGCTACGATCCCGGCAGCTAAAGCGCCAGATAACGCGGTAATGACTGGGCCGAGAATCAGAATAATCGCACCAGAAATTAAGACAACTTCAAACAGTGGCACAAAAATCATCCGTAGCACCGTTGGAATCACCCGTTTGAGCCATGGTTCCAACTTACTTGCTAACCAGGCCCCCGCAATCATTGGGAAGATCGAGTACGTGTAGGAAGCCACGTGTACCGGGATTCCGAAGAAGTTGGCATTGATCGCCATGCCCAACAGGTGTCCGGTCACCTTACCAGTCGTCGCCATCCCAACGATGGCTGGATAAGTGAGCACCCCACCAACAATTCCCATGATAACGGGATCCGCACCGAGTTTTTTAGCAGCGGTGAAGCCCACGAAAATCGGTAGGAAGTAGAAGACCGAGTCGCCCATCGCATTGATGATGACGTAGGTCGGCGTGGTTGCCGAAACTATCTTGAAATTAGTCAGCAACGACAGAATCCCTTTTAAGATACCAGAAGCGGCCAACAAGCCAATCACTGGTATCATGGAGCCCGTGATGACCCCAATCAGACTGCTAAATCCGTGTTTCACTTTCTGCCACGGTGACATCTTCTGCCAGGCGAGCCGGTTTGCTTCCTTTTCCATCGCAACGGCGGAGGCATCCGCGTCACCAAAACCAGCGCCAAGTTGACCAACGATTGCATCGTAGACGTCGTTAACGGCGGGACCAATCACGACTTGATACTGACCACCCGCCTTGGCTACATCGATAACGCCCTTCAGATTGCGAATCGCGTCATCGTCTGCCTTGCCTTCGTCTTTCAAGTAAAAGCGAACTCGGGTAATGCAGTGGATGACACTCTTGATATTGACCGGTCCACCCACTTGGGCAATGATTTGAGTGGCGAGTTCATCGTACTTGCCACCCTGACCCTTAACAATAGGTTGTGCCGGCACATCCTCTTTGAGTTCAACGACTGCGCCAACGACACCCGCACGGACTTTGCCGACTTCTGGTGTCAGCTTGGTGACGTGATCCATCGAATTCGTAACGGCCATAATGACGGTGGTGGCCTTATGCGCATTCGCAATCGCCATCAGATCCATCGTGGCAATTTTGTCACCCGCTTCCACGGTATCCCCGACATGGACGGTAACTGTAAACGGTGGATTCTCTGCCAATTCGACCGTATCGATTCCTAAATGTACGAGCACTTCCAGACCATTGTTCCCCGTAAAACCGATGGCGTGAAGGCTAGCCGCCACCATCGTTACCTTACCACTGATTGGCGCGACGACCTGGCCCTCAGTTGGTTCAATACCAAAGCCTTCGCCCATCATACCTTGTGAAAATACTGGATCGTGGACCGCCTTAAGCGGAACTAGCTGCCCTGCGACCGGCGTTAATAAATGCACTTGCTTCATAGCGATTCTCCCCCTTTGACTCAATTAATCGCGTTGTTAACAAACCAAGCTCAACGACCACTGGCGATTAAAAATAGCTAATACGACCCCGAACAACCAATCGTCGTTGACCTAACTCACCAAGTCACGCCTTTAACTATAAAAGCGCTTTCTTTTATAAATCTAATAATAACCGCCCCCATTCGGACGGTCAATCAAACCCGTTTGAAATCCAGCGGTTCTGACTAGATTCAGAGCTTACTTAATTAGTTTGCCAAACCTTTAGAATCAAGTGTTAATCGTTGCGTTGCCAAGGATGAGTGTGCAAAATCAGCCGCAGTCTTGACATCCTTGCCGAAATCCACGACCAATGCATGAAACTCCCATGCCGTCGTCAAATCGTAGTCCCACGCCTGCATAATCAACTGCTGCGCACGCATGTAGTTACTTGGTAACGGTTGGTTGAGCCATGTGAACAAACGCCGCAAGTACGTATCAACGATAATCGTCGGCTGATGAAAGACGTACATGCTAAAATAGTCAGCCGTCTCATCGCCAATGCCTCGTAACGCCTTCAATTCACTGCGGAGCTGCGTTGCCGGTAGCGCCCGCATCCGTGCCAGATCAAACTCATATCGGCCGCACCACGCCGCCAGACTTTTCAATGTCGGCACCTTGCGCGTATAGAAGCCCGCGGGTTTGACCAATTTCGTCAGCGTCTCATCACTTAAAGCTAGTAGCCGTTCAGGGTCAAAGCCGGTCGCCGTCTTCAAATTCGCCAGCGCATAATCCACATTGCGCCAGTTGGTGTTCTGAACTAGGATGCCACCCCATAAAATCTCCCACGGCGTTTCGGCCGGTGGGACACCATCTTCAAGCCAATGCCGCGGGCCCATCGCCGCTAATAGTTGTTGATATAAGGTTTCAATTGTCATTTTCTATGCTCCTTGGAATCAGTTCTGCTAACGTCATGTTAACTAAAAAAAGCCGTAGCGGCAAAATTCCGATCCGCTACGACCATATTACTTGATGCTATTTAGGTTAATCGTCGGCAACAACACTGCGCTTTACGGCTAAGACAATGTCAGCCTTGTGATTCTCTGGTTTGACCTTTTCTTCAAAGTCCAATTCGGCGTCCTTAAATAAGTTTTGAATCTCAGTGTTCACTAACGGCAAGTCGCGTGGATCACCAGCCTGCTGACGAATATAGACCACGTATTGATCTGGTAATTCTTCCAAATCATATTCAACATCTTCATCATTTAAAATGACATAAATCAACTTACGTTCTTTGTTCATCTGAAACTTCCCCTTATCCATATAATTGATCCGAATTAGTCGCGAACAGCTAATTGGTGAGCAAACTTAAGGTAATCTGCAACACAATGATCGAGCCATGCCACCACTTTGTCATCCGTAATCTGTCCAGCGGCATTCATCTTGGCCTGAACGGTGCTTAGCAAGAATTCATCGCCCGGTAAGACGCGCATTCCAACGCCTGGTGAATCTAGGATTTGGCGTAAATGACTCTGCGCCCGTACGGTTCCTAGGGGGCCCATG
Organism: Lactiplantibacillus sp. 30.2.29; assembly: GCF_018991255.1. Taxonomy (NCBI): domain Bacteria; kingdom Bacillati; phylum Bacillota; class Bacilli; order Lactobacillales; family Lactobacillaceae; genus Lactiplantibacillus; species Lactiplantibacillus sp. 30.2.29. The sequence goes on along the minus strand of NZ_JAGYGU010000018.1, from coordinate 28,682 downwards.
GTCGCGCCTAGAATCATCGCCGGTTTACCGATCAACGGTCGCTCGACACGTGACAACCAGTCAATGGCGTTGCCCAGCACCCCAGGAATACTATGATTGTATTCCGGTGTGACAAAAATCACACCATCGGCTGCTAAGACTGACTGCTTGAATGCCTGAACATCCGCCGGTGCTTCTAATTCAATATCCTGATCGTAGTAAGGTAACTCACTGAGATTCGGAATCGTGACGTCCATCTGATCCGCATAACGTTTTTGGACAAACGTTGCCAGTCGCCGGTTATACGAGGAACGTCGAATACTTCCGACAAGTGCGACAATCTTCATCGTGTTCAAACTCCTTTAAGTTGTAGTTAACTTTAGTATACCCCTTTTTCTGGCAATGGTCGGAACCGGTTTCAAAAAAATACGATTCTTTTAGGCCAACGCAAGCTTGGTTGACCACGTGACTGGTGCCACCGTCGTACTAGTTGAAATCATTTACGTTGACGACAATAATTATTTTAATCCGCAGGCCAGCACCCTAATGATTTTCAATCATGAGTGACTCAAGCCCGGTTTGAACGGCACATTAATAAATTTTCAAAAATGTTTCTTAACTTTTTCCAAAAACAAACTGCCGTACCTATCGCATTGAATTGAGTCTGCTATACTAATGATTAGAGAAAATGATTGGGGGGTTAATCGTGTATTATCGTGGTGAAGCACTTGATTTTTTAAATATGTTACATACAACTGGCACCGCACCACTCATGCGTTCACGCATCGTCTTTTCCAGCCAGATCGATGTTGAACGACTCAAGGCTGCCGTTCTCACTTCCGCACAAGTCGTGCCCGAGATTTTCGGCCACTACCAAGTTGACCGTAATCGCTTCGTCGTTACTGATCAACCAGTCAACCAAGTTATCCAAGAAGTTCAGAGCCCGTACAGTCCTGAAAATACTGATTTTGACTTTACGAACGGGCCCCAGTTGCGACTCTTCGTCATCCATCATGGCGATTACGATGTCTTGCAGGCTTTTATGAGTCACCTGCTGACTGACAATCGGGGCTTCAAAGAATACTTATATTTACTCGCACAAGCCTACAATGAAGAAGACCTGACTAACCTCCATAATGAGCGTCGTTTACGGCCAATTATCACCAAGATTCAGCGGCAATTCTCCCGACCACGCGGACACGCCCCAATGGTGACTGGCATGGTGAAACTACCCCACTATCCGGGTATCAATCTCCGCCACGGTGGCCATGTCATGCTGAGCAGTACGCAATTCATGCGCGTCCGTCGTGTGGCTAAGGCTCAAGATGTCGGCATTAGCGAAGCAATCCTGGCTGCTTACGCCAAAGCCCTCCAAGTCCTGACTGGCCACACCACTGTGACGTTACCCTGCCCAATTGATTTACGCCGATTTACCGCTGAAGCTGAAGACGTCACCCAAGTCGCTAACCTGACCGTCAACGTCTTTCTCACGATCCACGTTGATATCGACGCACCCTTCAACGACTTAGTGAAGCAAGTCCACGATTTATTGACGGTTGAACGAACCCGGGTCGCGTTCCTATATCGTCTCAGCAATTTACAAAAAATGAACCACACGATGCCAATTACCGTCATGCGCAAAATGACCAATCGCTGGCTCCCACAGCCCGCCTTGCGCTACACCAACTTTGGTGTGATCGACCAACAACGCCTGCGTTTTCACGGGCTATCAGTCGTTAACTGCGTCTTTTCCGGTGCTTTCCATCCCTCACCAACCATGGAGATTGCCGCGAGCACCTTCGCCGGAACATGTACGTTAAGCTTCAACAGTACCGGCTCCGAACGCGATTATCAGCATTCAATGAAGATTTTGGAGAACATCCAGGCGCAATTGCTCGTCTGGGCCCAAACCAAGCCACAACCAGCCGTGGCCGAAACCGATGCAACGACATTGCGTCATCAAGCTTAATTTTGTAACCTAAAGAGCAGTCACTTCCGATTTGGAGTGACTGCTCTTTTAGTAGGCTAGTTTTGGTTGGTAAGTGCGCCTGGGTGACCTGGCTGCCTTGAATCGGCCTATTTCATGTGAAACCTGATTCTCTGGCCAGCCATCCGCCGCGATGAACGCCAGAAGTCTCTCGCGCCAATCATAGGCGGTTGTCAGCCAATTCATGATGACTACTCAGATACAACCTGAACGATGATTTCCCGCTCGTTTCAGCGTAAGTAATGGCTCAGCTGATAAATGGTCGCTCGCCGTGAATGTGTCGGCAGCGGATGCCTGTGTCGCTGATAACGAACTATTGTGGGCCCCTGAATCGCATAGTTCCGAAAACTGGGGCGCAGCGGCGTCACGATGGCGTCAGCTTGCGAACTAGCCGCAAGACTAACGCGAATGGCAGTTGCTGGTAGACGCATGCCGCGCAAATTACTGAGAAAGCCGTCATACAAGCGCCAGAGTGCCCCTGCCGTTGGTGTCCAGACCGCTTTGCCAGTCGGTGGTAATAGCTGGAATCTTAAAGTCACCTGGCGAGAATCGGCGCTCAAGAGGACCGGACGAATCGCCAGCTGATTGGCACGCGTTTGCATCGTTGCCAACGTCAGTTCCGTTGGTGTGATTTGATAACTAACTTCGAAGATTGGAAACCGGTCATCTGGTCCCACGCCAGCTTCACATTCACTTGTTAGCCGCTGAATCACACGCGTCATCGCTTCTAATCCGAGCACATAGGCTTGCTCATACCGTGCGCGCTCAATTGGTAAGGCTGGAACAATTGCTTGTGTCATATTACCACCTCCATCAGAATTCAACTTAATTATCGTTAGTTTACTCACTCATCCACCCCCAGTAAAGGGGTTTCATGGATTTCGTTAATTAATTTTGTCAAAAGTTTTATCTAGTAATGTTTCTAAATTGGAATCCTTCTAAAAAGTGTGGTTTAATAAGGGTGAATATGATAAAAGGAGGTATCGCGTCGTGGCAGAAGATATGTTGACCCAAGCCTTGCAGCAATTAAAGGACCACAAGATTCGTGTAACGCCGCAACGGCAAATTATTCTTAATTATTTGATTACTCACCATAATCATCCATCCGTCGAAACAATTTATCAGGAGTTAGCAAGTCAGTTACCTAATCTTAGTCTCGCAACCGTGTATAACACCTTGAAACTCTTCGTGGACTTAGGGATCGTCATCGAGCTCCAAAATGGCGATGCCGGCACCCACTACGACTTTTTCGGGCGCCCACACTATCACGTTGTTTGTGAAAATTGCGGTAAAATCACCGACGTTTTTGAGCCAGACCTCCGCAGTGTCGAAGCCAAGGCCGCGGAACTCTCCGGTTATTTAGTCACGGGCCACAACATGGAAGTCTACGGATTGTGCCCTGACTGCCAGAAATTGCTCAATGTTACTAAGACTACTGATTTGAAACGGTTGAAATTGACGCATAGTGAATAATTGATTGTAAACGAAATGATTGCGACCTGATTAGTTATCAAGTTGCAATCATTTTATCGTTTACGTTAACTCAACATCCGCCCACTCGTGGCCTAATGTTGTGGCACCTCTTCCAACATCCCGTAAAATTGTGATTTGTCGGAAAAGTCAGCCATGTAGGCGCCGTTTAGTCCAGCTTTTTGACCAATGGTTCCCAAATCAATCATGAGTTTTTCTTCGTCATCAGGAAAATGCAACCGGCCCTTAATGGCAACACTTCGGATATAGTTGACCAGCCGATTGACCAGTGCTTCCGGATTCCGAACCGTTCCGATCTTTTTATCGACTTGCGCGAGAACGTCGATGATGTCCAACAAATCCCCCGATTGGTCAGGCCATTCACTCAATTTGACAATCAGTCCTTGAATATCCCGTTGTGCTTGTTGCCGCAATTCTACTTCTTTCTGCATCGCGAATAATCCCCCTACTTGCAACTTGCCCTTTCATAACAAATGATTAATTTCAAGTCACAATTATTTTGATTTCCACCTCCATTGTACACGCTTGCTAATGAAACGGGGCATCATAATCATAAACGTCAACGATTCACTCATAAACGTCAAAATCAGTCGAACAATGCCGCCAATATTCAGACGGTTCACTTAACTGATGTATGCCGTTCTTCATCGGTAGCTTAAATCCCCGTAACAAAAAAGCCCGAGCAACACTCAGACTTTTCAACTGACCCATTAATTCGCTAGCTAGCCTAACGTTCTTGACCAAACATGAAATATAGCCATGGGCCGAATGGTTGAACAAATGCTAGCAGTAACCATCCTAAGCGATGGCCATGCCGGAACGATTTCGCCCGTAACACATCCGCGACCACAATCGTCGTTGCCGTGATTTCTAATGCCGCAATCGGTAGCAAGCGTTGCTGTAAGCGCCGTTTGATTTTCGGTGGCATTGCACGCCGTTCTTGTTTGTGATGACCACATAAATGCATTGTCAAGCACCTCCCTGATTAGTTGGTTTCATTATACGCGCTTAATCAAGAAAGCGCTATCTTGACTGGTATCCTTTGGGAGTATGTTCCACAAATTTCGTACTTGCAATCGTGAATTCGTCGATCACTTTGGTCCCGTGCATAAGTTGCCGGGTGGTCACACCGACCTGGCCACGATCGATTGTAATGATTTGGTAACTACTACCTTCATAGACGTAGTGGTGGTACGGATCGTGGCAATCAATTGCGTAGGCAACCGAACCTGCAACCGCGTTCAAAATATTGTCCCCAATTAAGTACTGCGTGGCAAAATGAACGTGGCCGGAAAAGACGCCACCTAAGTTATGCCCGCGTAAGACGGAAAGTAGCGCTGGGGTATTTTGCAAGATCGCATAGTGCATATTCGTCAATGTGGGCCCATCTAACGGATGGTGTAAGAAGATAAAGGCCCGTTTCGTCGGCGCCTGGCGTAAATGCTTGCCGAGCCACTGCAGCTGGGCCGGAGCTAACCAACCGGCCTCGTAGCCGCTGACCTTGGAGTCCAAGAAATAAAAATCATTATTGCCGATTCGCATCCGACTCGCATAATACGGGCCGGGGTCCGCCGGCAAGTAGCCTTCATAAAAGGCGGCGCGCTGGTCATGGTTTCCTAAAATTACGCGCACGTGACAATCGAACTCCGCTTCCATCGTATGGACGATAGCGTGCAACCGTTGATAGTCATCGGCACTGCCATCATGAATCAAGTCTCCGGTAAAGACGATCAAATCCGGTGATGTTGGTAATTGGCGGATGTCTTCGATGATATTCGCTAACTTGGCCCAGGGATCATACTGTTGGCCGTGTACTGGAACTTGGCCGCGTGGGGTTAAATGTAGATCAGAAATCTGAACAACTTGTAAAGGACGCAATTCGATCCTCCCTCTCATACTTTAATCACCATATGGTTACCTCTAATATAGCGAGCCAACGTAAAGTTTTACCAACCTTCATATAAAGTAACTGTAAAGTTTATGCAAACGTCTCTTTACGCACGGCCAACTAGCCCAGTCATGACGCTATTAACTAGGCACTGGCTAAGAACCAGGCATGGGACTGATAACTAGCCTTGTAGCTGCTGAACAAGCGCGAGACTGATAACTAGGTCTGCGGTCGCTAAACAAGCGTAAGACTGATAACTAGGTCTGTAACTACTGACCAGGCGTGATCACGCTAAAATTTGCAGTTGACAACGACCCGTTAAGTCGCCACCATTGAAGTAAGATTTGATCATACAAGTGAGGGATTATTTTGAAAAATATGTTTGTTGGGCCCCACGTGGCCTTAGCCGTGCCACAACCAGAAGACTTTGATGAAATTAGTGACTGGTATACGGACGCTGATTTCGTTCGTAAAATGGACACCGCGGCGGCGCGACCGCTTACTGGCGAAGACCTTGAACGGACTTACCGCAACCTGGACCGTCATACGGAATACTACTTTCATATTCATAGTCTTGAGGACGACCACTTAATGGGCTTCGTGACCCTCTTCAACATCGAATGGAACAACCAGATTGCCCAGCTGGCGATTGCAATTGGAGACCCTGAAGAACGTGGTCATGGCTATGGGACCGAAGCGCTGAGCTTGATTCTCAACTATGCTTTTAACGAATTGAACCTTTATAAGGTCTGTTTGGACGTCATCGCAACAAACACCGCGGCCATCGCTGTTTATCAGAATAGTGGCTTCGAATTTGAGGGCACAAACAAGCGCGCTATCAAGCGTGACGGGCAACGCATCGACCTTCATCACATGGGATTATTTGCGGATGATTTTCAGCCTAGAGTCACTTTAAACTAATTAATCAGCTCAATTAGTTGCAGCCAATAACTTTTGCAATTATAATAGTCGCAGATTGATAGAAAGTGACCAACTAACTATCGATCCTTAATATTCTTTAGTTTTTTAGATTATGGGTGCGTTGCTGCCATAACGTACCACAATAATCACTTTCATTCATAGACTCCCCCAAGTCTAATGAATGGGGTTCATCAAAGCCCCCACTTTGATGTTTCCTACTCCTTGACCACTACATCCGCTGATGTGGTGGCTTTTTTATTATCCAAACGCAACCTGGCAAGGATGGCGGCCATTCAACAGCGTGTTGTTTTCGCCCGTATCTAAAAAAGCCACTACCGATAATTACCGGTAACGGCCTGCTATCACGAGCTCGTCATAGCCAAAACGAGTTCAAGTGCCCTCGTTTCGATTAGATCCAACTGGTACCCAATCTACTCGCAAGTAAATTATGTGCCACCAAGATTTAATCTTCTTCAACTTCCATCTGATTACTGCTTCGTCGCGCTGCTAGCCATTCTTTGACTTGAATCAAAATCCAGGCGATTCCCGCGGTAAACAATAATAACATCAACGTCGAAACGATAATCACGATCACGATTTGAACGCCTTCCGCTTTCAACACGTCTAGTTTCGTCACCAACGCGATTCCTGATGGGATAAAAATCAGACTGATGAATTGAACGAAAAAGTTACTAACGCCGGCAACCTGCTCAAGCTTGACCACTTTGAACGTCAACAACAGGTATAACATGATCATTCCAATGAGCGGCGTTGGCATTGGAAATGCGGGCCAGAGTTTGTTGGCTAAATTAGCAATCAAACTACTAGCTAATAAAATCAAGCCGTAAATGACAATTTGTTTTATAAATGCGCCTTTTTTCATCGAATCCCTCCCGGACCGTCTAGCCTAACCCAATCAACTGTGCAAAACCTGGAACCATAAAATTGACCAAAATTCCCGCAACGACGAAGGCAATCGCCCCTGTCGCACCCGCGGCCTCGCTGACTTCAATCGCTTTGGTGGCCCCGACGGCGTTACCCGCGATACCAAAACCCAGTCCCGCGCCCAGCGGATTTTTGTGGAGTTTGAACCACCGAATAAAATGGTCGCCTAACGCGTAGATCAGAACTGAATTCAGAATCACGGCAAACGCGGCAATTGCTTGATCCCCGCCCACCGATTCAGCGACAGGCAAGGCAATCGGGGTCGTGGCTGCTTGAACTAACATCGCGCCCAGCGCCGCATCGGTCAATCCAAGTAAGCGAGACACACCGTAAATCCCGAATAATGACAATAACAAGCCAATCGCGAGGGCCATCAAGATGACATCCCAGTGTTTCTTAAAAATATCATTACGCTTATACAGTGGGACGGCAAACGATACCGTGGCAGGCGCCACAAACCAGAATAGCCAATCGCCACCAACTTGGTACGCTTCATAAACTTTTTGCACGGGTGCCTTAAGAATCGACGCAATCAATACCAATAAACCAATCCCGAGCAGCATTCCAAAGAACAATGGTTGGAATAACACAAAGCGATTTGTTTTGTGATAGAAATACTCGCCAATCCCATAAACTAAGACCGACAACCCGATCCCGAAAAACGGATTATTGAGAAGATAACTCACATAAGTTCCTACTTTCTTTTGGTGAAAAAGAGTGACAAAAAAGGTGCCCCATCCGGGTCTAGTCATCATTAAAATGGTGGTTAGGCTCAGAACAGTGCACCAACACGGTTCTTATTTATTATTCATTAATTATAACACATCAAAGCATTCTTTAATAGTAGTGCGTCCTGTCAAATTTAATCGACGGTATAGAACATCAACGCGTAAGCGCCAACACCCGTGTGAGTCGCAATAATTGGACTAGTTCGTGCAACCAGTAAATCAGCTTGGGGCACGACCTGCTGAAGGAGCTTTTCAGGCGCTTCCGCAACGCTTGGTTCCCCCACGTACGAAATTCCGGCTGCTTCGACCCGGGTCGCATCCGCCAATTGGTCTAGGATTTGGGCCTGCGCTTTAATCAGCGCTTTCTTCCCCCGACCGCGCGTATAGAATTTTAATTTTCCATCGACTAATTCAAAGACAAATTTTAATTTGATCAAGTTCGTGACCACCCCTGCCAACTTCGGCACCCGGCCACCTTTGACCAAATTATCCAGGGTATCCACGAATAAATAAGTCTTGGTATGTTGCCGAATAACAGCGATTTTAGCTAAAATGGCCGCCATATCCGCTCCGGCATGGGCCATCCGCGCAGCCGTCAGCACTTGAAAAGACATGCCCCGGTCAGCGGCTTGGGTATCGATGACGGTCACATCACCACTAGCCAACTTAGCTGCTTGACGGGCTGCGTTCACCGTTCCGCTCAACGTCTCGGTCAGATGAAGGGATAAGACTTGGCTGCCATCCTTCGTCAGCGCGTCGTAGCAGGTCACAAAGTCACCGATTGGCGGTTGACTAGTCGTAGGCAGAATCGGGCTGACTGCCATTTGTTGATCGAATTCAGCCGCGCTGACCGCTGTATCCGCAATCAAGTCGCCACCGAACCCCACGAGTAACGGAACAACTTCAATATCATACTGTTCAATCTCGGCCGCCGTTAATTGGACCGAAGAATCGGTGACGATTTTAATTGTCATATTTTAGAAAACACCTTTCAATCAATTTGTGCCCAATTATAGCATCTCGACCAAACCACATCGTAGTTATCCTGTTATATCAACATTTCAAGCCACTTCTGCCTTTCCGACTAGTCTTATTTTGTTATAAACTTTGTAAAAATCATCATATTTAGCATTCAACTGACCGCACTTTTTCGTCGGGAAATCACGTTTTTAAAAATTTCCCGTCACACTTTCTTCATGCATCGCCGCTATACTATGTTTATAGTCATTAAGGAAATCCCAATCCTTAACGACCCCCTAACTTTAATGATTACTTCCCCAAGTAATGATGTGTGTGTACTTAATTACATTTTTACCGATTTACTTCCCTTTTCCTCCGTATTTCCCCGATACGGAGGTTTTTATTTTGTTCTGATATGCATTGTGCTAGTTTTTTTTTAGCATTAAAGTGGATTAAATCATGCCATTTGTTTGGTTTACTATTCGTCAGCCGGTGCGCTTCCATACTCCAACTTACGGAGCCGTCTGACAATTGCCGATGCCTAACTCTCGGATTTTAAGTGGACACCTTGTTCGAACTTGTCGTTAAACTAACGCGCAAATCATTCGACGCATTAAAAACTTCTGAATAATTTAACCAATCGCCGCGTAAACTAAAATAGCGACGCCCAGTCACCGGCCAAAACCAGTCACTGAACGTCACTATCGCAACACTAATACGAACTATTTCATTTTCTCAAGGTCTTCCGGGGCGATAAAAAAGCTCACTTGCCCAGTTTCTAAGTCAACGTGGGCTTTGACTTCTACACCCTTAGGAAAAATCCAACCTTTTCCAGTATCCAACTTAAGCGGCATCTCTCCATACGTCTTGGTCCGATACGTCTTTTCCATAGAAAACTCCTTCTCACTTTGCCAATAGCGATTAACTGGGTTCATTATATAATCTGCCGACATTTTTGGATAGTAAAGACACTTTACAATGACTTTCTTCAGTAGGCATGTCGCCACAAATCTGATAAAATACGGATTAACATCAAACCAATAGGAGGATTGGACTTTGTTCTATTCATTTTTTGACCCAACTTATTTACTCGTGATCCTTGGGTTGGTCATCTCAATGGCTGCCTCGGGTTACGTCAACAGTACCTTCCGCCACTATGATGCCTACCGGAGCCAATCCGGAACGTCGGGGACCGATGCGGCCCGTTTCATCCTTAGTCAATCTGGGATTACCGATGTGGGCGTCCAAAAAATCAGCGGTGACCTGACTGACAACTATAATGGACAGACCAAAATCCTTAGCTTGTCAGAAGCAACCGCTGACTCCACTTCAGTCGCCGCAATCGGGGTTGCCGCTCACGAATGTGGACACGCCGTTCAAGATAACGTCGGCTACTGGCCAATGCGACTACGGACTGCTTTAGTTCCCGTCGCCAACATCGGGTCGTCACTATCATTACCGCTGATCATTATTGGCGTCTTGCTTAGTTACAACCAGTCCCTGATTCACTTGGGAATCGCGCTCTTCTCATTGGCGTTACTATTTCAATTAGTCACGCTACCCGTTGAATTTAATGCCTCACGTCGCGCCTTACAGATTTTATCAGATGGCCAAGTGCTAACCCGCGATGAAGTCCCAATGGTGCGTAAAGTGCTCGTTGCAGCTGCCTTGACCTACGTCGCAGCGGCACTGTCGACGTTCTTACAATTGCTGCGTCTGATCATCTTGTTCGGTGGCAATCGCGACGATAACTAACTTGCATCTGCTCGATCAGATCAATGATCTACTTTAAAAAGAACGCCCGATTAACAATCATTTTTGTCAAACTGATTGCTAATCGGGCGTTCTTTTAAGTTTCACTTGGGCTGCTCGGCCCTTGCGTCCTAACATTAGTCGGATTTGTGTTCATGAGTACGTCATTGGTTAGAGTTGTGTTCGTGAGCAGGTAAATCGCTTCCGTCTAGTTTTCAGGAGACTTGCAGAATAACCTACGCAATTGACTGTTGGATTTCTTACGACTGCCGCTTCATTTAGGCATTAACGCAGCATAGGTCCACTCGTTACAACCTACGCTACCTGATAATTCTTCAAATGCTTAACAAAGCCTTTCCCTTTTTTTCACGGGATTAGAGACATTCAGTCACAAATTCTTCACACAACCTCGGTATGATTACATCATAGCAATTGAGGTTAACTCAATCAGCTATAACACAACCTAAAATTTTTCATTTACTCCTCCAAAGTAATGAAATTCATAGTAACATGTGATTCCCCGTCACATGTTTACCCTACTCCTTTTTCCACCGTATTCCCCGATACGGTGGTTTTTGTTTTTTATGCATTTTTCAGTTTGAATCGTTGATATATAAGTGCTTGATAATTCCAGAATTCTGTATATATGCATATAATTTCCACGATTGGGGGGAACTTTTGGGGGAGATTTTCAATAAAAAAATAAATGACACGGCAATGTATTCACCCTAAAAGGACCACCGGCTAAGGCGATAATTTTCATTTTAGCTACCGCTCTAACAATTGATGTCATAAATGATTAATTTTAATTAAAATATTAGTTAATTAATTGACTGACTTGTTGTATGATAGAATTCTGTCAAAATATCGGTGCTTTTAGTACCACAACATAAGGGGAATTATACACAATGATCAATAACGCTAATTTACGGGGACAATTGACCAATGAAGAAGTACTTGTGCTTAACTCTGAAATCGAACTACGGAAGAAGTCAGCATTGATTACCTACCTACTCTGCCTATTCATCGGCACATTAGGCGCTCATCGTTACTACGTGGGCAAAACTGGTTCGGCAATCGCCATGACCTTGATTACGGTGCTGGCATTAGGCTTTGGCGCCATTGTGACGGGAATCTGGGCACTAGTTGACTTATTTCTGATCAACGGTTGGCTACAAGATGACCGCTCACAAATTGAAGCCAACACGATTCAAAACATCTTGAATAAGCGGTAAGGTCGTGTAAGTATGGCGTGCTAACTGCGTGGCTAATCGCTAGCAACCATCAAACGTTAAGACCAGGTTTAAATCAACAAAAATGCCACTAGCCAGCACCAATTACCGGCCAGGATTGCACTTATTAACCCAGCCACACCGCAATATTGACCACCCACAAGCAATTTTCTGATTTTTAGCCGCTCAAGTATGCAATTTAGTTACCTTTTAACGGTCAAACTACTATACTAAACATATAGTGACTGGACATCTCCTTCAGCCACTTGAACCTTTTTCATTTACTCCTCCAAAGTTAATGAAAAGCAAGTTCGCTGGGGATGCCACCTAGCGACCAGGTCAATTTCTAGGTCATCGCCCGCCGCGGTGGCCTTTTTGTTTGTCGTGATAAATATTTTCATATTTCTTCCAATCGGCGTATCATATTTATGAGAGATTAGGAGTGATAGCTTATGAAGAAAACACGCGTGTTGGCAGGAATCGGGGCCCCGGCAGCCATCTTTTCAACTGCCCTAATTGCGAGTGAAAAGCTCTATAATTTTGCTTTCAAACGCGTCGATTACGTGCCCGAAACATCCGCAGACAAACAAAAATACGCCGATGCATACTACGCTTACGTCGATTGGCTGCATCGTCAGCCAGTCAAACAGTGGCAACTCAACGTGCAAGACGAAGCGAACCACCTCGTTGCGCAGTACGTGCCCGCCAAAACGACCAGCAACCGTACCGTCATCATCTCCCACGGCTATAAGGGCGACGGCGAGACGATGGCCAACTACGCCTATATGTTTCACCAAATGGGCTACAACGTCTTATTGCCAGACGACCGCGGTCACGGCCAAAGTGCTGGTAAATATATCAGCTTTGGCTGGCAAGATCGCCGCGACTACCTCGGCTGGATCGATAAAGTCCTCCGCATCAACGGTCAGCACACCAAAATCATTTTATTTGGTGTCAGCATGGGTGGCGCGACCGTTGAAATGATGAGTGGTGAAGAGCTACCGCCACAGGTCAAGGCAATCATCGCCGATTGCGGTTACTCCAGTATCGAAGAAGAATTAGCGTACTTACTAAAACGCCAATTTCATTTACCAAAATACCCCTTTGTGCCGATCGTCAGCTTCATTAACCGCCACCGAATGGGCTACTACTTGAGTGATGTCAGTTCCGTTGAACAGCTAAAACGGAATCACCTCCCAATCTTCTTCATCCACGGCGAAAAAGACGTCTACGTGCCCAGCTGGATGCTCAAAGAAAATTATCAAGCCGCTAATGGTCCCAAGCAGATGTGGCAAGTCCCTAATGCCACGCACGCGGAAAGCTTCTGGATTGGCCCGGCCGAATATCAACGGCATATCGCCGCCTTTTTAGACCAATACGTGCCTGCAGACTAAGCGGCCGTCTGTCTCTGAAGCAACGCTGGTAGGCAACTGTAGCGATTGATCGTTGCGTTTAACGAGGCCTTTACAATAAAACGGACTAAATAACAAACTGAGTGCTACACCGTGTGAATCACGATGCAGCACTCAGTTTTTGTCTACCAGCGGGGGCACTTCCCCCCACCTCAGGTTGTTTTGTCTGCCAACAGGTTCACTTTTCTACAGTTTACTAGCGTGCAGTCCGACTGATAATTCGGGCTAACCGGTCAGCCATCCGTTCCAGATTGGCCGGTCCTTGTGCCATGGCTTGGTCTAAGGTCATGACTTGGTCAACGATGGGCAAGACGGCAGTGACGCCCTGTTCGGCAAACGTTGCGTTAGTCCCTTTTTGCCGGCCAACGAGGAGATAACACGGTTTGTCAGCTGCCTGTGCCATTTGACTCAACTGAATCGGGACTTTGCCCATAAAGCTCTGGTCGTCGACTTGGCCCTCGCCCGAAATGACCAAATCAGCTTGCGCGACCTTGGCCTTCAACTGGCTCACGTCGGCGAGTAGTTGAAAGCCAGATTGCACCTGAGCGTGTAAGAAATAGCGCAAAGCAAAGCCGATTCCACCCGCTGCACCATCGCCAGCACAGGCGCTTACCTGACCACTCGCAATCGTCATATAGTGCGCCAGGGCCGCATCGTGTGCGTCGATTTGGGCTACGGGCAACCCTTTTTGTGGGCCAAAGATTCTCGCCGCGCCATTGGTCCCAGTCAACGGATTCGTCACATCCGCCGCGCTGATAAACGTCACGTCGGCGAGTTGTGGTAAGACTTGCTGCATATCAATTGTAGCCACTTTGCCTAAATCAGCACCAATCATCGCGAGTTCGTTCCCATCGGCATCTAGGAACCGATAGCCGAGCGCTCGCAAAATGCCGGCACCCCCATCGACTGTCCCGCTACCACCGAGGCCCAGAATAATTTTACGTGCCCCGTGCTTGATTGCGTCCTTGATCAACAGGCCCGTCCCGTAAGTATTCGTGGCTAACGGGGTCAACTCCTCCGTGACAAACTGAATGCCGGATGCAGCGGCGACCTCAATCACAGCTAGTTTTTCAGCCGCAAAATAGCCATACGTGGCTTCCAGCGGCTGTTGGGCTAGGTCGACGGTCTGCGCCGTAATCGACTGACCACCCGCATGATTCGCTAACCAGGCCGCAACCGTTCCTTCACCACCATCCGCGATCGCCACCTGAGTCGTTGCTAATCCGTGTGCTTCAAAACGCCGGGCCACCAGCTGATTGGCCTGAATACTCGTGATGGAATTTTTGAAAGAATCAATGGCAATTAATGCGTGCATTTTATCGTCCCCTATTCAATAACTACTTTCCAGTATAGAGAACCAACGTCTAATCGGCAATTCATATCAGTTGTCAACATTTATGAAAATCGTTAAGCTTAAAGTATCAAATAATTCATATGGAGGACGATAAGTTATGGCAACTCAGTACGATTACGACGTATTATACATTGGTGCGGGCCACGCGACCTTTGATGGCGCGGCCCCACTCGCTAAGACCGGGGTCCGAGTCGGTGTGATTGAAAGTGGTTTAATTGGTGGGACCTGCCCTAATCGCGGGTGTAATGCCAAAATCACGCTCGATGAACCAGTCAAACTCACCCGTGAAGCTGCTCGCTTGAACGACCTGTTAAGTAGTGCGCCGACCATCAACTGGACGGCCAACGTGGCGCATAAACAAGAAATCATCGACCCCTTACCAGCTGGTCTAACCGCTCGCTTGGAAGATGGTGGCGCCAAGATTATTCATGGCCACGCGACGTTCAAAGATAACCACACCGTAATCGTGGATGACGACCAAACGATCACCGCTGAAAAGATCGTGATTGCGACCGGCTTGAAGCCCCACCGTTTGGACATTCCGGGTACTGAATTAGCCCATGACAGCAGCGACTTCATGAACCTCAAGCAGTTGCCGCAAAACCTCGTCATCATTGGGGCCGGCTATATCGGCATGGAATTCGCGACGATTGCCAATGCCGCTGGCGCTAACGTGACAGTGATGCTTCACGGTGACCAAGCGCTCCGCAACTTCTATCAACCTTACGTTGAACAAGTCGTTGCTGACTTAACCGAACGAGGCGTCAAATTCATCAAAAATGCGAACGTTCAAGCGTTCGAACAACAAACCGACCAACTCCAGGTGAGTTATGGTGACCATCAGCAATTAACGGCTGACTGGATTTTAGATGCCACCGGCCGGATTCCGAACTTAGACGGCTTAGGTTTGGACCAAGTCGGCGTCAAATACGACCGCCACGGGGTCTACGTTAACGATTATCTCCAAACCAACATCGATAACATTTACGCGGCCGGTGATGTGCTCGCCAACGACTTGCCAAAGGTCACCCCTGCCGCTTACTTCGAGTCCAAATACTTGATGCGCCTATTCTCTGGTCAGACCACTGACCCCATCGACTATCCGGTCATTCCATCCGTGGTCTTCACCTCACCACGAATCGCTCAAGCCGGGATGAAGATTCCAGACGCGGAAAAAGCTGGTTTGGACGTGGCCGAAAATGATTTAGCCAACTACTGGTATTACCAAGTCTCCCGTGAACCGATCGCCGCTAGCAAACAAGTTCATGACAAGGACGGCCATCTCGTCGGCGTCACTGAAATCAGCGACCAGGCCGAAAACGCAGTCAACGCGCTATTACCAGCCATTGAATATCAATTGGACCGGGACCAAGTCGACCGCTTGATCGGCATCTTTCCAACCATCGGCTATGCCGCATGGCACCGGGCTTAAGATGTTAAAGATTGATTTCACACGATGATTTGAATTGTCTCGTTATCACAGTCTAGGCATAAAATACAGCGATTCAAGGCCAACTGCTTTGAATCGCTTTTTGTTACGTTACACTTACGCATTGTGCTAGTGATTGGTCATGAATCATGATTAAAGCTTGCCAGTTAATTCGGATTACTGTCCGTCAGCATTGTTCGTCCTAGTCCGACTTCCGGGGCCGGCTGACAACGCTGGAACAGGGCGGACATCGATTTGAACTCACGCAGAAACCCACTGCGCAATTTCAAATACGAGTCTTCTTCTAGCCCGGGAACCCCACCCGGACAAGAAGAATTTCGCCCTTGAGCATTGTCAGCCAGCCCCTACAGTCGGGAACCCGCTCGAATGGCGGATGAACGGCCACCTAACTTGGTGCAATTGACCACTGGATATAGGTGACTGGACTTTCAGTAAAACTTCAAATTGGTATCATTAATTCTTTAAGGCAGTTGAACGCTGAGAAGATTACCTGAATATTATTCACTACTTCCAATTACAACTAGCTTGAAATTGTTCAATAAAATTGCCTTCGTTTATAATTCAAGACTTTGTTATCTCAGACGACTAGCGAAAATTCTGACAGGTAATTTCAGTGAAGTTGCTTGTCAAAAACCTTAAACCATGGGTAAGGACATTTAACTATTGTTAGAACCCAGTCTGACAGTTGAATATCAAGATAACCATGTACTAAGGAACCAACGACTAATCCAACCAAAAGTTGAGTCCGCACATGTCTGCCTTTCGAATACCATCCCGGCTGGAAGGCATTCTGTGCAAGGCTCAGTGGTGAAATTTCACTTAGCAAGCGTTCTTTGCTTGGTTAGTGAAAGACCAGTATTTAAGACGCGGACTTCGGCTTAAATCTGTGTCCACCACGTTCCAGCCATTGCACAGAATGCCTGGAAGCCGGTGTAGGACGACGCCACGACTGCAAGTTTACGCTAACTCGCACTGTTTCCAGCGGTTCCAAGCTGGCTGGTTTTGAACTTAAAAACACAGTAACAAAATGCCCCAAAAAGCCCCAGCGAATCATTCGCTGGGGCTTCATTAGTTTTAAATTAATCGTCTAATCCTAATCGTTCGAAAATCTCGTCAACGTGACGTAAGTGATAATGGTAGTCAAAGGCGTCATCGATAGCGGCTTGGTCCAAGTGTTCGCGAATTTCGGCGTTGCCTTCGACGAGTGGCTTGAATTGGAGCTGCTCATCCCAGGACTTAGCCGTTAACGGTTGAACCAGGTCATAGGCACTTTCACGTGACATGCCGGTATCAATCAATTTTAACAAGACGCGTTGACTATAGATCAACCCGTAAGTCGCATCCATATTCTGTTTCATCCGTTCTGGGAAGACCGTCAACGTCTTAATGATCTTGTTGATTCGCGTCAAGATGTAGTCCACCAAGATCGTCGTATCTGGTAAAATGATCCGTTCTGCAGATGAGTGCGAAATGTCGCGTTCATGCCACAGTGGTACGTCTTCGTAAGCCGTCATCATGTGACCACGGATAACGCGTGCCAACCCAGTCACGTTTTCAGAACCGATTGGATTACGCTTATGCGGCATCGCTGAAGACCCCTTTTGTCCTTTATTGAAGAATTCTTCAACTTCATGGGTCTCAGATTTTTGTAAGCCCCGAATCTCGGTCGCGAACACTTCAACGCTGGTTGCAATCAAGGCTAAGCTCGCAATGTATTCCGCGTGTAAGTCACGTGGTAAGACTTGTGTTGAGATTTCTTGTGCGCGCAAGCCGAGTCGTTTGCAGACAAATTCTTCGACAAACGGTGGGATGTTGGCAAACGTCCCCACGGCGCCACTGATTTTACCCGCTTCAACGCCCGCGGCTGCGTGTTCGAAGCGTTCGATATCCCGGTTGATTTCTGAATACCAGCGGGCAATCTTCAAGCCAAAGGTAGTTGGTTCAGCGTGAACACCGTGCGTCCGGCCCATTTCAACCGTATATTTATATTTTTTCGCCTGTTGTGCTAGTGTCGCCCGTAAGTCCTGTAAGTCTTGGCGAATAATCGCATTGGCCTGCTTCAAACGGTACCCCTGAGCAGTGTCGACCACGTCAGTACTTGTCAGGCCATAATGAACCCACTTACGTTCGGCGCCTAATGATTCGGAAACATCACGCGTAAAAGCAACCACATCATGATGCGTTACGGCTTCGATTTCCGCGATCCGATCAACATCAAACTTGGCATTTTCTCGAATTTTAGCAACATCACTTGCCGGAATCTTCCCCAATTCAGCCCAGGCCTCGTCTGCAGCAATCTCTACTTCCAACCACGCTTGATACTGATTTTCTAACGACCATACTTTGCCCATCTCGGGACGCGTATAACGATCAATCATTGCTAATCCTCATTTCTATTTAGGTAATCACTAACAAAACACGAACATTATTATATCACATCAGCCAGTTTAATCATAGGGACGAACAATGAAAATATCCCGTCTTTTTTCATTTCATTATCATGTTTTTCCGGTTAATCGACAACAATTGTGTCTAACTATGAACAATTAATTAACATTAAAACAAGAACATTCGGATTTCAGGTTGCGTTTTGGGGCTAAAGTTGCTATACTCATTTCTGTTGGAGTAGTGAACGTTTGACTACTCTCTAGGATTAATTATTCATAATTAAACTATTTAATGAGGTGGAAGAATATGGCATCAGTCGTAGTAGTAGGTAGCCAGTGGGGCGATGAAGGTAAAGGAAAGATCACGGACTTTTTGAGTCAGGAAGCAGATGTGGTATCACGTTACCAAGGCGGCGACAACGCCGGCCACACCATCGTATTTAATGGACAAACTTTCAAATTACGGCTGATTCCATCTGGGATTTTCTTCCACGACAAACTCGCCGTAATTGGGAATGGCGTCGTGCTAAATCCCAAGTCATTAGTTGAAGAATTACAATATTTGCGCGATAACGGCGTTAACCCTGATAACCTGAGAATTTCAAATCGGGCCCACGTCATCTTGCCTTATCACATCACCTTAGATGGTGCTCAAGAAAAGGCTAAGGCTGGCGGCAAGATTGGGACGACCAACAAAGGGATCGGCCCAGCTTACATGGACAAAGCCGAACGAATCGGGATTCGGGTAGCCGACTTACTCGACAAGGACACGTTTGCCGCTTTACTCAAACGTAACTTAGCCGAAAAGAACCAAATCATTACCAAGCTCTATGATCTGGAACCACTTAAATTTGAAGATATTTTTGATGACTATTACGCTTATGGACAAACTTTGAAACCATTCGTGACGGATACTTCCGTGGTGATCAACGACGCCCTCGATAACGGCCAACGGGTACTCTTTGAAGGCGCTCAAGGCGTGATGTTGGATATCGACCAAGGGACTTATCCTTACGTCACTTCCTCAAACCCAGTCGCCGGTGGGGTCACCATTGGTAGTGGCGTCGGCCCTTCTAAGATCGACAACTGTGTCGGTGTTTTAAAGGCTTACACCTCTCGCGTTGGTGACGGACCTTTCCCAACTGAACTCTTCGATGAAGTGGGTGATTTCATCCGTGAAACGGCCCACGAATACGGTACCGTTACGAAGCGGCCACGGCGAATCGGCTGGTTTGATAGCGTCGTGTTACGGCATGCCAAACGAGTCTCTGGGTTTACCCACCTCAGCTTGAACTGCTTGGACGTCTTGACTGGCTTGAAGACCATCAAGGTATGTACCGCTTATGACCTGAACGGCGAAACCATCTATCACTACCCAGCCAGTCTGAAGGAATTGGAAGCTTGCAAGCCGATTTACGAAGAACTACCTGGCTGGGACGAAGATATTACGGGCGTCAAGACCTTTGAAGAACTCCCAACGAATGCCCAAAATTATTTACGTAAATTAGAAGAACTCGTTGGCGTTAAGATTGCGACCTTCTCTGTCGGTCCCGACCGTGAACAAACCAACGTGATCGACCACGACATTTGGGGATAAGGACGACCACCTTCCCAACGAACTTTAAAGGAGCTGTAACAGAATGGGTATGGAAATTTTTGATTACGAAGACATTCAATTAATTCCAAACAAGTGTGTGATTAACAGTCGTTCCGAAGCTGACACCACCGTGGAACTCGGCGGCCGGCGTTTCAAGATTCCAGTGGTACCTGCCAACATGGCGACCGTCATTAATGACGACATCGCTAAGTGGCTTGCGACCAACGACTACTTCTACATCATGCATCGTTTTGCGCCAGAAACACGGCGGGCCTTTATCGAAACGATGCACGCTGACAAACTGTATGCATCGATCTCAGTCGGTGTCAAAGCGAGCGAATACGACTTTATCGACGACCTCGCTGCTAATCAAATCGTCCCTGAATACATTACGATCGACATTGCGCACGGTCATGCTGACAGCGTCATTGCCATGATCAAACACATCAAGGACGTCCTGCCAGCCAGCTTCGTGATTGCCGGTAACGTTGCCACCCCGGCCGCCGTGCGTGACCTAGAAAACGCCGGTGCGGATGCCACCAAAGTTGGCGTGGGCCCTGGTAAAGCCTGCATCACGAAGGTCAAGACGGGCTTCGGAACGGGTGGCTGGCAATTAGCGGCTGTCCGCTGGTGCGCCAAGGCCGCTCGTAAGCCAATCATCGCGGACGGCGGTGTTCGGACCAATGGCGATATTGCCAAGTCCATCCGCTTCGGTGCGACGATGGTCATGATTGGTTCGATGTTAGCTGGGCACCAAGAATCACCCGGCAACATTTTAAAAATCGATGGCAAGACTTATAAACAATATTATGGTTCAGCCAGTGAAACGCAAAAAGGCGAACGTAAAAACGTTGAAGGCAAGCAGATGTTGGTCCCTTACCGTGGCCACTTAGCCGACACCCTCAACGAAATGCAAGAAGACTTACAATCATCGATCTCCTACGCGGGTGGCCGCGACTTAAAGGCCATTACCAAGTGCGATTACGTGGTCGTTAAGAATTCCATCTATAACGGTGATTAAGCAAAAATGCCGCAAGCCAAATTGGTTTGCGGCATTTTTTTGCGGTATGAACCTCGTGCCAGCGATGACTTAGCGTTGCCCCCTAGTCCCGCGGTTCCATCGCCATATTCGCCGTTTCCGGCCATTTTTCCAGCTTTCAAACAAGTAGTACGGCAGTTCCACTAGACTCTACCCGACTTACCGCCAAGCCTGCAGCCGGCCAGCTAACCACCCTAGTTCACGACCGCATGACCGCTAGCTGGGTCCGGTAAGCCGCCAACTCCGTCTGAGTGGCATAAATGAAATGTCCCGGCACGACTTCGCTGAATTGGGGCACATCAGCCGGGTCTTCATGGACCACTTCATGATAGGCGACCAGTTGTTTCTGGCGCGCCAGCTGCGGGTCCGGAATCGGAATGGCCGCCAACAGCGATTGGGTGTACGGGTGTAGCGGATGTGCAAAGAGCTCTGCGGTCGGTGCAAGCTCTAGGATACGGCCGTTGTGAATCACCGCGACTCGGTCTGAAATGAAGCGGACCACTGAGAGATCATGTGCAATGAACAGGTATGATAGTTGACTTTCCTGCTGAAATTGCTTGAGCAAGTTTAGAATCTGCGCCCGAATCGAAACGTCCAGTGCCGAAATCGGTTCATCCGCCACAACCAACTCCGGCCGCATAATCAGGGCACGGGCGATGCCGATTCGTTGCCGCTGCCCACCTGAGAATTCATGCGGATATCGAGATAAATGCTCGGGCAACAGGCCGACCGCTTTGATCATCCGTGCGACTTGCTCACGTCGGTCCTGTTCAGAGTGATACAGGTGAAAATTCAATAGTCCCTCTGAGATAATATAATCGATCGTAGCCCGCTCATTCAGCGAGGCCGCGGGATCTTGAAAGATCATCTGAATCTTGCGCATTACATCACGGTGGGCTTTGGCTGCCAAGCCCTGATTGATGGGTTGACCATGAAACGTGATCGTGCCGGCTGCAGTCGGAATAATGCCTAAAATCGCACGCCCAATCGTTGTCTTGCCCGAACCAGATTCACCCACCAAGGCCAGCGTCTCACCTGGATACAGGTCAAAATTATCATCCTTGACCGCCACAAATCGCCGTTTACCGGCGCCAAAGGCAATTTCTAAGTTTTTAACCGTCAACAGTGCCTGCTTTTCATTCGTCACTAGTGGGTCCTCCTGTCTTTTGGCTGATCTGCATTTCCGACTTTGTCAACGCCACGAGCCGCGCGTGGAGGTTGCGAATTAGTGCTGGTTTTTCGACTTTCGGGGCCCGCGGATCAAGTAGCCACGTCTTCGCCCAATGCGTCGGACTAACGTCAAATTGCGGCGGTTCCTGCTTGAAGTCAGCCGCTAACGCATAGCGATTACGGGGCGCAAAGGCATCTCCTTCAATATCGTGGAATAGCGATGGTGGCGTACCGGGAATCGAATAGAGTCCGGAGTCTGCGGTCGCCAGTTGGGGCAACGCCGATAACAGGCTCCAAGTGTACGGATGCCGTGGGTCATAAAAAATTTCGTCGCAGGTCCCTAACTCCACGATTTGTCCGGCATACATCACCGCGATTCGGTCTGCGATGGCGGCCACGACGCCTAAGTCATGGGTAATAAAAATAATTGAAAAATGGTACTCACGTTGCAGTTGTTTGATCAGGTCCAGGATTTGCGCCTGAATCGTGACATCCAGTGCGGTGGTCGGCTCATCACAAATCAGGATCCGTGGATGACAAGCGAGTGCGACGGCAATCACGATTCGCTGGCGCATGCCACCTGAGTACTCGAATGGATAGGCGTTGTAGCGTTCAGCCGCATCCGGAATCCCCGTCCGTGTCATCAGTTCGATTGCCTGGGCCTTTGCTTCTGCCGGCGATTTCTGCTGGTGCTTGATGATGACCTCTGCGATTTGCGACCCAATCGTTTTGATAGGATCAAGCGACGTCATCGGGTCTTGAAAAATGGTCGTGATCCCCTTGCCCCGAATCTGATCCCACTCCCGGTCCCGTTTTAAATCGCTCAAACAGGTGTCGCCATACATGATGCGGCCACTGGTGATGCGCCCGTTATCCTCTAGCATGCCAGTAAACGTTTTGGTCAGCACCGACTTGCCAGAACCAGATTCGCCGACTAATGCCAAGATTTCCTGATCATATAAGGCTAAGGAAACGTGCCGAATCGCCTGTAAATCCTGGCCGCGCACACGAAAACTAACTGACAGATCATCAACCGCTAACACAACTTGCTGTTTCATCACACCATCCCCCTAACGATGAGTCCGTGGATCCGACGCATCCGCCAGATTTTGCCCAACAATATACAGCGACACCGTGATCAAGGCGAGCACGAGTACGGGTAACCAGAACAGATATGGATAGCTCGTGATATCTGGCGAATATTGTGAAATCAACCGTCCCAGTGACGGCACGTTGGCACTCAACCCAACGCCCAAAAACGAGAGGAAAACTTCAAACGAAATGAAGGCCGGTAATAACTGGGACAATTGGGTCACGATCACCGATGTCAGGTACGGTAGAATATTGCGGCCAATCAACCGTATCGTTGGGGTCCCGAGTGTCTTGGAAGTGATGTTATATTCACGATCACGGCGTAAAATGACTTGCACGCGAATAAAATACGCCGTATCCAACCAAGTCGTGACCGTCATCGCAAAAATCAGATTCCAAAAGCCATTGCCAAAGGTATACGATAAAACGATGATAATCAGCAGATTGGGCACGTTGGACAAGACGTTATAAATCTCCAACATAAGTCGATCGATTTTTTTAGAATTCCCCCAATAGGCGCCGACCGCCACGCCAATCACCGTTGTAATGAGTGAGGCGATCACCCCAATCGAAATCGAGGTCCGGGCCCCTGCCCAGATAGCGTCAAAGAGGGACTTACCATCAGCATCCGTGCCAAACCAATAGTGCCAGCTAGGCCAATTATACCGAGCGCTAAAATCATTGATATTGCTGACATTCATCAGGCTATAGCCACTGAACAGCGGCTGAATGAACGCTAGCAACAAGATGACGAGCATCAGAATAAACATCGCAATCGTCAGTTTATTCGCGAAAAACACCCGCGCCACGGACCGCCAGTAGGAATACGTCGGCGTATCGATTTTCTCCGTCGCCTGATCATCCAACGCAACGAACTTAAAATCCGCCGCCGTGAGTTGCTCCTGACGAGCTGGTGCGTGCTGCTTATCTGGACTAGTTACCATTTCAATCATCCCCCGTCGCTGTTAATTTGATTCGTGGATCCACAATCGTCATCAAAATATCCCCTAACAGAATTGAAAAGACCGCAATCGTCGTAAAAATAAAGACTAAACCAATCACGATCGGATTATTGTGCGCTAAAATCGCATCCGGTAGCATCTTCCCCATCCCGGGCATCGCGAAAATCGTTTCAGTCATCGTTGCGCCACCAATCAGCCCAATAATCGAACCGGGCAACCCTTGTACGATTGGCAACGAGGCGTTCTTAAAAATATGCTTACGATAAATTTCGTTGTCCGTCAGCCCTTTGACCTTAGCGAACTTAACGTAATCTGCAGACTGTTGGTCAATCATGTAACGCCGAAACCAGATGACTAGGCCGGAAACCGATAGTAGGCCTAAAATCAAGGTTGGCGAGATCCAGGATACGAGGGCCCCCGCACCACTTGTGGGGAAGCTATCTGGCAAGTTGAAGACCGCACTGCCGAGGTAGCGGAAGGCGTAGATGAACGCCAGACTAGGTACTGCAATTAGGGCGGTCACGATACCCGTCCCCAGTTTGTCGAACCACTGACCTTTGTAGCGCGCCATCAAAATCGCCATGGGAATCGCAACCAAGTAAGCAATTAGTAATGCGCCCAACCCAGCTTTGAAAGAAGTCCCAATCATCGACGGGTCTTGGTGTTGTTGTGAGACGGCCGTATAATTGTCGCCATATTGCGCTTTGAGCGCCGGATCCTGGCGTTTGACTGGCTGATACTGACGCGTATAAACGTCATCCGTGCTGAATAACTTCTGCCCGTTCGCAAACTTATACTGATGGGTCACCGCTTCACCCTGATGACTGCCAATGACCTCTGTGACCCGCGTTCCCGCATAGGTCGGGTACGAAATTCCCAAATTCAGATGGATGAAGTTTTCATGCAAGAATGGAAACGTTGAATTGACATACAATTGATACTTATACCGCGTTCCAGACCCAATCAAGGCCCAGCCAACAATCGGATCATGACTGACTTTTAGATAACGGGGCAGCTTCGGATTAGCTGGATCATGCACCGCCCAGGGGGTATCGATCTGAATCAAGCCCGAATAGAACTTGGTCACCCGTTGCCACAGCGGTAACTCGCGGGTGGCATAATAGCTGCCACTCTGCGGATACCGATGGAGCGTATAGCGGTGCTGGCTGGCCCACTGACGCAGCCGCTCAGTATTGATGGCTGTATGGGCGGCGGTCACCGTTTGCCCCGGACGACTGGCTTGATTGAGCAGTGACTTAGTATCCAGATAATCGATATAATTCATCTTGTCGTAGGCCGTATTCTTGTAATCGACGAGCTGGTCAGGGCTAGTGCTCAGCTTGCTGATCATCGGGTCGGCTTTAAAAATATCACGGCGCGGGACGAGTGAATAAATCATGATATAGGTCAGCGTCGTCACCAAGAAGATACTCAGCAGCGACCGTAGCACGCGATAAAACAAGTATTTCTTCACTATTATCACTTCCTTGTGAATCGTCGAAACAGCTCGTAACTATTAGATACAGAAAAAAGGCTAGTCCATTGCTAGCCCTCTTCCCGCCGTGCAAGTGCCGACTTAATTCGTCGCGGCCTCCTGCGCAATTTGTTTACGCTTTGCAAGCCATTCAGCCTTCGCTTTTTTGGCTTCGGCTGTTGTGACTGGCTTCTTTTGAACCTTTAAGAACTTGTAACGACCATCACCAATTCCGGATGGTGCGTATGGTCCACTGAGCGGTGCAACGCGACTGACGATGGCACCGGCACCACCAGAATTGACTGGAATCGTGATCCCACTGTTCAGTAACCACGCTTCGGCATTTGCAAACGCCTTATAGCGCGCGGCCGGATCAGTATTAATGGCTTCAGCTTTGTCTAATAGCTTACCGTATTCGTCAAGCCCAACTGCCTTGATTGCGGCGGCATTGGAAGCTGAAGAATCTGCTTTCGCCGTTGGATCCAAGCCCAAGGTGAACAATTCTGCCCCGGAAGTTGGATTGTAGATTTCCAGATACGTTGATGGATCATCGTAATCTGGTGTCCAACCAGACGCATTGCTGAGGTCAAAGTCATCCGTCTTACCCGTTGTCGCGTTAAAGGTCGCAGCATTGAACTTATCGTCACTCAGGAGTTGTAGATCAATGACCACATTTTGTTTACCTAACGTGGTCTCGACGGACTTCTTGAACGATTTAGCTTGATTCAGATTCAAGGACGCCTTTTCGTCCACCGGTAAGTCGAGATGAATTGGGCCACTGACTCCTTGCGACTTCAATTCAGCCAGCGCCTTTGCCAGATACTTCTTCGCTTTAGCTGGTTGGTACGTGCCGTCCTGACCATCCGCCAACTTGATATCGCTAAAGTCCGTATTTGCCACGTCTGCTTGCAGCTGCGTGCCGTAGTCCTTGCCATTGATCGAAACAAAGGATGGTGGCGTGATTTCGTTACGCAACCCTTTATCCGCACCGACTTTCCCGTTAACTTGGGCGTTATAATCGGCTTTATTAAAGGCAAATTGAATGGCTAACCGGAAATTCTGATTCAAAATCGCCTTCCGGGTATCCAGCTTTTGCTGTTCCGTCTTCTTGGAAGTGTAGTTATAAGACTGCCGATTCAGGTTAAAGGTGAAATTAAAGATGCTTGAATCTTGACTCGTCCAAATAATATTATTCTTATTCTGCTTCAAGACCGTCTTGTAGCCGGCGGAACCTGGATAGACCCGTGCAAAGCTGTAATTGCCCTTTTCAAACGACTTATAGAGTCCATCTGGATTACTCCCATCGTCATAGGTCAGCGTGATGGTCTTCAAGTAGACATGTGATTTATCCCAGTAATTAGGATTGGCCTTGTACTTCAAGACTGATTTCGAAGTGAAGTTAGCCAAAACGTATGGCCCGTTATACAAAATGCTGTCCGCAGACACTTTGCCAAAATCGGATCCCTTTTGCTTCAAGAATTGTGCGTTGACTGGGTACATCACGCCGTACGTCAACTTGGAATTCCAGTACGTTTCAGGCTTGTTCAGCTTGTATTGCACCGTATCATCGTTCAACGCCTTGACACCGACCGTCGAAAAGTCCTTACTCTTACCCGTCACATACGCGTTCAACCCCTTGATACTATTCTGAACCACGTATAACTGTTCGGATTTAGCCGCGACCGCGTGTTTAAGTCCCGTCACAAAATCCTGTGCTTTGACGGTCCCGTGTTGATTGCCTTCACTGTCGACCCATTTGACGCCCTTACGTAAGTGATACGTGTAGGTCTTACCGTCTTTGCTGACCGACCACGACTTCGCTAAGTCCCCCGTTAACTTCCCGTATGGATTTCGTTCTAGCAGCCCATCCTCGAAGTTCGAGACCACATCCGAGTTGTTCTGCTTAGATGAAGCGGTATAATCAAAATTATCCGGGTCTAACACATACACATAATTATAATGGTTAGTTGCATCCTGCTTCTGGTCACTCGCCTTAGAGCTACCACACCCTGCTAGCAATAGCGTCCCAGCAAAGAAGGTCGCTGCTAACCAACCCTTTTTTGCTTTCATAAAAGTCCCCATCCCTTTTGTCCGATAATCCTTCGTTAGTGCAAAACCAGTTGGTGCTAAATAAAATACGTGTCGCAATCATAGGCGGTCAAGCAAGTGATTTCAAGCTATTTTCTCATTATTTTCATAGTGTCTTTTCATTAACAAACTGGAATAATCCCGCTAAATCAGGATTTAAGTACAAAAATAATTTATTCTGGTCATCATTTAGTTGTGAATTTTCCAAACTAACCCTGGTCTTTTCATTGCGGCACGCACGCTTGCCCCACCACCTGATCAGTTGCTAACTGACACCGCGGATGAAAGCGGTTATAATAAAGCTAAATCATGTGTATTGCGCTCGTCATTTTGACAGTCAACTGTTTGGCCAATAGCCGGTAATATTTAGCTGCTTTTCTCGTGGTTTTAGACGATGAACTATAAGCATCACTGAACCTGTCAGGAATTGTCCAACTTGTCTGAAATAGTAACGTCTTAAATTTTAAACGAATAGCAATTTTGTCAACTCATCTTTTTAATCTCAAGACTAGTGAACAACCTTCAGACCATCTCATCGGCATTAAAAGCCGCAAGTGATCATTGATGTTGGATCAAAGTTTGTACAAAGATCCAGTTTCTAATATTCAATGGTCAATTGTACCTGGATAGGTGGTCGTTCATCCGCCATTCGAGCGGGTTCCCGACTGGAGGGGGTGGCAGACAATGCTCAAGGGCGAAGTTCTTCTTGTCCGGGCGGGTTTCCCGGGCTAGAAGAAGACTCGTATTTGAAATTGCGCAGTGGGTTTCTGCGTG